>JAZDFF010000032.1:0-2514 GCA_043808095.1 Candidatus Omnitrophota bacterium
GGTAAATGGTATATCTCCGATAATCTGTGTGGTAGGGCCGGGCTGCACTAATTTTTCAATCTCCAGGCGTATCTTTTCTAAAGAAACACCTAACTTCTGTAATACGCTCGCGGCTACGCCTTCGCCTTCACGGACTAAGCCTAACAATATATGCTCTGTTCCGATATAATCATGATTGAAACGCCTTGCCTCTTCCTTGGCTAAGATAATTACTTTTCTGGCTCTCTCGGTAAATCGATTAAACATCCTCACCCTCCTGACATTGTTGGTTAAAGGAAACCAGATTTAGTTTCCGGTTCCTATTATTCTTTTAGCAATTTATTTCTGATCAACTGCGCCCTTTTCACATCCCTTTCCTGACTGGAGAGTTTTTGACTCTCCAGTTTCTGCAGATGTGCCGGCTGAGTGGTAATAAATAACTCATTTATTGTACGGCGGTCCAGGTCCTTAATCATCCCCAGGTCGCAACCCAGTCTTACCATGGATAACAACTCAAGAGTCTCCTGGCTCGTTATAATATGCGCGCTCTTCAGTATTCCGAAACCGCGGTTGATTCTATCCTCTAGCACCGCCCTATTGCGGGATAACATCGTCTCTCTTGCCTGGTTCTCCTGTTCGACAATCTGCCTGATCAAGCCATTGATATTCTCAATGATATCGTCTTCGCTATGGCCTAAGGAAACCTGATTCGATACCTGGAAAAAATTGCCTGTTGCTTGTGTGCCTTCACCGTATAGGCCGCGCGTAGTAAAACTTAACTTGGAAATAGCAGCGAGGACCCGATTAATCTGAGTTGTCATTACCAATGCCGGTAGATGCAACATCACTGAACCGCGCATGCCCGTACCGGTATTTGTAGGGCAGGCAGTAAGATAACCCCAATCTGCCAAAAAAGCAAAATTCAGCTCTTTTGCCAGATAATCATCTATCCTATTAATAATATTCCAGGCCTCGAAGAGATTAAAACCCGACTGCATCACCTGCATCCTGATATGGTCTTCTTCATTAATCATTATCGATAATATCTCCTCGGTATCAATTATGACTGCCTTGTGATCTGATCTCTGGCCATGTTCATAAGACATCAGGTGCCTTTCAATTAAGAACTGTTTATCTAAGCTGTCTAGATCTGCTAAATTAAAGGTCGCGGTAGACTTAAGATAATCTACTTTACTCACCGCCTCTATAATTGTATTGAGCACCTGCTCGCTTTGTTTTTTATTTGCCCAGTGCGGAAAAGGAATTTTCTCCAAGTTTCTGGCTAAGCGTATACGGCTGGAAATAACAATATCGGAATTGGGGCCTGCGCCTTTTAACCATTCGCTGCTATGAGTTATAAGATCGTCTAGTTTCATTCCTTTTTCTTTGGCTCGTTATTATTTTGCGATTGTTTTTTTTCTAACTCTTTTATTTGATCGCGAATCCTGGCTGCCTCCTCAAATGCCTCGGTTTCAATTGCCTTCTGGAGTTGATTACGCAATGCCTGCAAATCTCCTCTTTTGTCCAAGACCCTGGCAACCTTAAACGGAGACTTGCCAAAATGGATAATTGAACCATGGATCTTCTTTAATAGGGGGCCGAGGTATTTTTTGAATGTATTGTAACATTCGCTGCACCCGAGCCGACCGATTTTCTTGAAGTCCGCATAGGTAAGCCCGCAATTTGTGCATTTAATAGCAACAGTGGCTTCTTTTTCTTTAGTGGGTTTCTCAAACTCAGCCAGACCTCCTAAAAGGTCGCTCAGGCCGAACTGTTGGTCCATCTGTAAACTCTTCTGGTGAGCGCACTGTTCACAAAGATGAAGTTCGTTCATTTGGTCATCGATGATTTCAGTCAAATGCACGGTTGCAGGATTTTTACCGCAAATGTCGCAAAGCATTATTTTCTCCTTTAATACTTTGTCCCTTCTTTTTCAGTCAGCTCTTTAAACTTCCTCATCAAATTCAGGGTAAGCTTGCCGGGTTTACCGTCGCCGATAACGCGGCCATCGACTTTTACCACCGGTATAATCTCTGCAGCCGTACCGGTTAAAAAACATTCATCAGAAATATACACTTCGTGGCGCGTAAGCACATGTTCATGTACAGGAATCTTAGCTTTACGGGCGATTTCTAAAACCGTATCGCGCGTAATTCCTCTTAAAGTCCCCATGCATTGCGGAGGCGTATAGAGATGATTGGACTTGGCAATAAAAATGTTATCGCCTGTGCATTCTGCGACGTAGCCTAACGAATCCAGCATAATCGCCTCTTCATAACCCATATTTGCGGCCTCAATCTTTGCTAGGATATTATTCAGGTAGTTTAAGGACTTTATCTGCGGATTCAGTGCCTCGGGAAGATTTCTTATAGTGGGCACGGTAATAATTTCTAAACCTTTTTTATAGAATTTCTCGGGGTATAAGGCTATTTTATCCGCAATTATGATGATTGTAGCTTTTCCTTCGCATTTACGCGGGTCAAGACCCAGATCCCCTTCGCCGCGCGTAACCACAAGCCGAATATATGCGTCCTT
>JAZDFF010000033.1:0-28385 GCA_043808095.1 Candidatus Omnitrophota bacterium
CGCCTCAACAGTAGGAATAGATGAAGTAGTGATACAGAGATACATTGAACATCAGGGGAGAGAAGACAGCGGACAAGTGGAACTTGAATTTTGATTTGAATGCTATGGCCGTAAGGCCATAGATATTTACTTCGCCCGCCACTAATTAATGGCGGGCTTATTGAAGGAGAATAAAATGGTCTACATATCTATGATATTATTAACATTATTTTTATTGTTGCTGGTTTATTATTTAATCATTACCGTGTTGTTTAAAAAAGAGATTATGGCTGCCCTGGAGCGGGATCCGGCAGCAAGATACCTTGAGGTATTGTTGTTTTACCAGGGACTGCATGCGCTTATCTCTCATCGCGTTGCGCACTGGTTGTGGCTTTTAAAGATTCCGATTTTGCCGCGCTTAATCTCGCAGATGTGGAGGTTTCTTACCGGCATCGAGATACATCCCGGAGCAACTATCGGTAAAAGCCTTTTTATCGACCATGGTATGGGCGTAGTGATCGGCGAAACCGCGATTATCGGGGACAATGTTACTTTATATCAGGGAGTAACCTTAGGCGGTACGGGTAAAGAAAAAGGTAAAAGGCACCCGACCTTAGGCAGTAATATTGTTGTGGGTACAGGCGCAAAGATTTTAGGCAATATCACCATAGGTGACAATTCTTATATTGGAGCAAATGCCGTGGTAATTAAGGATATCCCCGCCAATTCCACGGTTGTGGGCGTCCCGGGAAGAATTACGAAACAGGACGGTAAAAAAATCGACATTAGCTTAGACCATATCCATGTACTTGACCCGATAATGCAGTCCATCGAAGAGCTGCAGAGAAGAATTGAAGGCCTAGAGAAGAGAAAATCCCAATAATTACCAATCCTTCGACAGGCTCAGGATTGGCCCTGAGCAAAGTCGAATGGGCCAATAACTACCAAATCCCAATGAAATCCCAATGTCCAATTTATCTATTTGGCTATTGGAAATTGGACATTCATTGGTATTATTGGTATTTATTAGATATTGGAAATTAACTTTCTATAATGACGCTTTATATATATAATTCCCTTTCCCGCAAAAAAGAATCTTTCGAGCCTTTAAAGCCCCCCAAGGTCAATATCTATACCTGCGGAGTGACTGTCTACGATGAATGCCATATCGGCCATGCCAGGAGTCTCTATATTTTTGATGTTATCAGGAGATATTTAGAATATAGGAAATTCAAGGTCAATTTTGTGCGTAATATCACAGATATAGACGACAAGATAATAAACCGGGCTAATGAGCTTAAGGTTGACTGGAAAGATCTGGCAAAAAAATATATTGATAGTTATTATAAGGATTTAAAGCTGCTGGGCCTTCTTAAGGCGGATTTTGAGCCGCGGGCAACCGAAAATATCAAGGATATGATTGGCCATATCCAGGGCTTAATCGACAAGGGTTATGCCTATGTAACGGGAAGCGGCGTATATTTTAGCGTGCGCAAATTCAAAGACTATGGAAAATTATCCGGCCAAGGCATTGAAGAGATGCTAAGCGGCGTGCGCAAAGAACCGGATGAGACAAAACAGGATCCTCTGGATTTTGCCTTATGGAAGGCCTCTAAAGAAAATGAGCCTTCCTGGGATAGTCCCTGGGGAAAAGGCAGGCCGGGATGGCATATTGAATGTTCTGTAATGAGCCAGAAATTTTTAAAAACAGATACACTCGATATACATGCCGGAGGAAGAGACCTGATTTTTCCGCACCATGAAAATGAGATTGCCCAGGCTGAGGCCTTATCCGGAAAACCCTTTGCCAGATACTGGATACATCACGGCCTCCTGACCATAAACGCCAAAAAGATGGCAAAATCCTTGGGGAATTTTGTTACCGTAAAGGATTTTATAAAAAAATATAAACATGCAAACATTTTAAAGTTTTTTTTCCTCTCTACTCATTATAGTCATCCTGTCGATTATACCGAGGCAAACATTGATTTAGCAATAAAGGTTAATGAGAGATTATTTATAATGCTAAATAAAGTTAATAGAATTTTTACAGAGCTCGATGTTAGAACAAAAGAGCAAATAGTAGAAAAAGCTAAAAATGATAAAGCTTTTGAAGACATACGTTCTCGATTTGAAGATTCTATGGACGATGATTTTAATATGCCGCAGGCTTTAGCAGTATTGCAAGAACTAATAACACGAACAAATATAGTAATCACAGAATATCCTCAATTAACTAATAAAGCAATAAATTTAGAGCGGCTGTATTTTAGTTGTTATATTTTTCTTCCTGAGATTGCTCACATTCTTGGTTTGAACCTAAATGTTGCCTCGGAAATGGGCGAGTATTTAAATGAAGAAATTGAGGATTTAATTTTAAAGAGAAATGAGGCCAAAAAAAATAAGGATTTCGAGTTAGCAGATAAAATTAGAACTGAATTAGAGGGGAATAATATCATCTTGGAAGATAATAAAGATGGAACTACAACATGGCGTCGGAAACTATGACGTCTAGTTGAATGAATACGCAGACCAATCTTTTTTAAAAAATCACTGTAATCATTTCTAAAAATCACTGGAATCAAGGCAATCATTTTTAAGTTAAATATACTATGAAAGGTAAATTCATTACTTTTGAAGGCGCGGAGGGCAGCGGAAAAAGCACGCATATAAAATTACTCTCCCGGTATTTAAAAAATAAAGGCTATCCGGTAGTGCTTCTTCGCGAGCCGGGAAGTACGCATATCGGAGAGCAAATCAGAAAGATGTTACTGGATAAAAAAAATATTGAGATGGCGGTGGCTGTCGAGATGCTGCTTTGTATGGCCGCCCGCGCTCAAGTTTTAAAGGAAAAAATCATACCGGCATTAAAAAAAGGCAAGATTGTAATCTGCGACAGATTCTTAGATTCGACAATTGCCTATCAGGGTTATGGCGGGGGTTTAAGCGTTTCATTCATAAAAGAGATGGGCAAGATCATTACTATGGGAATAACGCCAGACTTAACCATCCTATTAGACCTTGAGGCTAAAGAGGGCCTTAGGCGGGCAGGCAGGACTAAAGATCGTATGGAAGAAAAATCGTTTTTTTTCCATAGAAAAGTAAGATTAGGATATTCAAAACTAGCCGGAGAAAATCCCCGGCGCATAAAGGTGGTTGAAGTTGATGACCGAAAATCCAAAACCCAGGATAAGATACAGATCATTGTAGAAAAATTATTATGTCGTTTCAAGATATAGTCGGACAGGATAAAATCATTAATTACCTTCTTGGGGCTTATAAAAATGATAGGATTTATCAGAGCTATCTATTTTACGGGCCCCAGGCAATAGGAAAATTAGAATTAGCCAGAAATTTCGCTAAGTTATTGAATTGTCAGGACAATCAATATGATGCCTGCGATCACTGCAGTTCTTGCATCAAAATAAATAATAATAACCACCCTGACATTCATTTTATAGGACCGGACCTGACAGGGTTTATTAGCATAGAAGCGGTTAGAAATTTAGGAAGGGCAATTAATTTAAGGCCTTTTGAGGCCAGGAAAAATGTTTTTATCATTTCTGACGCACATTGCCTGACCGATGAGGCGCAAAACGGGCTTCTAAAGGCCATTGAAGAGCCTACAAAAGATGCCATAATAATATTAATTACCTCGCGGATAGATTTGCTTTTTGCTACTATTATTTCCCGTTGCCAAAGGTTGCGGTTTTCTGCGTTAGGACCGGAAAAATTAAAAGAGGTCATTAAGCGAAAACACCTCACAGAAGAAAGGTATGCGCATTTTTTAGCCTATTTCTCCGAGGGGAGCCTTAAAGAGGCCAACAAGTATATGGATACGAAATTCCTGTATTACAGGGATAAAATTATTGGATTTGTGCTAAGGCCGCGCTCGTTAAACCTTGAGGGCTTATTAGATGATTTTAGGGATAAGGAAAAAGCCAGGGATTTGTTAAAGTTATTGGTAAGCATTTTTCGGGATCTCCTGCTGCTTAAAATAGGATTAAGCCTGGATCATTTAATAAATATAGATAAAATACAGGTCCTGTCTTCTTTAAAAGACAAGTATTCTAAAGAGAGTTTAGAGCAGATAATTTCTGATACTTTTAGTTTGAATAATTATATCGAGCAAAATATTAATTTTAAAATGGCGCTTAATTGGTTGAGTTTGAGGATGTCGCCGGAGGAAGATATCTATGAAAGAGCTGGTATTAGCTAGATTAAGAGAGTCAGGACCGACTTTTTATTATATTGCCTCTGGGATGGCCCTTAAAATCGGAGACTACCTGATAGTAGAGGCAGAACGCGGTATCGATTATGCCCAGGTGGTTTCGGAAATAGAGGCTGTTGTTGAAGACAAGATCGAAGAGCTACCCCGAAAGATTGTGCGGATTGTAAATAGCCAGGATCTAAAGCAGATACAGGATAACATCCAGAAGGCCAAAGACGCCTTCGCAACCTGCCAGAAAAAGATCGGGGAACGCAAACTGGAAATGAAATTGGTGGAGGCAGAGTATTCTTTTGACGGTTCAAAAATTATCTTTTATTTTACTGCGGAGGGAAGAATAGATTTTAGGGAATTAGTCAAGGATCTGGCCCGGATATTTAAGTCAAGGATTGAGTTAAGGCAGATCGGCGTAAGGGATGAGGCCAAATTATTCGGCGGCTTTGGCCCCTGCGGCAGGCCCCTGTGCTGTTCTAAATTCCTAAAGAATTTTGAGCCGGTCACCATACGCATGGCCAAAGACCAGGCCTTGCCTTTAAACCCGCCCAAGATTTCAGGTTTATGCGGCAGGCTTATGTGCTGTTTGTCTTATGAATATTCGACTTATAAGGAACTACTTAAAGGCCTGCCTAAAGAAGGAGAGCAGGTGCATACGCCTCAGGGAAAAGGCAAGGTTATAAGCGTAAATGCCCTTAAGCGCTCAGTTGTTGTTGAAATTGAGAAAGATAGGCAAATCGAAGTGAAATATTAGTAGGGCTTCGCCCTATTGATTACAGAGATTATCCCGCACAATAGTTAATATGTAGCGGGATGCCGTAAAGCGAGATAAATTCAGATTACTGAGATTGTAACTGTAAAGCAATCACCGGAACCCCTGCCTGCCGGCAGGTCATTTGGAAATCACTAGAATCAATATAAAATTATTTAATTTATATTAAAGTATGAAGAAAAAATTTTATATCACTACCCCCATCTATTACGTTAACGCTGCACCGCATATCGGCCATTCCTATACTACAACTGCGGCAGATACCTTGAGCCGTTATATGCGCAGCCATCTCGGACAAGAAAATGTATGGTTTTTGACTGGCACCGACGAGCATGGCCAGAAGATTCAGAAAGCGGCAGAGACTGCAGGCCTAAGCCCACAGGAATTCGTGGATAAGGTAGTGGTTCAATTTAGGGACCTCTGGAAGAAACTTGATATATCCTATAATCAATTTATCCGCACCACCGATGCCAAACATATGGAAGTAGTGCAGAACTTTTTAGAGATCTTATATAGAAAAGGCGATATTTA
Source organism: Candidatus Omnitrophota bacterium (assembly GCA_043808095.1). Taxonomy (GTDB): domain Bacteria; phylum Omnitrophota; class Gorgyraeia; order JAZDFF01; family JAZDFF01; genus JAZDFF01. The sequence continues at coordinate 5,505 of JAZDFF010000033.1, forward strand.
TGAAGATAAGTATGAAGGCTTCTATTGCGCGCCTTGCGAGACCTTCTGGCCAGTCACTCAGGTGCCTGATCAGCTCTGTCCGGATTGTAAAAGACAGGTAGAGCAGATCAGCGAGACCAATTTTTTCTTCAGGATGTCGAAATACCAGCCTTGGCTTATCCAGTATATTAATGATCCTGCCAACGCAGATTTTATCAGGCCCGAAATAAGACGTAATGAAATCATGAAATTCTTAGAACTTAATAAATTAAGCGACCTGTGTATATCGCGGCCAAAAGAGCGCTTAGGCTGGGGTATAGAATTGCCTTTTAGTTCCAAGCACGTTACTTATGTCTGGTTTGATGCCCTGATAAATTATATCAGCGCGGTGGGTGAGTTTGATAAAAATGATAAGTATGTATCGGCCTGGTGGGGGCCTGATGTTACTGTTGTACATTTAATCGGAAAAGACATCTTAAGGCAGCATGCTATTTATTGGCCGATAATGTTACATGCAATAGGTATTAGGCAGCCTGATACTATATTTGCTCACGGCTGGTGGTTAATTTCAGATGCCAAGATGTCCAAATCCGTAGGCAATATCGTTTCACCTATTGATATGGTGGATAAATTCGGTATTGATACTTACAGGTATTTTCTCTTACGCGATGTGCATTTTGGCCTTGACGGAAATTTTTCCGAAAGTGCGATTATAAAGAGATTTAATAGCGACCTGGCCAATGACTTAGGTAATCTAGTCTATCGCACCCTTACTATGATTGAGAAGTATTTTAGTGGCGCTGTGCCGGAAAGAGGAACCCTGGACGCCAATGGCAAAATCATCGAGGATAAAATTAAGGAGTTACCCGGCCTTATACAATCGGCATTGGTTCCTAGCAGGGATTTTGATTTTGGCTCGGCCTTAGAGAAAATCTGGGAGCTGATAAATCTGGCCAACAAATATATCGAAGATAAAAAACCCTGGAATCTGGCAAAAGAAAATAAGACCGAGGAATTAAAATCATTTATACGGCTGCTCGTTGACGTCATCAGAGAGACTGATTCGGCAATTAAGCCTTTTATGCCCAATACCGCGAGTTCCATCGAAGAACAGACAAGTAAAGATTATATCAAAAAAGGCATGCCATTATTCCCTCGAATCGAACTAACTGCTTAAAACCATAAATTATCTTTGAGAGATGTTAATAGATACACATTGCCATCTCGATTTTCCTGAATTCGATAAAGACAGAGACGAGGTTATATCGCGCGCCAAAGATAGCGGCCTAGGCTATATCATTAATATCGGCTCAAGCCTTAAGGGCTCAAAGGAATCCATAGTTTTAGCCCAAAAATATGATTTAGTTTATGCCACAGTCGGTATTCATCCGCATGATGCGGATGGCGCAGATACAGAAGTAATAAAAGAGTTAGATGGCCTCATAAAAAATAACAAGGTTGTGGCTGTAGGCGAGTGCGGCTTGGATTATTATCGCAATTTATCTAGCCATGATAATCAAAGAGAGATATTTTTTACTTTAATTAATCTGGCAAAAAGCTCTGATCTGCCGGTTGTAGTGCACAGCCGTCAGGCAGAAGAAGAGACCTTGGATATTCTTAAAAAACAAATGCCGCTACGAGCGGTTGTGCATTGTTTTTCTGCGGATGAAAATTTCTTAAGGCAATATTTGGACTTGGGGTTTTATATTTCTTTTACCTGTAACATCACCTATAAAAAGGCCAATTCCCTAAGAAATCTTGTAGGGTTGATTCCTCTTAATAGGCTGATGTTAGAAACAGACGCCCCATTTTTACCTCCTGAAGGGCTACGCGGGCAAAGAAACGAGCCGCGGGCTGTTAAGATACTTTGCCAGGAAATAGCCAAGATTAAAGGTCTTGATTTTAATGAGGTCGCAAGTGTAACGACTAAAAATGCCAAGGAGTTCTTTAGGTTACCGTAAGCAATCTCCAGCCCTTTTACAAGGAAGGAATTCTGTGAAGCAAAAAAGGGCTGGATTAATTTCGTCCCGACGATACGTCGGGGCTCATTGAACATGAATGCCAAGGTTTCACTGGTTAAATGTAAGAATTATGAGCCTTCTCTGGTTTTTGATGCGACGAGAAAGTCAATAGATTTACTGGGTGGTATGGCAAGTTTCGTTACGCCCAGAAGTAAGGTCTTGGTCAAGCCCAATATCCTGATGGCCATAGAGCCAGAGGCCGCAGTTGATACCCATCCTGAGGTGGTGCGTGCAGTTATCAAATTGTTAAAGGAACTTGATTGTCAAGTTTATCTCGGAGACGGGCCCAGCGTCTGGGGAAATCAGGGAGAAAATATAAATTGGGTCTATGAGAAATCCGGGATGAAGCGCATTGCCGAAGAAGAGCAAACGGAATTGGTTAGTTTTGATAAAAAGCGCTGGCAGGGGAAATTTCCTATAACAACCTCACTTGACAATTGTGATTCCTTTATTTCCATACCTAAATTTAAGACACATTCCTTAACGATATTAACCGGGGCGATAAAGAACCTCTTTGGCCTTATCCCCGGGACATTTAAAACCGAATTACACAAAAATTATTTTGACAGACAGGATTTTGCCAAAATCCTGGTCGACATTTTAGAAGTAGCCAGGCCTGCTCTTACTATTGTGGACGGGATTACTGCTATGGAGGCAGACGGTCCGGGAACCGGAGGGAAATTACGTAATCAAGGAGTGCTGGTAGCCGGTTCTGATTGCGTGGCTATTGATAGCGTCCTGGCCTTAATTATGGGCATTAAGCCAAATGACATATTAACGACTAAAGAGGGGGCGAGAAGAAATCTAGGGATAAGCGATATCAATTCTATTTCCGTAGTCGGAGAGAGCTTGATTGATGTAATAGAAAGTCCTTTTATATTACCCACTCCCTCATTAAGCAGCAGGATTCCCAGGCCAGCCATGGAATTGGCTAAGAAACTGATTAAATTTTATCCTTATGTCGAACGTCGCAATTGTACGCTTTGCACCGCCTGTATAGATGCCTGCCCGAATAAGGCGATAAGCATTCGAAATGATAAGATAATTATTAATTATAGAAAATGTATCGCCTGTTTTTGCTGTGAAGAGGCCTGTCCTTACTCGGCGATTAAGATAAAAAAGAGTCTGGCAGCTAAAATGATAGGGTTATAGGGCGGCACTTCAGCATGTTAATAGACAAGCAAGCGCCGCCCCTGATTACAGTGATTAAGAAATAGATTACAGTGATTAAATGTTTTGTTAAGATAATCTCTGGAATCATTTTAGAAATCACTGGAATCATTAACAATGCTCATTCGCAAATGTGGTTAAGTTATTAGTGGGGAGGGATTGTGAAGATACGGACTCTAGAGTGGCGGGATAATAAATTAAAGATTATCGATCAGACAAAGTTGCCCATAAAGTTAAAATATATTTCTTGTGGCGACATAAAGACCCTTTGGGGGGCGATTAAGACATTGCAGGTCCGGGGCGCGCCGGCCTTAGGCGTGGCAGCGGCATTCGGAGTGGTCCTGGGGATCAGAAATTCAAAGGCCAGGAATTTTAAACAATTTAAGAAAGAACTGGATAGGGTAACTAAATATTTGGCCAAATCCCGGCCCACCGCCATTAACCTTTTCTGGGCCTTAGACAGGATGAAAAAAATTGCCTTTCAGAATGTATCAAAATCGATTCCTGAAATAAAGAAGATTCTGCTAAAAGAGGCTTTTAGAATCCTTGAAGAAGACAGGTCGATTTGTCGACGGATGGCGAGTTTTGGTGTAAGGCTAATTAAAAATAATGACCGGATTTTAACCATCTGTAATGCCGGGGCCCTGGCAACGGCAGATTACGGCACTGCCTTAGGAGTTGTTTATCGCGCCAAAGAAATTGGAAGGCGCATAAAGGTCTTTGCCTGTGAAACCCGGCCGCTTTTACAAGGGGCAAGATTAACTGCCTGGGAATTAAAGAGGCAGGGTATTGACGTGACTTTAATCAGCGACAATATGGCCGCAGACCTTATGCGCAAAAATATGGTCGATAAAGTCTTTGTAGGCGCGGACAGAATCGCAGCTAACGGCGATACCGCAAATAAAATAGGCACCTATAATCTGGCAGTATTGGCCAAATTCCACAAGATCCCATTTTATGTGGCGGCACCTATTTCTACTTTTGATCTAAAACTAAAAAGCGGCCAAGATATCCCTATTGAAGAGCGAGACAAAAGCGAAGTTACCCATATTCAGGGCAAGTCAATCGCGCCTTCTAATATAAAAGTATATAACCCTGCCTTTGATGTGACTCCGGCCGGATTAATTAGTGCGATAATTACGGAAAAAAAGATTTTTAGTCCCCCATATAAGGAATCCTTAGTCTCGTTAAACAAATAAACACTCTTTATGCAAATTAAAGATATCGGTGAATTCGGCCTGATTAAGCGTTTTCAAAGAAAGATAAGCTTAGACTCCTCGGTCATTAAAGGTAGCGGCGATGACTGCGCCGTCCTGAAATTTAATCAGGATAAATACCTGCTTTTTAGTTGCGATATGATAGTTGAAGGAGTGGATTTCACCAAGAAAGACGAGCCTTCTCTTATCGGAAGAAAAGCCTTGGCGGTCTCAATCAGCGATATTGCTGCCTGTGCCGGAACACCTTTGCATGCTGTGGTTTCAATGGGCCTTTCAAAAAATACCTCGCTTAAGTTTATTGATGAGTTTTCAAAGGGGTTGTTTGATTTGGCCAGGAAATTTCATATTAATATTGTTGGCGGCGATATCAGTAAAGCTAAAGAATTGGTTATCGATGTCAGTATCTTAGGCGAGGTTAGGAAAAAATATTTAGTTTTAAGAAATGGCGCAAGACCAGGAGATATCATATTCGTTACCGGCAGTCTCGGTGGCTCAATCCGAGGCAAGCATCTTAGATTTAACCCGCGTATTGAAGAGGCGCATTTTTTGGTTAAAAATTTTAAAATCGACTCTATGATTGATATCTCAGATGGCCTGGCAGCGGACCTTGGCCATATCTTAGATGAGAGCCGAGCTGGCGCAATAATTTATGAAAAATTGATACCCGTAAGTAAAGATGCCAAGAACTTTAAAGAAGCCCTGTTTATGGGGGAGGATTTTGAATTGCTTTTTACTGCTTCGCGGTCCGAGGCTAAGAAGATAATCCAGAAAAGACCTCTCAGTTTTAAGCCGATCGGAGAAATTTTTGATAAGAGGTTCGGGTTAAGATTAGTAGATAAAAACGGTAAAGAAAAAATAATTCAACCCAAAGGCTTTCGTCATTTTTAGCATGAAGGTAGTCTCTAACTCTGTAAACGATACCCTTAGGATTGGCAAATCAATTGCCAAAAATCTAAGAAAAGGCGATATCATCTGCCTATTCGGTAAATTAGGCTCAGGCAAAACAGTGTTCGCTAAAGGTATTGCCGCAGGCCTTGGCATCGACCAATACGATGTCGCAAGTCCTACATTTGTACTCATCCGTGAATTTAGAGAAGCCAGAATTCCGCTTTTTCATTTTGATTTATACCGGTTGAAATCCACCCGAGATATCCTGAGGCTTGGTTATGAAGAATACCTTTATGATGACGGCATAACTGTAATCGAGTGGGCTGATAGGTTGAAAGGGCTTCTGCCCAAAGAATATTTAAAGATAGAATTGGCTATAAAAGATAAATACAGGCGCATTCTAAAGTTCACTCCCAGCGGCCAAGTATATAAAAAGCGTTTTAAAAAACTAAGGATGATAGAATGAATATCCTGGCCATTGATTCGTCTTCAAAAATTCTTTCCTTAGCTGTTTGTCGGAATAATCGCCTGATATTAGAGTGCAATCTCCGGCTTGAGAGAAAGTTGTCCGATGAATTAATTACTGTTTTAAAGAGCACGCTTTCCAAGGCAAAGATATCAAAAGAAGAAATCGATGCATTTTCTGTTGGTTTAGGGCCTGGTTCATTTACAGCTTTAAGGATTGGCATATCCACGATGAAGGGGTTGGCATATTCTTTAAGAAAGCCGCTTGTGGGGATACCTACTTTGGATGCCCTAGCCTTTAATGCCCAAGGACATAACGGATTAATCTGTCCTATTATCGACGCCAAAAGAGGCAACGTATACAGTTGTATTTATGAATTCAGAGGCAACCGGTTAACTAAAAAATCCGATTATTTACTCGTTGACATTAAATCTTTGGTTAAGAAGCTAAATAGAGCTACTGTTTTCTTGGGTGATGGGATCAGCCTTTACAAAAAAGAAATTGTAAAATTTATCAAAGGAGCTTTATTCTTGTCGGAAAATCTTTGGTATCCTAAGGCCAGGTTCATTGGCGAACTCGGCTTTCATAAATTGTCAACTAGGAAAAAATTTGATAGCGCAAAGATAATTCCACTTTATTTATATCCCAAAGAGTGCCAAATTACTGCAAAGAAATCAATAGAAACATCTTCATAGGCTAAGATAAAGTAGAGAGTAGGGGGTAGCCCTTCGATAATTACTCAGGATCCCTCGAAGGATCCCGAGCGAAGTCGAGGGACAAGTAACGAGTAGCAAGATAAAAGATTAAATTACAAATCAAAATATACAAATTACAATATAAAATTTAAAAATTAATTTTTGGTCATTGGAATTTTGGAATTGTGATTTGTTTGGAATTTGTAATTTGGGATTTGGAATTTTTCATTATCACTACTATATAAAGACTGATGATTAAAAAACCAGATTTCTCAAGACCGACATGGGCAGAAATTGATTTAGGGGCCCTCGAACATAACTTCAAGCTGATAAGACGACTAACTGGCCCTGGTACAAAAATCCTTGTGGCAGTCAAGGCCAATGCCTATGGCCATGGCGCAGTGCCTGTGGCTAAAAGACTAGAGCACTTAGGCGTTGATTATCTGGGGGTGGCCAGTATTGATGAGGCCCGGCAGTTAAGAGAGGCCAGGATACTAAAACCTATTTTAATATTTGGCTCGCTTTTATATTATGAGGTGGATGAGTTAATTAGGTACAAACTTACAGCAACCGTAGGCGATCTTAAGTTAGCCCGATTGCTCAACAGCCATGCAGTAAGACTAAAGACCAAGGTAACAGTGCATGTGAAAATAGATACTGGAATGGGCAGGTTTGGGATATGGCATGACGAGGCCTTTAATTTTATTAAAGAACTATCCCGTTTTAAGAACTTAAATTTAGAAGGGGTTTATACGCATTTTCCTAGTGCGGATTCGGATAAGAAGTTTACAAATCAGCAGATCGAACGTTTAAACGAGTTAATCGAAAAACTTAAAACCTCCGGGATAAAAATTCCCCTTAGCCATGCAGCCAACAGCATGGCTACCATTTCATATAGACACGCCCATCTTAATTTAGTAAGACCCGGCCTTATGATTTACGGACTTTATCCTAAGGAGGAATTAAAAAAGAAAATAAGGCTCAAGCCGGTTTTGAGCCTAAAGTCAAAGATTGTTTTCTTAAAGAAGGTTCCGCCCGGAAGAAGTATCAGTTATGGCCGTACCCACATAACCGCCTCTGCCACAGTAATTGCAACCTTGCCCATTGGATATGCTGATGGTTATGTAAGGGCATTTTCTAATAAGGCCACGGTATTGGTTAAGAACAGGCGCTCGCCGGTTGTAGGCAGGGTTTGTATGGATTTTACTATGATTGATGTGGGCAGGATCCCTCAAGTTAAGATTACAGATGAAGTAGTTTTAATCGGCAGGCAAGGTAAAGAAGAAATCAGCGCCGAAGATTTGGCCAGGATTGCCGGCACCATTTCTTATGAGATTGTTTGTTGGATTAGTGGCCGCGTACCGAGAGTTTATTTACCCCGTTAGAGATGTGCTTTACCACATATTCTTAACGGTTAAATCGCTTACTGGAAGAGAAAAAGTTTTCTTCAAAAGGTTATCTTTTAAGTCACGGTCGCCTAAAGGCGACCTATCTCTAACGGGGTGAGTCTTAAGGCAGCCTATTGATTAAAAAGAGCGCCACCAACCCAAATAAAATCTGGGGTGACCACGCTGAAAGTACGGGCGAAAGAAATCCAGATTTTCCCAAGGCAAGACTTACCGCATTAAGCACAAAATATAAAAAGCTAATCCCGATACAGATTCCCAGAGAGCTTAATATAGTTACCCGAGACCTGATATACAGGCTGAAAGGTATACCGATAAACATAATCACCAGACTGGTAAAGGGAAGAGAGATCCTATTATGATAATCGACCTTAAAATTTCGCAGTGCTGCAGTTGCCCCGCCTTTTGATAGCCTCTTGATGTAATCTTTAAGCCGTTTCATATCCATAAAAGAGATATCGTAGTTTTGTTTTATAAAGTCCCGAGGGGTCTCTGGAAATTTCATTATCGTCTTTTCAAAATATTCTGGCTCGCCCTTAAGCTGGCCGATTTCGTTAAATCTATAAATTATGCACTTATAAAATACCCAGTTATTATCCTGCCAAGAACCAACCTCAGCCACTATCTTACTTAATAAATTCTGGTTTTGGTCTTGCTCGAGGATAATAATACCTTCTAATTTATTTTGGCTGGCATTAAAATTCCTTGCAAAAAATAGCCTGTTATCTAGGCCAAATACCGAAAGATTCTTTATATCTCGATTTTTTGACTTTTCCCCTCGGGGCTTAAAACTTTCTTCTTTTATCTGGGCGATCTTTGCCTGAGTTGGCGGTATGACCTTTTCATTGAGTATGAAGGTAACTATGGATAAAAGCAGGCCAAAAAATAAAATTGATTTTATAATCTGCCAGACACTCAGGCCTGCTGCGCGAATGGCGATTATCTCATTTTGGCGGTTTAATTGCCCTAATGTCCAAACTACTGCAAGGAGCGAGGCCACAGGTGCAGTCTGGACAAAGATAAGGGGAAGAAAATTTAAATAATAATCTTTCAAGGCAATGAGGCTAACATTTTGTTTTAAGATTTCATCAAGGTGGGTGAAGAGGTCAATGAGCACATAGAGGAACATAAAAATAAAAATGCACAATAAGAATGCAGGTATCAATGTCCTTAAGATATATCTATCTAGGATACGCATAGTCTGTAATTTAAATAGAGCCCTAAAGACGACAACAGGATATTAGGCAGCCACATGGTAATTGCCACCGGTAAAATATTCTGGACGCTTAAGGCCTCAGCCCCTAAAAGCAGTAAATAATAAAAGGTAATGATGGAGAATCCCAAGATAAAATTAATGTGCCTGGAGTGCTTGCGGGTAAAAATAGAAAGGGGCGCCCCTAAAAGGATTAAGACAAAACAGGAAAATGCCATAGAAATCTTTTTATGGATTTCAGTAATAAGAGGCGTGGGGTCAATATAGAGTTTCTTTAAATTATTTATCTCGTCATTAAGATCCCTTATGCTCATATACTTAGGTTTTTTCTCTGGTTCATTGGCCGCCTGCTTATTTACGTTTAAGGTCATAAAGTATGTTCTAAAATTAAGTTTATAAAAATTACTGGGGTTATTGGGATTTGGTTCGTCTGAGGTCCCGTCGATTAATTTTAATTTTATCTTATCTTCCTGAGGTAAATATATAAATTCGCCTTTTCTGGCCACGATCGTGCGCGTGGGCCCGTTTTCCTGCGGTTCATAAATACGGACATTATTTAACTGGTTACCTTCAATGCCGTAAATAAAGAGGATGTATTTTTGGAAACTGTTTATGAATACGCCCGGCTCAAGATAAGCGGTAGGATTGCGGGTGCCGATTTCCATGAGTGCCTTTTTAGCGGCAAAATGAAAATACGGGATAACCCTGTCATTTAAAACCATTAAGACCAGGCTCAAAATCAGGCCTAGAATAAGAAGCGGGATGATCAGGCGCAAGATATTAATCCCGCTTGCGCGGATAGCCATGATTTCGTTGTCAGTAGAGAGTCGGCCCAGGGCAAATATTACCCCGAACAGACTTGCCAGGGGAACGGTATAACTAAACAAAAATGGGATCATGTATAGGAAGGACTTTATGACTAAGGTGAATTTGACGCCTTTGTTTATGACTAATTCTGCGGACTTAACGAGGTTGCCTAGGATAAGGATGAAGGTGAGCACAAGCAGCGAAAGCAAAAAAGGCACCATAAATTCTTTTATGAAATAATTACGCAGGATTTTCACCCCGTTAGACCTCCGCTAAAATTTATAAAAAAACATAGATTAAAATACGTATTTTTTGAAGATATTTGTCTTCCCATTAGAAATAAAAGGTCTAACGGGGTTCAATTAGCCCTCGCTAAAGTTAAGACACAAACATCCTTTGCGCCACCATTTTTTAAGGTGAGCGCGGCCTCGCTGGCCGTGGCGCCTGTAGTAAAAAGGTCATCGACTAATAAAACGTTTTTATCTAGGAGCGCCTGGGGGTTCCTTAGGCTAAAGGCACCTTGGATATTTTTAAATCTATCTTTTTCGTTAAGCCGAGTCTGGCTTTTGGTATTCCTAATTCTTATAAGGTTATTTAGGCAAAGCGGAATTTGAAATCTTTTGGCGATTTCTTCGCAGAGTAATTGCGACTGATTGAACTCTCTTTCTCTTAGCCTTGCCGGATGCAAAGGAATCGGTATAAGATAATCGCATTCTACCGCAGGCAGATGAAAATTTTCCATAAAATCACAAACCAGTTTTCCCAACGCCTGTTTAAGGATAGTTTTTGACTTATATTTAAATAGTTGAATTAATTCGACCATCTCTTCTTTGTAAATGCAAGCTGCCCAGGCGCGATTGAAAGAAAAATCACTTGGTTTGCAAGAAAGACATAGTCCTCGGTCTTTATCGAAGCTTGAAAGGCTTACCCCGCATTTTTGACAGAATGGAGGGATATTCTTAGGGATGAGCGAAAGACAGTCTGTGCAAATCCCTTTGTAGCCTTCTGCCTCATTAATCCCTTTTCTGCAGATAAGGCAGACAGGAGGATAGACAATATCAACGAGCGCATCAAACCAAAGTCTAAACATCGTCTTATATTACGCTGTCAATTAAATAATGCTTTTTTCTTACGCAGATTAGCACAGATGATGCCGAATGCAGTTTTTTTCGTAGTGCCTCTTCGGCACCCCGATGAATAACTAAGTAAGTTTCTACATTCGGGGAGAGATGCAAGATTTCCACCGAAGGCGGATCAGCCTACGGCTGAAGCACAGATACGACGGAAAAATCTGTGCCCATCTGTTTCTTTCAATCTGTGCTCATCTGTGAATATGCAAATGTTATTTTGTAGACAATATATTATATTAACATTGAAAGTCCGGATTGTCAATCCTTCGGCTCATTTTACTCGCTCAGGATTGATGGTGAGCTTGTCGAACTATCGACCTTTCGACTTTACGCTCAAGGTTGTGCTTCGACAGGCTCAGCATTCTTCGCTGAAGCATCCTGAGCGAAGTCGAAGGAACACTGAGCGTAGTCGAATGTATCAATCCTTCGAGAAGGTAAATGATATATTGATACATTCGGCGACCCCGCCGTATTCTTGTAGAATGCAAGAGGCGGGGTCGCCTCAGCATCAACACTGAGTATGCCCAAAATAAATTCAGAAGACAAATCTCGATGCCTGCCTGCCGGCAGGCAGGCTCGCCATCGGGGTATACGAATGTGTTGACAAGGCATAGGTTTAGGTAGTAAAATTATTCTATGCCAAAACTTACTAGTATCAAAGGGGTTAAAGAAAGGCTGTTAATCCTTCTTAAAAAGAAGGCCTATAAAAAGAAAGAGGTAATTCTCTCTTCGGGCAGAAAGAGTAATTTCTATGTTGACGCCCGTCGGATAACCCTTTCCAGCGAAGGTGCGTTTTTAGTTGCTTCTATTATCCTTGAGATGATTAAGGCAGATGCTGTCCAGGCTATCGGCGGTCCGACGATTGGCGCAGACCCCATCGCCGGAGCTATTGGCGTGCTTAGTTATTTAAACGGCCGGCCTTTAAAAACCTTCATCGTAAGAAAAAACCCCAAGGCCCATGGCACAAAAAGACAGATTGAAGGCCCGGCCTTAAGACGGGGATACCGGGTTATTGTAGTAGATGATGTAGCTACTACGGGTGGTTCTATGATTGAAACAATTTCTGCCTTAAAGAAACAAGGCCTTAAGGTTAACAAGGCAATCTGTATTGTTGACCGCCAAGAAGGCGCAACAGAAAATCTTTCCAAGGTTGGCTGTAAACTAGTCTCAATATTCAAAAAGAAAGACTTTCAAAAGACACGATAGTTATTTCTTATGCAGGAATATAATATTGCCGTGGTGGGAGGTGGTCCTGCAGGGATGATGGCGGCCATCAGTGCAGGCCAGTTGTATAAAGACGTTGTCTTAGTAGAGAAGAATAATTCTTTAGGAAAAAAACTCCTCTTAACCGGTAAAGGCCGTTGTAATCTTACAAATATTGGTGGCCTGGATAGATTTTTGGGCAATTATGAAAATGACGCTGAATTTTTGCGCGATGCCTTCAGCGTCTTTTTTAATGAACAACTCATGGCCTTTTTTGAAAATAAGGGCCTTAAACTAAAAGTTGAAAGACAGGGTCGTGTCTTCCCCCAGACGGATAACGCCGAAGACGTATTAAAGATATTAAGAAGTGCTTTAATGGAAAATAAAGTCAAAATTATCTATAATAGTCCCTTAAGCGGACTTAAGCGCGAGAACGATAAATTCACCCTGACCTTAGCCGGCCCCATTAAAATCGAGGCTAGGCTCTTAATCTTGGCCACCGGAGGAGCGAGTTTTCCTCAAACAGGTTCTACGGCAGACGGATTTAGGATAGCCCAAGGCCTGGGGCATCGCATAGTGAGATTACGTCCGGCACTTGTGCCGCTTGAGACGAAAGATGCCTGGGTAAAGCATTTACAAGGCCTGACCCTAAAGAATATCCGCATCCACATTTTAGGGGCTAAGAAAAAGATAAGTTCTGAGATTGGAGACTTGCTGTTCACCCATTTTGGCGTCTCCGGGCCTTTAATTTTAGGACTAAGCGCAAAGATTGTTGATCTTTTAGAAAAAGGCGGGGTTAAGATCTCGATCGACCTAAAGCCGGGCTTACCAAAAGAAAAATTAGAAGAGCGGCTGATTAGAGATTTAAGAGAACAAGGAAACTCAAATTTTCAAACCATCTTAAAGGGGCTGCTTCCGAATAAATTGATCTCGGTTTTTTTGAAGTTATTAAATATTGCCCCGAATAAAAAGGCAAATCAGATCACTAGCGCCGAAAGAATAAATCTCCTTCGATTATTAAAAGATTTTTTAGTTACCGTACTACGGTCAAGGCCTCTATCCGAGGCCATGGTAACCAGGGGCGGGCTGGATATCCGCCAGATTAATCCCAGAACCATGGAGTCGCGCCTAATAAAAGGCCTTTATTTTTGCGGGGAGATTATTGATGTCAGCGGCTCAAGCGGCGGGTACAATTTGCAGGCGGCATTTTCAACCGGGTATCTGGCAGGCCAGGCTGCCGCTAAGAGTTCTTAAATATCCTTAACACAGATGGGCGCAGATGCCCGCCACAAAAATTGGCGGGTCCGCCAACGTATTGTGGCGGAAAAAGACACAAGATGGGCACAGATAATCTGTGACCATCCCTGCCTGTCGGCAGGCAGGTGTGAAAACGTAGATTTGAACTAAAATCTGTGCTTAATCTGTGGATTAAAAAATATGCGTAAAATAATTTTGGCCTCTGGCTCAAAGGCAAGAAAGGAAATCCTAAAGTCTTTAGGCTTAAGATTTAAAGTCGCAAAGAGCAATATCAAGGAAGGCCGAAGGCTTGGTTTTGGTTGCGCCAGACTGGTAAAACAAAATGCCCTGGCCAAGGCCTTAGATGTAGCCAGATGCCAGAAAACCGGCTTGGTTTTGGGGGCAGATACAGTGGTCTGGGATGGGAAACGGCTCTTTGGTAAGCCTGAAAATAAAAAAGACGCCATTAAAATGATTAAGCGGCTTTCACAAAGGCCGCAATGGGTCTATACCGGGCTTGCTCTTATAGACATTGATAATAAAAAAAAGTACCTTGATTACGAAAAGACAAAGGTGTTCATGCAAAAACTTAGTAATCCTGAGATCAGGAATTATCTAAAGAAGACCCCGGTGTCCAGGTTTGCCGGCAGTTTTGACATCCAGGCAAAAGGGGGTTTCTTTATAAGGCGTATCGAAGGTTGTTTTTATAATGTGGTGGGCCTTCCCGTAGCTAAATTATATACTCTGTTTAAGAAGGCAGGTATAAGGTTATTGATTTTGCTTTTTGCCTTCAGTATCTGTGGCTGTATCCGAGAATACAATATTGCCACGGGAAGAGAAGATATTATACTTTATGATACCGAAAAAGAAGTAAATATGGGCAAGTCCATATCTAGAGCAGTAGAAAAGGAATACAAATTGGTGAAAGATCTAGCCCTGATTGAGCGGGTTGATACAATCGGTAAAAAATTAGCCGGCGTCTGCGACCGCAATGACCTGGTCTATTATTTTAATGTCCTTGACGATAAAGAGGTCAATGCCTTTGCGCTTCCCGGAGGTTTTATCTATGTAAATAGGGGCTTAATCGACGAAATAAAAAGCGACGACGAATTAGCCGCAGTTCTGGCCCATGAAATCGGTCACGTAGTAGCCAAGCACAGTATAAAAAAATTACAGGCAATGATGGGCTATAGTGTTTTAGCCATCTTGGCGGCTCAGGCCTCAAGCCCGGGTCTTAGCCAGGGGGTAGACCTGGCCTTTCTTACCATACTAACCGGATATTCGCGCGAGGACGAGTTACTTGCAGACAGGCTTGCGGTAAAATATACGAGACTCGCCGGCTATAATCCTTCGGTAATGGTAGATTTCCTCGAGCGTTTAAAAGAGATTAATCAGAAAAAACCGCCGGGCCCTAAGTCGTATTATCGCACTCACCCTTATATCAGTTACCGGATTATGATGGTAAAACAACAACTCGGCCAGCCGGTTACCTTTGACGACTATATCAATAAAGATATGGAGTCGCGTTGATAAATAAATCTTTAACGCTAATTTGCGCGAATCCCCACCTTCGTCTTTTAGGCTTCGGTGGGCAGGCCTGCCTGCCGAAGCACGAAGTGCGTAGGCAGGTAACGCTTTAGCCGAAGGCTAATCCGCCTTTGGCGGAAATTGTCGCGAATATTTATTAGCCTATATTCGCGTTCCTTGTCCACTGTTAGATAGAGATTAGCGTTAATTCACGTTTTCGATTATTTGTCGAAAAGATGATAAAAATTATTGCTAAATCTTGTTTTTTATACTACAATGATAAAAATAGCAAAAATCGTATAACCCTATGAAAATGCTTAAGAAAAGCCTTTTAATTATTATTAGCGCAGGATTTATATTCTCGGCTATTCCTGCGGCTTTGGGCCAAGATAAAGACGAGGGTGTTTATCGCGAACTCAATAATTGCGATATCAATGCCTTGATGAAAGATGCCCAAGGCAATATCGAGATTTTACAGCGCCAACTACGCAGGAAAGAATTGAGAAACAGGGCCCTTGAGGTTTGCAAGCATTTTGAACTCGGAAATTCATATCAACGGCAAGGCAAGGTCTATGAGGCGATTATTGAATGGAAGATGGCGATTGTCTTGGCTGAGACAGAAGATCTGAATGTTTTTTTGAAAGAGGTAAAAAAGAAGATCCAGGCCCTAGAAAAATATAAGGATCTTATTGAAAAAGAGGCACAAGAAAACCAAATCCAGAAAGAAAAGTTAGAAGAAGAGATGATTTATGGCCGAACGCAGAAGGTCTCTCAAAAGATAGAACCCAAGGCCAAAGAAATTAAGACAAAAGGACTCCAGGCCAAAGAAAAAGAAACCAAGGCCCTTACCGAGGCCAAGATTTCAAAAGAACTAAAGCAGATCAAGGTCGTAAAAGAAAAAGAGGTAGTTTCTTATCCTGAGGCTGTAAACAAAGAGGTCGAGGAAAAAGATAGGCAAGCAAAGAGCGCTGTTGAAGATAATATTGCTCAGGGGTTAAAAAAGCAGATACCCGCCGTCCAAGAGGAAATCGCCACGCCTGGAGAAACCAGAGAACCCGCTCCCCAGGAAGCAGAATATAAGAATATAATCGAAGAAAAAATTGCCCGCCAGTTAAAGGAAAAAGAAATCCAGGGGGAGGCCCCCGAAGAAGTTGAAGAAGTTGAAGAAGTTGAAGAAACTGAAGAACCTCCTATAGAAGAAATACTACCTCAAGGAGAAGAATATAAAGCTGCAATGGAAAAAGGTATTGCCAAGGATTTAGAGATTAAAAAACTGCAAAAAGAGGCAGGTAAAAAAGCTGTTGAGCGTCTCAAAAAAGAAGATTCCGAACATAAAAAAGAACTAGAAGCAAAAATTAATAAGACCTTAGAAGAAAAAGAGGCCCAGCTTCAGAAAGAACAGGAAAGATTAAAAGAGCAAAAACAGGAACAGGAAAAACAAGCCCAACTTCAGCAGGAAGAAAAACTAAAGTCTGAACAGCAAGAAAAAAAGAAACAAGAAAAATTAGAACAAGAGAGGCAAAGGAAGGCCCAAAAGGAGAAATTAAAACAAGAAAGACGGGAAGCCAAAAAGCTTCGAGCCCAGGAGGAGTTATCTAAACAAAGAGAATTGGATAAAGAAAAGATTTTAGAAAAAGAATTGAAGAAGGAAGCAGCCAAGATTAAGGCCGAGGAAGAACGGGTAAAAATTCAAGGCGAAAGTAGTATACCTGAAGAAGAAGTCAAGGAAGAAATCAAAGAAGAAGTACAGCCAAAGAAAGAGGGCCTCGAAAAAACTAAAGAAGAAAAAGAAACATTAAGCAGCCCAGAGAAAAGAAAGCAACTCCTTAGAAAACAAGAGAAATTATTGGTCGAGAGGGAGAAGTCCGAAAAGAAATTGTCAAAGGCAAAGAGGATTACAAGCGAAGATTTAGAACTGGTAAAAGATGAGAGAATCCGCCTTAAGGCGATAAATAGATTACTTGATATTGTTGAAAAAGAATTAAGGAAATACCGCTAATTCTGGCTTACTATTTTATTTAAAAACCCCGCATAAAAAGCGGGGTTTTTTGTTCAAATCCATAAAGAAGAAAGTGCCGAGAGAGGGATTTGAACCCTCATGAGGTTGCCCTCACTAGCTCCTGAAGCTAGCGCGTCTGCCAGTTCCGCCATCTCGGCGTCTTATAAAACTTTAAATTATTAGTTTAAACGCTAATTTTCGCGAATCAAACGCTAATGGTCGCGAATTTCTATTAGCGGAAATTCGCGTTTGATTGGCGTAGATTCGCGTCCTTATAAGTATAACCCAATAATATATAATCTGTCAACACTTCGTATTTCCCGATGGTAAGCCTGCCTGCCGGCAGGCAGGCATCGAGACTTGTTTTCTGATATTCAATTCTTTGATATCCCAAGTGTTGACACTGCACGTTCGCTTCGCTCAGTGTCCCTCGAACAGTCCCGAGCAAAGCGAGGGAAGAGCGACCCCAAAATTTCGGGGTCGCCGAATGTGCCAACTTATCTTAATTGATTATTGTTTGCCTAAAAGCACATTAATTGCTATAATTAAACGCTATGGTTATATTATCTGCCTTTAAAACTATATTATCAGCTATGACACAGATTTTCTTGATGGGAGCAATCGGTTTTTTTCTCATCAGGAGGAAGATCCTGCTTTCTGACGGGCTTGGGGTTTTAAGCAAACTCGTTATTGAGATAACTCTTCCTATTTTTATATTTTGCTCAATTATCAGGGACTTTAGTTTTGCACAATATCCGAACTGGTGGATGTTGCCTGTTTCTAGCCTTCTAATAACCGGTTTAGGCCTGTTAGTCGGGTGTATTATCTTAGGGCTGGATAAGGGCATTATCGAGAAGAGGCAGTTTATTTCTTTAATAGCCTTTCAGAATTCGGGTTATCTGCCGCTTCCTTTGGTGGGAGCAATGTTTCCCGAAGAACAGGCTCGAGTTTTATTTATCTATATCTTTTTATTTTTATTAGGTTTTAACCTGGTTATTTGGTCATTCGGAGTCTGGCTTATAGCCGAAAAAAAGACCAGGAATTTCGAACTAGGCAGCCTATTTAGCCCGCCGGTAATCGCAACATTGATAGGTTTATTGTTTATCGGTCTGGGTATTAACAAATGGATTCCCGCTGAGATTTATAATCCCCTAAAGATGCTCGGTGACTGCACCTTGCCCTTGGCCATAGTTGTGGTCGGCGGAAACTTGGGGGGAATCTTGCTTAAAAAAGGAGAGAACACCCGGCAGATGTTTTATATGATTTTAGCCAAGTTAATAATACTGCCTTTAGCGGTCTGGCTGATTTTACTGAGGTTGCCGGTATCCGGCCCGATTAAATTTTTATTATTAGTCCAGGCGGCTATGCCTCCGGCCACGAACCTTTCTGTAATTTGCAGTCATTATAAAATCCGGGATCAGTTAATTACTGAAGGTGTTTTTTGGGGCCATCTTGTCAGTATTATCACCATCCCAATAATACTGGCCTTATCTATTTAAGCAGGTTGCAATTTGACCATAAATGTGCTATAAAGTATGGACGACAAAATTATCGCCACAAACAGAAAGGCCTTGCGTGATTATGTCATCCTTGAGGCTATTGAGGCCGGCATAGAGCTTAAAGGCTCAGAGGTGAAGTCTTTAAGAGGGGCAAAGGCCAATTTAAAGGATAGTTTCGCCCGTATTGAAAATGCCCAAGTTTTCCTATATAATTTACACATCAGCCCCTATGATAAGGGGAGCTACTTTAACGTAGAGCCCGCCAGAACGAGAAGGCTTCTTTTACACAAAAACCAGATTCAGCGTTTTAACGGCATTGTTGCCCAGAAAGGCTTAGTCTTAATCCCGCTTAAATTATATTTTAAGAATGGTTTGGCTAAAGTGGAATTGGCCCTGGCCAAAGGAAAAAGGTTTTACGATAAGAGGCAGGATATTAAAAAGAGAGAAACGGATTTAGAGATAAGAAGGGCATTGAGAAAGAAATAGATTCTAATCATTGTATAATTGTTTTACGGTTGAATAATAAGTCTTGTAATTCGAGTCAATACAACCAGTTATAATGTCTAATTCTAGAATGCCTAATGACTAATGAATTCTTAAATTCTAAAATGACTAATTTTAAATTTGACATTTGAACATTAAAAAATTAATTAGGAATTAGGATTTCGGTATTAGTCATTTAGTCTTTGAACCTTGGGATTTGTTATTTGTCCCGCACGATTTGTAAAATCTAGCGGGATCCCGCCTGTGCGGGAGAATTTCTGAGCAAAGCGAAGATTGGGGGTGATAGGTCTCGACTTAGGTAGGCAGGATAAGGGCAGCATGTCGAGGTAGGCGAGGCTGGCCTCGTCCCGAAAGGGACCCCAAGTTTAAACGAGGGGTAAAAAAGCCTTGCACAATACAAATGCCAATACAAATTATGTAATGGCTGGTTAAGTCCTTACTTCACTTGTAAGTAAGGCCATCTTCTCGGTTGCCTGCGGCCGGGAAAGATGCGCTTTTAGCAGGCTGGTCCTGGTTTAAGCCTTTTAAATCAGGGCGAGATTAAGAAAGGATAGTTCTGATTTTTCCGGGTTGCCGGAGAAATCAGAACGAAGTTTGAAAGGCAATCTAAACATGTAGATACTCTTATTTTGATACTTAAGGACCGGGGTTCGATTCCCCGCACCTCCACCAGTTAAAATGCAAAAATCAAAAATCAAACATCAAAATTATAATGTAAAAACTAAAAATTTTAAATTTTGCATTGTTCCTCACTTCGTTCTGGATTTCCTTGAGGGATACCGAGTAAAACGAGGTATCATTTTGATATTTGCATTTTGCATTTTGAACTTTATGGGCTGTGCGAATGCCTCTAAGCCCAGGACGTGGGGCGAGCTTGATATTAAGAATGAATCTTATATTTCTTTAACCTCGCTCTCTCAACAATTTGGCTTAGATTGGCAGTGGGACCCTTTCAGCCGGGTGGTTACCTTAAGCCGCAATAAGCACCAGATGAAGTTGATGGTCGATAGCCCCATAATTATTGTTGACGGCGTCTCTAAAAAATTAGATTATGCGCCAAAGTCCTATCAGGGTGCGGTTGTGGTTTCGGTTGAATTTGAAAAAGAAATTCAGGTTTTAATAAAATAATATTTTTAAGGAAATAATGAAAAATGCTATCGGGGTCTTTGATTCCGGAGTTGGCGGACTGACTGTTGTCAGGGAATTAATCCGGCAACTGCCTAATGAAGACATAATTTATTTTGGCGATATTGCGCGTGTTCCCTACGGGATAAAATCAAAAGAAACAGTAATAAGATTTTCCATCGAAAATATTCTCTTTTTACTAAAGCAGGATGTAAAATTAATTTGTGTTGCCTGTAATACCGTCTCAAGCGTGGCATTACCGATTATAAAAGCCCATTTTCGCGTTCCGGTTGTGGGCGTAATTTCTCCTGGCGTAAGAGAGGCGGTTTACGCCACCCAGAATAAACACATCGGCGTTATTGGTACGCGTGGTACGATCAGGAGCCGCGCCTATGAAAACGAGATAAAACAGTTTGATCCTTCGATTAAAGTCACTGCCGTAGCCTGTCCGTTATTTGTTCCTTTTGTAGAAGAAGGCTGGCTAACTGGTGCACCGGTATTAGAAGTTGCCCGGACTTATCTTAAGCCTTTAAAGAAGGCTCGTGTGGATACGCTAATTTTAGGTTGTACCCATTATCCGATACTTAAACCGGTAATAAAGGCCGTTATGGGCAAATCCATTATTTTGATAGATTCTGCAAAACAGGTGGCCATTGAGGTAAAAAAGATTTTAGCCGTTGAAAATCTTATTAACGGACACCGCAGGCCCAAACACAGATTTTATGTCAGTGACAACCCGGAATGGTTTGCGGACTTAGCCGAGAGATTCCTGGGTAAGCCGGTTGGCAATGTCAGGAAGGTGAACAGTGTATAGCATAAAGGTAGAGGCGGATTTTAGCTCGGCGCATAACCTGCGCGGCTACCGTGGTAAATGCGAGGGTCTCCACGGCCATAATTGGAAGGTAGAAGCGGTAGTAGAAAATACTGCCCTCGACAAAACCGGTATGTTATTGGATTTTAAAATTCTAAAAATGAGATTAAACAGGGTACTGGAAAAACTCGATCACAAATATTTAAATAATTTGGCCTGTTTTAAGAAAATCAATCCTACTTCAGAAAATATTGCCAAGTATATTTATGATAAACTAAAATCCAAAGTCGCCGGACTAAAATACGTCACCGTCTGGGAATCGCATAATTCTCAAGCCACTTATTATGAAGGATGAAAAAAGCCTGCCTGCCGGCAGGCAGGCCGTCGTTCTTTTGTCAGGGGGCCTGGATTCAGCCACTGCCTTATATCTTGCTAAGAATTCAGGATTTAAGTGCTTCTGTCTTATTTTTGATTATGGCCAGCGCCATAGAAAAGAGATTTCTTCTGCTAAGGAAATCGCCAAAGCCGCGGGTTCGTCGTATAAAATTTTAAAGATAAATTTACCCTGGAAAGGCTCAGCTCTTTTAGATAAAAAAGTTAAGGTTCCTAAACCCGTTAACTCGTCAACCCGCAAACCCGCGAACTTAATCCCTGTAACTTATGTTCCAGGCCGAAACATTATTTTCTTAAGTTTTGCTCTTTCTTATGCCGAGGCAATAAAAGCTAAAGCCATTTTTATTGGGGCGCATTGTCAGGATTATTCCGGATATCCTGATTGTAGGCCTCAATTTTATCGCGCATTTTATCGGGTGAGCCAAACCGGGACAAGGGCAGGGTCAGAGAATCATCCCGTAAAAATTATCAGCCCCTTAATCAATAAAACCAAGGCCCAGATTATCAAATTGGGCCAGAGATTAAAGGTCCCTTTTAAACTAACCTGGTCTTGCTATCGCGGTTTAAGACATCCGTGCGGAAAATGCGATAGCTGCAAATTCAGGATTAAGGGTTTTAAAGAGGCGGGAATTAAGGATCCGGCGATCTATGAAAGCTAAGATTGCAGAAGTCTTTGAGAGTATCCAGGGCGAAGGTATTTATGCCGGGACAAAACAGATATTTGTCCGTTTTTACGGCTGTAATTTAGCGTGTAAGTTCTGCGATACAAGATTGACGCAGTTTGATAAATACTCAAGCCTTGAACTGGACAACCTGTTACAGAAATTTCCGAAGTCTGTAAATTCAATTTGTTTTACAGGCGGCGAGCCGCTTAGACAGAAGGATTTTTTAAAGGAGATACTCGGCATCGTAAAACACCGCGGATACAAAACCTATCTTGAGACTAACGGGACTCTTTTTAATGAACTAAAAGAGGTTTTAGATGATGTAGATACAATTTCCATGGATTTTAAACTTCCTTCCTCGACTGGCTTAAAAAGTTTTTGGGATGAACATAAGAAGTTTCTTGGGCTTGCATCTAGAAAAGATGTATTTGTTAAGACAGTGATTTGCCACTCTACAAAAAAGGATGACCTTGATAGGGCAATAGGTTTACTTAGGTCAATGGACTTGGACATCCCGTTAGTTTTACAGCCGAATTTTTTTGAAACGGATAACAGCCTGTTAAGGAAAATCTCCGAATTCCAGGAGATGGCCCTCAATCGTTTAAAGGATGTAAGGGTTATTCCGCAGATCCATAAGTATATCGCAAGACGCTAAATGAAGCCCAGACTTATGGAGCGTTAGTGCCCCGAGAAATTCAGAGAATTTCCGGGATAAAGTCCCCGAAATCTTTTAGATTTCAGGGGAAACATAAGTCTGCTGGCTGAATTTACCCCGACGATACGTCGGGGTTTAACACCCGTTCGGGAATCTACGGGCGTAAGCCCGTAGAGGGATAGAACAATCCGCTGTCGTCCTTTGATATGGTAGAATAGCTCTGTGAAATATAAGAAACTGGGGCATTGCGTTTATTATGCGAAATATCACCT
>JAZDFF010000034.1:0-40781 GCA_043808095.1 Candidatus Omnitrophota bacterium
AGGAGCTCTACCCTCAGGCAGGGGCGCTGGTTTTATCCTGCGACGAAAAGATAGAAGTCCTTCCTAATAATACTCAAGTTTCTACCATGCATTACATAGTTAAGATTTTAAATGAACGCGGCAAGGAGGATTTTGCAGAGAGCCATATAGAGTACGATTCTACCTATGAAAAAATAGAATTAGAATACGCCCGCACTATAAGGCCTGATGGCATAGTCGTAGAGGTGGGGAAGCGCCATATACGAGATGTCTCCAGATACCTTAACTTCCCGCTTTATAGTAATGCCAGGGTTTATATCATCTCTTTTCCCGAGATTGCCGAAGGAGCGGTAGTAGAGTATAAAGTAAAGATATACCGCTCCCAGTTGATTAATAAAAAGGACTTTGTGCTCAGTTATGCGCTGCAGGCGCAGGAACCAGTTATTATAGCAAACCTTAGCCTTACCTTACCAAGAGAAAGAAACGTCTATATCAAGACCATTAACAGCCAGTATAATAATTTCGGGGCTGACCTTAAGCCGGGCATAGAAAAAAAAGATAAAGAACTCGTCTATCGCTGGCAGTTTAAAGACCTGCCGCAGATAATGCCAGAGCCAAGTATGCCTCCGGAATCGCAGATAAATCCGGCTATAATCCTGTCTACGTTTAAGAGCTGGCAGGAGATTTATAATTGGTGGTGGAAACTCGCTCAGGGCAAGATAAAGGCAGACTCTGCCATTAAAGATAAGGTCAGGGAATTAACCGGCAATAAAGATTCACAAGAAGAAAAGGCCAGGGCAATCTATAACTTCTGTGCTCAGAAGATACGCTATGTGGCCGTAGAATACGGGCAGGCAGGGTATGAGCCGCATCAGGCCGAAGATATCTTCCGTAACAAATACGGGGACTGTAAGGACCAGGCAATACTTTTAGTTACCATGTTAAAAGAGGCAGGTTTTTGGGCCTGTCCGGTGCTTATTGCTACAAAAGAATATTATAATCTAACAGAGGATTTTCCGGCGGTATTGTTTAATCATTGTATTGCCGCGCTCTCATTTAAAGGCCAGACTATTTTTCTTGACCCTACTGCCCAGACCTGCCCTTTCGGAGACCTGCCTGTTGATGACCAGGGAAGAAAGGTCCTGTTATTTCAGGAGTCAGGTTATAAAATACAGGATACGCCTAACTACCCTGCCCGGCACAACCTAATCAGTCAGCGCCTGCGGATAATAGTCAGTCCAGAGGAATCGGTCAGTGGAGAGAAAACTACCTCAACTTACGGTATGTACGACCAGGCACAGCGCTTCTGGTTGTTGTATACCCCTCCGCAGTTAATAGAAGAGACTTTAAAGGAGAAGATACAGGAATTTTCTATAGGCGCTAGGCTTGGCAGTTATGAAATAAAGAATATGGATACCTTGGGAGAACCCATTACTTTAAAATATAATTTCAGCGGTCCGGAATATTTTACTGCAGCCGGGCCATTAAGGATTATGCCCCAGCTGGTTAGCCTGGATACGGGGTTGGTAGCCAAAGAAGAGCGTAGGTATCCGATCGACCTTGCGCTTCTTGATATTAAAGAAACGATATTTGAGATTGAAATTCCTGCCAATTTTGCTATAAAATATATACCGGAGAGCCTGAATGCAGATAGCCAGTGGGTGAATTTTAAAGTAGAATATAGCCGCGATGCTAACAAGATAATCTCACGGCAGAAGACAGAGCTTAAGAAAAGCCTTATTCCCCGGGAAGATTACGCCGCATTTAAGTCTTTTTCTGAAGGCCTGGCTAAGAAGATAAAGCAAAGGATCATTTTAGAAAGGATAGACTAAAGACAATATGGCTAAAAAAGAGAATGGCGCTTCTGACCGCAGGCAGTATATAAGATTGGATTCCGTATTTCCGGTTGAGTTTAACATAGCCAGCCTTGATGGTAAGAGCCTGCTTTCGGATTGGCTGCAGGGTTTTACCAATGATATAGGTAGGGGCGGGATATGCCTGACAGCCAATAACCTAAGCCCCGAGCTGGCTGCCATTATAAAAGCAAAACAGGTAAAGCTCTCTCTGGGGATAGAGATGCCTTTTTCAAAAAAGCCTATCTCTGCCGTGGCTAAGGTAGCCTGGGTGCAGGATGTAGCTGAACAGCCTAACAAATACCTCATCGGCCTGGCCTACGAGCAGATTTTAGAGACGGATAGCGATAAGATTGTGCGTTATGCCAGGGCCAAGAAATGGTTTATCCCCTTTGTTATGAGCGTGATTATTATACTAGCGGCGGCCTTTGTGGTTAATAGCTACATCAACATAAAATTAATCAGGGGTAATAAGGCCCTGGTGCAGCAACTGGTAAATACCTTACAGGATTCTAGCGTTGCCAAGCAGAAGATAAAAGACATAAACAATGAGCGCGAGGATTTAGAGGCGAAGATCCAGGCCTTCCAGGAGCGGATTAAAAAGGTTGAAGAGGATAGGGCAGACTTAAATGAGAAGTCAGAATTAGTCCAGATCAGCAATGCCAGTAAGATGAAAGAACTAAGCAGTTTAATTAATAAGTTAGGCCAGGAGAAGGTGGCATTACAGGGCGAGCTCGATTCGCTGCAACATAAAGAGAGCACTGTTACCGAAGAGCTAGTGAGTCTAGATAAACGGAAGGCCAGCCTTGAAAAAGCCAATATAGATAAGATGTATCAGTGGCTTAAAGTCCACCAGAATCCGCGCTCAGGCCTGGTAATGAGCTTTGAGGGAGACAGTGACGTTAATAATTGGGCCTTTACTTACGACCAATCTCTGGTGCTACAGGCCTATACATATTTTGGGGATTTTGATCTGGCAAAGAAGATACTGGAATTCTTTGATAAGAAGGCCAAAAGAAGGGGAGGAAATTTTCTTAATGCCTATTATGTTGACGACGGCTCCCCAGCAGAAGAGATCGTGCATAGTGGTCCAAATATCTGGCTTGGCATAGCTATAATACAGTATACCCAAAAGAGCCAGGACCGAAGCTATCTTAAGCTAGCAGAAGATATCGCGCAGTCGATAATCGTATTGCAGAACGAAGATAAAGATGGCGGTATACGCGGAGGGCCTAACGTAGGCTGGTACGCCACTGAGCATAACTTAGATGCCTACGCCTTCTTTAACATGCTTTATAAAATGGTCCCCAGGCCTATTTATCTTGAGGCCAGGGATAAGGTCTTAAACTGGCTCATTCAGCATACTTATGGTAAGACAGATCTTCCTATTAAACGCGGCAGGGGAGATTCTACCATAGCCACTGATACCTATGCCTGGTCCATTGCAGCTATTGGCCCGGAAAAATTAGAGATCTTAGGGATGAACCCGGATAAGATTGTGGAATTCGCAGAACAGAACTGCGGCGTAGAGGTTGACTATATCAGGCCGGAAGGCCAGACCATTAAGATGAAGGGGTTTGATTTTGCCGCCCAGACGCACTTAGCCAGGGGCGGGATTGTCTCGTCAGAGTGGACCGCCCAGATGATTATGTCTTTTAAGATTATGGCAGATTATTATGCTAAAAAAGGGATGCCAAAGAAGGCAGGCCTATATATGAATAAGGCTGAAGAATATTTGGCTGAACTGGGGAACATGATTATCTCAAGTCCCTCTCCTTCTGGCCAGGGAGAAAGCTGTTTGCCATATGCTACTCAGGATTCTGCGGATACCGGGCACGGTTGGGCTACTCCCAAGGGGAAGTTTACCGGTTCTGTATCCGGGACTGCCTATACAATATTTGCCTACTATAACTACAATCCCCTGGAACTTAAGGAATGAAGTCGAGGCTGAATCGCATCTATCAAAGACTTCATGTTTTTTTCGGGCCGCAGTACTGGTGGCCGGCTGAAGGGCCATTCGAGGTCATGGTGGGGGCAATCCTTACCCAGAATACCAGCTGGTCGAATGTGGAAAAGGCAATCAGGAACCTTAAAGATAAAAAAGCCTTAAGCCCTATTCGGCTATCTAAAATGCCGGTTGAAGAATTGGCCAAATTAATAAGGCCAGCAGGTTATTATAATATCAAGGCCAGGAGGCTAAAGAATTTCTTAAAATTTATCTTTGGCTCTTACCAAGGCAATATTAGAAAAATGTCTTTAGAGGGTATCCAGGGATTGCGCGCTCGTCTTCTTTCTGTAAACGGGATAGGCCCGGAGACCGCAGACTCCATAATACTCTATGCGCTGAATAAACCGGTCTTTGTGGTTGATGCCTATACCAAAAGAATACTTTTAAGGCACGGCCTGGCAAAAGAAGATTATGATTACGAACAACTGCAGGATATCTTTATGCGAGGCCTCACTCCAAAGGTTAAGCTATTTAACGAATACCATGCGCTACTGGTAAAATTAGGAAAAGAGTTTTGCCATAAGAATAAACCCAAATGTCTTGCCTGTCCGTTGGGATCGCTTAGTACGAATAAAAATTAACTGTCAGGGAGGAAAGATGCGTCAGGCGCTGGTATCTTTTATCTGTTTATTTTGTTTGTTTGAGGTTAGTTATGCCGCGCCTTGCTATGGCACCAGGACGCCCAAAGAGAAACAGCTTTTTACAGGGGTTCAGACCCACATTATTCTTAAAAGATACCTCGAGAGTGAATTTGGCAAGTTAAGAAGCAGCCAACACTTTCTTTTGTTCTCTATTGGCCTTTCTGATTGGCTTTGCGTTGATTTAAAAGTAGGAGCGGGCAGTATTAAGCAGCGTCCGACAGATAGCTCTGAAATAGATTATTCTTCTAGCTTCGCCGGAGGTTATGGTTTTCGGCTTAAGCTTTACGAAGAGGGTAAGGTAAAGATGGTTTTCGGCTTTCAGCATATCAGCGTACATCCCAAAAAGACCCGTCTGGGTGATGTTAAACATAGGGCTATCTTGGATGATTGGCAGGCCTCTTTCTTGATCTCCCGGCAGCTATCCAGGGTTACCCCTTATCTAGGGTTAAAATGGTCGCGGGTTGACTATATTCATAAGATCGAGGATAGCAGAAAACGCAGGATGTCTGATTTAACCAAGGACCTTGGGATGGCGGCGGGCTTTGACCTTGCCCTTAATGATAAGGCCTGGCTTAACTTAGAGGCCCAATTATTTGATACCGAGGCAGTTTCGGTTAGCCTAAATTATAGTTTTTAATCTCCCCTAAAAATATATGCCTATATACGAATATATCTGTTTGGGTTGTAATTGCAAGTTTGAATATCTGCTACGCGGTAGCGAAGAAATAGCCTGCCCTAAATGCGGGAAAGATAATTTAAAAAAACTTCTTTCAGCTTTTTCTTTTTCTTCCAAAGATGCTAAAGGAAATGCCACTAGCTCTCTAGCAGGATGTGGTAGTTGCTCGGCTCATAACTGTTCCAGCTGTGCGGGGTAGAGATGATTAATAAAAAACGCCTAATAAGGCTTACCAAGAAGCTCATACGGATAAATTCAGAGAATCCTCCCGGAGATGAATCTAGGATAGCAGGTTTCGTCAAAAAATATCTTGGAGCCATAGGTGTAAAATCAAGGCTCTATGAGTTTGGAAAGAATCGCTCTAATCTCATAGCGGTTTTGGGGGCGGCTAGCAAAGGTAATTCGCTATTGATTACCCCGCATTTAGATACTGTGCCGGCAGGGACAAGTTGGAAAGTTCCTCCCTTTTCCGGGCAGCTGCGGGGAGAGAGGATTTACGGCTTAGGCGCTACTGATTGTAAGGGTAATCTTGCAGTGAGCCTGGAGGCCATAAACAGCCTCATTGAGGATAAGGTAAACCTTGAGTACGCCCTAGTTTTCGCTGCTACTGCCGACGAGGAGAGTGGCTCTAGGTTAGGCCTTGAGCCCTTGTTAAACAAAGGTATTTTAAAACCGGATGCAGCGTTAGTATTAGACGCAGACGATTTCCAGATTGTCGTTGCCCAAAAAGGGCTTTTGCATCTTAAGGTAAAGATCCGTGGCAAAAAGGCCCATGGTGCATATCCCTGGCTGGGGAGCAACGCCATAGATACGTCCATGTCTGTCCTTACAGCGCTAAAGAATCATTGGGCTAAAAGGAGGGGCGCAGAAAAAAATCGGTACCTGAAGCCCGCGACCATTAATATCGGTACCATAAAGGGAGGAGATAAAGTAAACGTAGTGGCTGACTGGTGTGAATTTGAACTGGATTATAGGTTTCTCCCCGGGGATAGAGCCAGGCAGATAAAAGGAGAGATAAAAGCAGTCATTGCTAACTGCACCAGGAGTTTTAAGATAGAGATAGAGGGTATCCAGAATCCTTGTTTGGTAGAGGATAGCCACCCCCTGGTTTATTTCTTAAAAGAAGCAGCCAGGTCCTTAGGGATTAAGCCGAAAATAAGCGGTTCAGAAGGAGCTACTACTATCAGTTTCTTTCAGGATAGGCATATACCAGCAGTAGCCACCGGCTTTGGCAGCGAGGGGTGTGCGCATATAGCTGACGAATATGCAAAAATAAATAATCTTTTTCTGGGGGCAGCCTTACTAGAGAGATTCATTAAAAGCTATAAATTTAATTAAGGAGCGAAAATATGGAAGGTATTAAATTTTATAAGAAGCCAACACTGAAGAATCCTTATCTTATCTGCGCCTGGCCGGGGATGGGGGAGGTAGCCTTTAAGGCAGCGCAATATCTCATAGATCGACTGAAGGCCGAAGAGTTTGCCGAGATTGCCCCGGCGGACTTCTTTTATTTGACCGGCAATGTAATAGAAAAAGGCCTGTTATCCCTGCCACAGCTTCCTTATAGCAAATTTTATTTCTGGAAGAATAAAACAGGCAAAAACGATCTGATTATATTTATCAGTAGCGCCCAGCCTGACTTATCCAGGGCCCAGGATTACTCTAAGAGGATTATAAATTTCGCTAAGGCTATCAAGGTAAAGATGATTATCGGATTTGCAGCCATGCCGCAACCCATAGAACACACGCAGCCTCCAGGGGTGTGGTTTAGTGCTACCTCGCGGCCGATAAACGAACATTTAAAAAAATATAATCTGAATCACATGCACGAAGGTCAGATCAGCGGGATGAATGGCCTATTCTTAGGGCTGGCTAAAAAAAATGGGATGGATGGTTTTTGCCTGCTCGGGGAGATCCCTCTTTATGCAGTGCAAATAGAAAACCCCCGGGCCTCCTCTGCGGTGCTTGGTGCATTGAGCCGGATATTAGACATACCGATAGACCTCTTGGGCCTTATCGAGCAGTCCAATATTATTGAGGGTGAGATAAACAAGCTTCTGGAATACTTAAAATTGGGTTCGCAGGGACAATCCGCTCCCATCGGAGAGGAAGAGATAGAGAAGATTAAGAAAACCCTAAGCCAGCTTACCAAATTACCCGCATCCATGAAGGAGAAGATAGAGAAGCTTTTTGAACAGGCTAAGCTTGATATTGCCAAGGCCAATGAGCTTAAGCTTGAGTTGGATAAATGGAATGTCTATAAAGATTATGAAGACAGGTTCCTGGATCTGTTTCGCAAAAGGGAAGAGAAAAGCAATTGATGAACGCAAAAGAAGGGGGGGGGGGGGGTGATAAAAACCATTATTTTTGACCTGGGCAGGGTATTGCTTGATTTCGACCATCGCATATCCGCAAAAAGAATAGCCAGATTGACGGATAAGGACGCAGATCAGATACTGGGGCTTTTTTTTGATTCAGAGCTAACATTGTCTTTTGAGGCAGGAAGAATTTCTCCTTTAGAGTTCTACTCTAAGATAAAGGAGATGCTGGGCCTTAAGATTGATTACCGGGAATTTGTGCCTATCTGGCAGGAGATATTCTTTTTCTCCGAAAATAACCGCCAAGTATATGAACTGGCCTTACAATTAAAAGAAGGCTATCAGACGGCGCTCCTCTCTAATATAAACGCCCTACATTTTGAGTATATCCAAAAAAATTTCCCCATTTTTGATGCCTTCCATATTGTTATAACCTCATTTGAATTAGGCTATATCAAGCCAGATCCACTGGCCTATCAGAAGGCGTTGGATATCTTGGCTAGCCCGGCTTCACAGACCTTTTATACCGACGATAGGCCTGAATTAGTAACAACTGCAAAAACCCTGGGGATAAAAAGCTTTCTTTTTACTGAAGTAGGACAGCTGAAAAAAGATCTTATTGCCTCGGGGGTGAGGTTCTAACAGGTTATCTTAAAAGCAATATGATAAAACGAAGAATCATGCTCGCTCATGGAAGCGGCGGCCGTCTGATGCATGGCCTGATCAAGGAGCTCTTGCTTAAAAAACTCAACAACCCCATATTGGCCGAACTCTCTGATAGCGCTTTAATAAAATATAAAGATAGGATTGTTTTTAGCACCGATTCTTTTGTGGTGACCCCGCTTTTTTTCCCAGGAGGGGATATCGGCAAACTTGCCGTCTGCGGGACAGCTAATGATTTGGTTATGTTAGGCGGCCTGCCGGAATATCTAGCGCTCTCCCTTATTATAGAAGAGGGATTGGATTACAGGATCCTGGAGAAGATAATCGAATCTATCTCTCGGGAAATAAAAAAAACCGGCATCTCCATAGTTACCGGAGACATAAAGGTTGTTGAAAAAGGCGCAGCAGATAAAATATTTATCAATACCTCCGGGATAGGGAGGGTTAAAAATGGCCTTAGATTATCCGCGAAGAATATCAGGTCGGGCGACAGGGTTATTATTACCGGAAAGATCGGGCAGCATGGCCTGGCGGTATTGGCTGGCCGCCGGGATATGAATCTGGGTTTTAATATCAAAAGCGACTGCGCTGCGCTAGCAGATTTACTCTTGCCGGTGCTAATGAAGATAAAGGGGATAAGATTTATGCGCGACCCTACACGAGGGGGGGTGGCTACGACTTTAAATGAGATTACCGAAAGCTCTGGCTTAGGCATTGTTATCGAGGAGAAGTTCATCCCTGTTTCGGGTAAGGTAAGGGCAGCCTGCGAATTATTAGGACTAGACCCGCTCTATCTTGCAAATGAAGGCAGGGCGATAATAATAGTTGCAGCGGATTCTGCGAAAAGGGTATTAAGCCTCTTGCGGGCTCATCCTTTGGGAAAGGACTCTGGTATTATTGGCTCTGTGGTATCTGATTACCCTTCCCAGGTAGTGATGAATACTGTATTAGGCACACAGCGTATCATAGAGATGTTGGCTGCCGAGGCCTTGCCGAGGATATGCTAATGAAGGCCGATAAATACCGCAGGCGCTTTTATAGGGATTGGATTAAAGGTAGCGGCTTATATGAATGCCGCATAGCAATAAAGGAAACAGACCTGCAGATTCTGACCGATAAGCCTTTAAATAAGGATGTTGTAAAGAAGAAGATTCAGGCTTATCGGTCAGATATTGAGAATTATATATCCAAAGACAGGAGGTTTCTAACTGCGCTTAAGCCCATAGAAGTAGAGTTGCGCGCCAGGCCCATAGTTAAAGATATGAGTCGGGCCGCTAAGATAGCGGGCGTAGGACCCATGGCGGCGGTTGCCGGAGCAATAGCCCAGGCCGTGGGTCGTGATTTGTTAAGGCGCGGGTTTAGAGAAATAATTATTGAAAACGGAGGGGATATCTTCCTGGTCAGCCGTAAGATACGCCTGATAGGCATTTATACGGGTAGAAAGAAATTATGGGGAGGCCTTAAGCTAAAGATTAAGCCTCAGGATACCCCTCTTGGGATATGCACTTCTTCCGGAACTATAGGGCATTCTTTAAGTTTTGGCTGTGCTGATAGCGCGGTGATTTTGGCAAAGAATGTGTCTTTGGCAGATGCCGTAGCTACGGCTGTGGCAAACCGAGTAAAAAATAAAGGGTCGCTTGCCAGGGCCCTTGAGTTCGCAAGGTCTATGCCGGGGGTTTTGGGAGCAGTTATTATAATTAAAGATAGCCTTGCCAGCTATGGTGACGTAGAATTCTCCCGCTAGATTGAGCTAATTAGTAGTCTAATCCTGCCTATTTTTTACCTCATAATGCTTGAATTTTCTCAAGAGAAAGACTATAATGTAACTCAATCAGATGCGCCCTGTTAATCTTCTCTATGTAATTACTAAGCTAGAGCTGGGGGGGGCTCAAACGCAGCTCTTAAGCTTAATTAGACGATTAGATCAGCAACGATTTAAGGTCTTTTTATTTACTGCTATAGATGGGGAGTTGATTAGCGAGGCCCAAGCTATACCAGGGTTAGCACTAAAGAAATCAAGGTGTTTAGGGCGCCCGATTAATCCTTTTAAAGATTTCCTGGCCTTAATTGAAATCCGCCGGTTTATTAAAAAAAACGATATCGAGATTGTGCACACCCATAGTTCCAAGGCGGGTATTATCGGTCGTTGGGCAGCAAGATTAGCCGGCGTAGGGGTTATTATTCATACTGTCCATGGCTGGAGTTTCAATGATTACCAGTCAAGCCTAAGACGCCTATTTTTTATATGGTTGGAGAGGCTTACCGCTAGGTTTACGGACAAATTAATAGTAGTCTCTGACTGCGATAAGTGTAAGGGGCTGGGTAACCTTATCGGCGCAGATAACAAATACGCCCTTATTCGTTACGGGATCGATTATTCAAAGTTTGGCCCAAGAGAAGAAAGCATAAGAGAAGAATTAGGCGTAGGGGCCAAAGACCTGTTGGTGGGGACGATTGCTTGTTTTAAGCCCCAGAAGTCCCCACAGGACTTTATTAGACTGGCTTTTTTAGTGCAACAACAGATGCCCCAGGTAAAATTTATTTTAGTGGGGGATGGGTCGCTGCGTGCGGATATCGAAAGGCTGATCAAGAGGCTAGAGTTAGAGGAGCAGGTAATTTTAACCGGATGGCGTCGCGATATCCCGCAGATACTCGTTGCGTTAGATGTATTTGTGCTTACTTCCCTCTGGGAGGGCCTGCCTGTAGCTGTCTTAGAGGCAATGGCTTCTTCCAGGCCGGTGATTGCCACGCATACCGGCGGGATAGGCGAGGTAATCGCGGAAGGCGAAACAGGATTTTTAGTTTCTCCTCACGATCTGCATAAATTAGCGCAAAATCTGATAGACTTATTAAAAGACGAGAGTCTAAGAATAAAGATTGGGATTAAAGCCAAGCAGGCCCTGGGCCCCCGCTTTGCCCTTACGACTATCTCTGAAAGCCACCTTGACCTATACCTGGAGCTCGTGGCTAGAAAAGAAACAAGGGATGCTAATTAATTACCTCATTATCATTCTTAGTGGTTTTTTATCCGGCATATTCTTTATAGCTCTGTTAAAAAAACCCGCCTTAAAATATAAAATATTAGTCCCTCAGGGCATACCTTTAATCGGCGGGATAACTATGGGTATCTCTTTCTTAGTTGCCTGTTTAATTGTCCTACGGCTTTATGGAGGGTTACCGCAAAAGACCTGGGGGATGATCGCCGCTTCTTTTATAATGCTGGCCTTCGGGATAATAGACGACTGGAAAGAGCTATCTATCCTGGCTAAATTTACAGTACAGATTATTGCTGCCTCTCTTTTGGTCCTCTCCGGCACGAGAACACAAATCGTCAACATCGGCAATACAGCCAATATAATCATAACCTTTCTTTGGCTGCTTGGGATTAGCAATGCCTTTAATCATTTAGACATAATGGATGGCCTAGCTGCTGGAGCGGCGATCATTGTAAGCTGCTCCTTTCTTACAATCTCTATTTTAAATAACGATATTCAAAATGCAATACTGTCCTTGGCCTTAAGCGGAGTTATCTTAAGCCTCTTAATCTATAATCTTCCCCCTGCCAAGATCTATATGGGTAATGCCGGAAGCCATTTTTTAGGTTTTATCTTGGCGGCATATGCCCTGGCAATAAGTTATGCCCCCCTGGAAAGAAAGGCCGCTCTTTTTAGCCCTCTACTTATACTCGGCCTGCCTATATTCGATACTGCGTTTCTAATCCTGGTGCGCATAATGAGGAAAAAGCTTCCCTTTAAGAAAAGCAATGACCATCTGGCCTTACTGTTTCTGGCCGCGGGTTATTCTAAGAAAAGGATATTATGGATAATGTTTGGTTTAGGTGCTTTCTTTTCTCTTTGCGGGATATTGATAAGCCAGGCATCTAATCAGCTGGGCCTAGCTGTTATAGTTGGCGCGCTTATGATAGGCCTGGTTATAACTAAAAAAATGAGCAGGGTAGCAGTCAATGGCTAAAAAAAATATACTTATTTTAGGGGCAGGTCTTGCTGGATTAAGCGCTGCCTGGCATCTACATAATCAAGGGATAGACTGCCAGATCCTTGAAAAAGAGCCGGAGGCAGGGGGCCTGTGCCGTTCAAGAAATATAAATGGTTTTACCTTTGATTGCGATGGACACCTGCTACATTTCAAGCACCATTATACCTTTAATCTGGTTAAGGGCCTTCTTAGAGGTAATTTGACATCCCACCGGAGAAGGTCATGGATCTATTCTCATAGTAGATATACCCGCTATCCTTTTCAGGCTAATCTCTACGGGCTTCCTTCACAAATAGTAAAAGAATGCCTCTTAAGCTTTCTTAAGGCCTCTCAGACACAAGTCTCTGAAATCAAGAAAAGGGAGAATTTTCTTACCTGGACCAAACATACCTTTGGAGAAGGAATAGCCAGGCATTTCATGATCCCCTATAACCGTAAATTCTGGACCATCCCTCCCGAAGATTTAACCTGCGAGTGGTTAGACGGCTTTGTCCCGGTCCCCTCTTTAAACGACCTGGTAAACGGCACAATAAAAGAGAGCAAGAAGCAATTCGGGTACAATGCGCATTTTTGGTATCCTAAAAAAGGTGGTATAGCGTCTCTAGTAAAAGCCCTGGAAAGACCCCTGGAGGAGATACGCACTAATTGCGAAGTAACTGGTATAGACCTGGGCAAGAGAGAGGTACACTTGGCCTCTGGGGAAAGGGAAAGATTTGACTGCCTGGTTTCTACTATACCCCTGCCCAGAATGTCTAGGATTATCAGCGGCCTACCGCAGGATATTAAACACTTTTTTGGATTATTAAGATGGAACTCAGTTTTCAATCTAAACCTAGGAGTTAAAAATAAAACTAGTCCTTCAAGACACTGGGTTTATTTTCCCGGGAAGGAGTTGATTTTTTTTAGGGTTGGCTTTGCGCACAACTTCTCTTCTCATAATGCGCCCAGCGGACAAGGGTCGTTATACACAGAGGTATCTTATCCCTCTGAAAAGGCGATCGATAAAAATAAACTCATCCGCAGGATTAAAGAAGACCTAAAGAGAATCGGTATAATTAATCGCGAAGACCAAATATGTTGCCAAGATGTGAATGATATCAAATATGGCTATCCGATTTACGATAAGAACTACCGCCAGAGCAGGGCTAAGATTACAGAATATCTCCTGATGAACGGCGTTATCTCCTGCGGGCGTTATGGTTCCTGGCGCTATATGTCTATGGAAGATGCGATCTTAGACGGCAGGATAGCTGCAGAGAGGATCGCAGAGATAATATGATAAAAGAATTATTTAAACATAAAAGATTAATTTATGAATTAGCGATAAGGGACCTTAAGGTCAGGTATCGAAAGCCATTTTTAGGATTTTTTTGGATGCTGATTATGCCTCTTTGCACAGCCATTGTCTATAAAATATTGTTCTCGGATTTTATGCATGCCTCAAGCGGTAACTATCCGTTTTTCATACACCTGATAACCGCTTTATTGCCGTGGACATATTTTGCTAATTCAATCCAGGGGTCTATCGCAAGTGTATTGGGGAGTAAAAATATCATAAGACAGATATCCTTTCCGAAGTATCTCTTGCCGTTTTCAGTAGTATTGGCTAACCTTATAAATTTTTTCCCCGCCCTACTGGTTTTGTTAGGATTTCTTGCCGCCTTTCATATCAAGGTTAGCGGCCTGATAATCTTTCTGCCTGTAGTAATTTTAATCCAAACACTGTTAATTGTAGGGGTTTCCCTGGCGGTTTCATCCCTGCAGGTTATCTATCGGGATATAGAATATATTGTGCAGATTTTACTAATGATACTTTTTTTCTTAACCCCAGGGGTTTATACGTTAGAGGAATTAATAAATAAAACAAATCCGCTTTTTGTAAAAATTTACATGTGGAATCCGCTGGTAGGGATACTCAATTTATACAGAATTATTTTTATCGGTAATTATGTGAATAGCATGCCAAAAGAAATAAGCCTTCTCAATGCATTAGTTAGCCCTATTATATGTTCACTGGCGGCGTTATTTGTTGGTTATTATGTATTTGTTAAATGTGAAGACAAGTTCTCCGACCATCTTAATATATAGATAAGGCGCCATGCAGATAATCAGATTAAATAATGTTGGCAGGAGGTTTCATAAATACATCAATACCGATGAGCTGCCGGATGGCAGTATTAGTTTGAAGGGGCATGCTTCCAAGGATGGGGCCTTCTGGGCCTTGAGGAATATATATCTTAGTATAGAAGAGGGAGAGATCGTAGGGATTATAGGCAGAAACGGCTCGGGGAAATCTACGCTCTTAAACATCATTTCCAGGAGCTTATCTGTGAGTGAGGGAGAGATAATTACGAGAGGCAAGACCTCTGCCTTGCTTACACTTGGAGTGGGATTCCAGGATGAATTTACAGGAAGAGAGAATATCTATCTTAACGCTAGCTTACTAGGCATGAAGAAGCAAGAAATAGACAAGGCCTTTGCCGATATTGTAGAGTTTTCCGAATTGGGGGATTTTATTAACGCGCCCTTAGGCAGTTATTCCACCGGTATGAAGATGCGCTTAGGATTTAGCATAGCTATCCATAAAGAGTTCGATTTACTAATAACCGATGAAATTATTACAGTGGGAGACATATCTTTTCAGAAAAAGTGCTTTGAAAAGATGGCTGAGTTTAGGATGCAGGGCAAGTCTATGGTTATTGCTGCCCAGGATCCAGGGCTGATACAGAGGTTTTGCAACAAAGCGTTTTTGTTGGAAGACGGGCGCATAGTCGCAAGCGGAGATCCTAGCGGGGTTGTGGAGCAATACGAAACATTATTAAATAAGAAAAGGGTACTATCCGTAGGCTCACGTTCGCGTATGGTAGCTGAGACTAAGCGCTGGGCTACGGATATGCACGAGTGGGGCAAGCGCGAAGGGACGAAAGAAGTCTTTATCGAAGAAATAGCCGTATTCAATAAAAGTAACCAAAAGACCAATAAGGTAAAGTGCAGAGATAAAGTGAGCATTAGGGTTAAATTTCTGGTTCAAGAAGAAATAGATAATTTCCATTTTGGTATAGCGATCTTCAGAGAGGATGGCGTGTATTGTTACGGCCCAAATACTCAATTTGACGGCTTGGCAACTCCGCGCATGGGTAGGGGTGGCGGATATTTTGAGCTGCAATGCTCGGAGCTATTACTTATGCCAGGCATGTATTATGTTTCTGCGGCAATTTGGGATAAAAATGAAACATTTGCTTACGATTATCATAAAGGCAAGTGTGATATAGAAGTTATAGGCGATTCTGCCTCCGGACAATTGTTGAGTTTGCCCTATAACTGGAGTAATCTTCGTTTTCCGGAGTTTTTCAGTAAAAAGTATTTACCCAATGTAGACTATCTCATAGGTAAATGGGAGAGTAATGAAAATACGGATATAGCGCAGTTTCAATCTTCGACATTTTTGAATAATTACGGAAGCAAGGGTACTATTTTTGTGACAAGCAGAGAGTTTAAAATTAAAACAGATTTCAATATAGATAAATCTCAGGAGGCGTCACTTCGGCATCTGTTTTTATGGATAGGCGTATACCGTTCGGATGGCATCTATTGTCACGGTTGCGTAAGAAGAATTACCTCTTGCGGCACAGGCTCCGAGATTTTAGTTTATCCGAAACTAAGGTTATTGCCGGGAGGATATAGGGTTTCAGTGGGTATTTGGGATACAAATACTAGTAGATTTCTTGCTTATTCACATGGGATAAGTTCATTCAATATGATTTCTGATAGAAGAGATCACGGAACGGTTTATTTGGATCACCGTTGGAACTGGCATATTCCGAAAGGGGAGGTATTCTTATGACAAACAAACAGCCTTTTGTAAGCATAATCATAGCGCACTTTAACGGCAAGGAAATGATAAAGGATTGTCTAGATGCATTATATGGGATAGCCTATCCTAAAAATAAATTTGAGGTAATCGTCGTAGATAACGGCTCCACCGATGGCTCAGTCAGATCTATTAAGAATAAATATAAGAAAGCAATAGTTTTAGTGAATAAAATAAATAATTATTGTAAGGCGTGCAACCTCGGTATTGTAAAATCTAAAAGGGAATACGTTGTCTTATTAAACAACGATGTTGTGGTAGGCAAGAGATGGCTGGCGGAACTAGTTAAGGTAATAAAAAGCAACAATTCCATAGGAGCTGTAACCAGTAAGCTATTTAGCGGAGATACTATTCAGAATGCAGGGCTTGTAGGGCTTCCAAATTTTTATTGGGATGAAAGAGGGGCCGGGAAAAAAGTCAGCGAGTATAATTCTATAGCAGAGGTTGATGCTATTTCTGGCACGAGTGTTTTATATAGGAGATCCGCTTTAGACCAGGCAGGTCTATTGGATGAAGATTTTGTGATGTTTGGTGAAGATGTTGACCTATCTCTTAGGATGAAGAAACACGGTTGGAAGTTGGTTTACGTCCCTGGTAGCCTGGCCTATCATAAAAAGCACGGTAGCTGTGATGAGCGTTTTGCGCATGAAGCCATAGAGAAAAACAGATTATTATTAGTTGCAAAACACTACCCCCATAAGCTTCCCAGCGCCTTAATCGGCAATGAATATTTTATTGTAAAAGAAGGAGAGCAGAAAAGCGGACGTTTTTTTATGCTACTGCCCGACATTATGTTTAAACTAAACAAAGAACACCAGGGAGCAATATTCAACGAGGTCGCCAGAGACGTATTCGATGAATTAGAAAAACTTGTAAATTATGAAAATAAAAGATTAGAAGAAGAACTGAAAAATATTTTGAATGATTTAATAGAAACCAGAAAAGATAGGGATTACCAAAAAAATCAATCTAACCAGCTGCAGTCCCGCATGAATGAAGTACTTATAAAAGACGGCCAGCTTATTGAAAAAGATACCCAGATCAGCAGCCTCTCTAGTCAGCTTCACTCTCGCATGAACGAATTGGTATTAAAAAGCGGCGAGCTTCTTGAAGGCAGGGCAGAGGCAGGCGCGCTTAAAGAGGAGTTAGCTCGCTTAGCTGAAGACTTAGCTACTAAAATAATTGATATAGAGGAAAATAAGGAAGAGCTTACCTCTTACAAAGACGAGCTAAGCAACCTCTCTAACCAGCTGCAGTCCCGCATGAATGAAGTACTTATAAAAGACGGCCAGCTTATTGAAAAAGATACCCAGATCAGCAGCCTCTCGGATCAAGTCTCCGCATTGAACCAGAGAATCAAGCAGCAACTTGATTCCCTGACTGCTTATAAAGAAGAGTTAAACAACCTCTCTAACCAGCTGCAGCGCCGCATGGAAGAGATTGTGCATTTAAGGAGCGAATTACATGGCATCTATAATTCTGAGGGCTTCAGGTTTGTATTAAGGCCGCTTTGGACAGTCATTTGCAGCGCGCGCGCATCTTTTAGATTATTAAAACACAGCATCAAACAATTAATCTGGTTTACAATAGCTATATCCCTGACCCCCTTCTTTCTCTTCTTGAGCGTTTCTTTTTTAATTGAAAATATCTTCTGGCGTATTTTTAAGCCACTCTTAAGTATAATCGTCCCCAAAAGAAGGCTGGTTCCCTTCGAGGATTTAAAAATAAGCTTAGTTATACCTAATTGGAATGGGATCGCCTGCCTTAAGGAATGCCTGCCTTCCGTATTTTCGGTTAAGGATTTTAAGGAAGGTAAAAGCGAGGTATTGGTAGTTGATGACGGAAGCACGGATGATAGCGTGGAGTATATCAAGTCTAATTTTCCCCAGGTGCGCTTAATCTTAAACAGGAAAAACAAAGGCTTTGGTTTTACCTGTAATCGGGGAGTTAAGCAGGCTAAGAACGAACTCATCGTCTTGATTAACAACGATGTGGTTGTAACTGAGAATTTCTTAGAGCCGCTAATAAGCCATTTTCGAGAAAACGATGTGTTTGCCGTTACCCCAAAGATGTATGGTTGGGACAGAAAGACTTTTGTCTGGGGTATGCATACGGGGCATTTTGAGAATGGCTACATCCGGCTATGGAACGAGTCAGAGACTGGTAACGGGGATAGGGTATATCAGCCCTCTCCTTCAGTTTTTGCTATTGGGGGCGGGATGGTTTTTAGGAAGAAGGACTTTCTGTGGCTGGGAGGATTCGATGATATCTATAAGCCAAATTGCTGGGAGGATATAGATATATCGTATCGCGCCTGGAAGAGAGGATTAAAAATTATCTATGAGCCAAGTAGCGTTATTTATCATAAAGGTAAAGTCACGTTGACTTATGAACGGCAGAAAGAAATAAAGAACGAACTTTTATTCACCTGGAAGAATATTACGGATTCTAAGATTTTAAATAATCACTTAAATCTCCTCCCTAAGACACTTTATCAAAATAAAAATAGGGTAGCCTTTGTGAAAGGATTTTTCTGGGCCTTTAATTTTCTTCCGCAAGCCATACTGCACCGTTTTCTAGAAAAAAGATTTATAGTAGAGCAGGATAGTAAGATCTTTAACAGGATAATGCTTTATTATGGGAACTTTGTTAAGAGGGGTTTCAAACATCATCAGGGTACAAAACCCAATGTTTTAGTTATTTCCCGCTTCTTTCCCTTCCCGCTTAATGTAGGAGGTAAAATAAGAATACACACATTAACCAAACTGTTATCGGAAAAATATAATTTTCATCTGCTTAGTTTGATCGATCACTACGATGAATACAAGTTTATACCAGAGCTTAAAAAGGTATTTGCCGAGGTCTATCCTGTTTTGGCAAAGTCTGAATTGAATCTCGATTTCTTCTCAAGGTTATTTTATCCCGCGCGGTATAAGGCAGCTTACAGCTATAGCCAAGAATTAATAGATAGGCTAATAGAAATCCAGAAGAAAGAGCCTATCGATATTATCCAGATAGAATCGAATGAGCTACTATATTTATTAGACTATATTAAGCATATACCGGTTGTTTACACCGAACACGATATAAGCTTCCTTGCTTCAAAAAAATCCTATTACAGGACAAACAATTCTTTTATTGTTTCGTTCTTGGATGATCTGAACAGATTCCATTTCCATACCTCGCGGTTTGTAAAGATAGACAAAGTCATAACTCTTTCTAAAGAAGACGAAGATGTCCTGCGAGCGCTTTTCCCCAGATCAGATATTAATTTAGTGCCTACGGGAGTAGATTTAGAACATTTTTCTTTTCAAGACAAGCCCCGCAATTCAAAAAAATTGATATATGTTGGTCATTACCGTCATTATCCTAATGAGGATGCGGTAGTCTATTTCGCAAAGAAGATATTCCCGTTGATCAGGAAGAAAATGCCTGGAGCAGAATTCTGGATCGTAGGCTCAAACCCCACCTCAGCGGTAAAGATTTTGGCTAAGGAAAAAAGCATAACCGTGACAGGAGAGGTCAACGATGTGAAGCCTTATCTGGACGAAAGTTCTGTATTTGTGAATAGCAATTGCGTTGGTGCTGGTATAAAAGGGAAGGTTTTAGAAGCGATGGCTACAGGCCTGCCGGTGGTTTCGACTAAAGTCGGCTCAAGCGGCATTGATGCCAAGGCGGATGAGGAGATATTGATTGCCGATAATCCAAGGGCGTTTGCTAATAAGGTAATAAAAATCATTACCGATAATAATTTAAGAGAAAGGCTTATCGTAGAAGCAAGGTGGTTGGTAGAGAAGAAATACGACTGGCTTAAGATTATCAAGAAGCTAGACAAGCTCTATCAAGGCCTGTTATGGGGTAATCCTCTGGACGGTTCAAACACTCTTGAGATAGACAAGGTCATAGATAAAACCAATAAATTTGTAGAAAAGAAGATAGATTGCCTGAAGGGCTGCCTTATGAAGCCGGAAGACGGCCCTGAGGAGCTGCATATTGAATTGACCTATAATTGTAATAGCAAATGCATCATGTGCGACTTGTGGGATTACGAGAAGCGATTCCCCGGTCGTAATAGGAATGAACTTTCTTTAGATGAGATCAAACGCTTGGTTGATAATTCCGCTCATCTGCAAAAGACAAAGACTGTGGTCTTGTCTGGAGGGGAACCATTTCTCAGGAAAGACATCGCTGAGCTCTGCGGTTTTTTTAATAGGAATCTCCCCAATAGCTCTATAGGCATACTTACTAATGCCATGGCTACAGATATCATCTTGGACAAAAGCAAAGAAATACTAGACAGGTTTCAGCCCAGGTCGTTATGGCTGGGCAGTTCATTGGATGGCATAGGAAAAGCACACGACAGGATCAGGGGTATCGACGGCGCATTCTCGACATTTTATAAGACCATCAGACGCTGTAAAAAAGAATTGCCCTCGGTTAAGCTTTCTACAACCTTTACCCTTACCCCCCATAACCTAGACCAGCTGCTTCCAGTCAAACAATTTGCTGACAGGGAGGAACTTGATTTTTTTGCCCAATTTGTTGTCCCCAAGGAGGGTAGGGAAAAATTCAGATGGACAGCTGCTAATCTTCAAACTGTCGAAGGAGAGATAAAAGAGATAATCCAAGAATTACTCAGCAAGGATGACAAGATTGTAACAGGACCCATGGAGAAGATTAAAGACAAAAACCTAATTACGCAACTTTATTATTGGTCTAACCTGGTTGAATATCAAACTCATCCTAAGCGGCTATTTAAAAGATGTATCAC
This sequence comes from Candidatus Omnitrophota bacterium, assembly GCA_043808095.1. Classification (GTDB taxonomy): domain Bacteria; phylum Omnitrophota; class Gorgyraeia; order JAZDFF01; family JAZDFF01; genus JAZDFF01. The sequence goes on from JAZDFF010000034.1 coordinate 20,777, forward strand.
CGGTTCTAAATTCGCCATGCTGAGCCCTTACGGAGACCTATTCTTCTGCCCTATCCTTAAAAATAGTTCTATAGGCAATATCAGAGAAGAAAAATTCGACCATCTTTGGATGTCCGAAAAGGCGCAGGGCATAAGAAAATTTATAGAGGAAGGAAATTGTCACTGTTGGCTGGTTTGTATTATCTTCCCTATTTTAGAGAAGGTCTTGAATGATTAATGCCATCTTTCAATTACTTTAGGGCACTATAATGATAACTAGTCTTAGGGTAAGGCAAGAGAGGATCAAAGAAGTAAAGGATGGTTTATTGACTTCCGTTAATAAAAGGATAACGGAGAAAGTATCTGAGTTTTCCGAGAGAGAGAAAAACCTTCTACTTAACGATTTTGAATATTCGTTGGGTAGGATAAACTTAGAATCAGCTCCGGAGGGAGTCGGAATAGGGGCGCATTACTATTGTAATGCAAAATGTGCTTTTTGTTTAGGCGGGAAGCCCAAACTTTTTTCTCTGGAGAGGTATAAAGAATTTTTCGAACCCAGATTGAGCACCGTTATCTCTAAAGCACGGTACGTTAGTTTTTGCGGTTTTGGAGAGCTGCTTTTAATGCCCGGGATAGAGAAGTTCCTAGAGTATATAAACTGCAGGATACCCAACACAATCAAAATATTCACTACTAACGGGTTTCCTTTGAATAATAACATTGTGGCTCTCCTTACAAAAAGTAGGTCTACCGTAGAGATTTCTCTTCATGCTGATAACAGCCACCTGCATCGGGTATTAACAGGAATGAATACGTTTGAGCAAATCATATTTCAAATCAAAGAGTTGGTGCGTTTGCGCAAAAGCAAGGATTCTCCTGGGATTAGCCTTATTTTTATTCTTACCGCTTTAAATGTTGAAAATCTGCCTGGATTTATTAAATTCGCCGCTGATTTAGGAGTAGATGAAATTTTTTGTAATTATATGACTATTTTTAGTCCTGCCCATTTAAAACTTTCTTGTTTTTTTAAGCAAGAGCTTTCCAATATTTCCTTTACGAGGGCAGAAGAAATCGCCAGAAAGAAAAATATTACTTTAAAATTGCCACCAAGATTTGGAATAAACAATAGCTTTCATCCAATGCAGAGATGCAGCGACCCCTGGAAATTCTTTTATGTGGAGAACGAAGGTTCTGTGAATCCCTGCTGTTATGCGGGAAATCATTTCGGGTATTTAGACAGCTCGGATTTCAATACGATGTGGAATGGGGTGAATTTTAAGGACCTACGTAGCTCATTAGTTAAAGGGTCGCCTCATCGCTGGTGCCGGTATTGTTATAAATATCGTAGCGAAAACATAAACGATATACGTTCGCATATAAGCTTTCGTCCAGGCATCAGAGATGCAATTTTAAAAGGATATCAATTCACAAAAGATGAGAGTTAATAAGCGCAAATTATACATATTCGCTATTTTATTCGCACTTTTACTATTTCATTGCTTAAATAACTACCTTGTCTTAGCTAAAAGCAGATACTGCCTAAAAAGCGATTCAAGCAGTAATTTTGCTCAAACAAGAATTATTCTGCAAAGCTTAAGGGAGGTTAGGTTAGATTTTAAATCAATTGTTTATAAAACCTGCGGTACAATTTTTGGAGGACGCTGGTCTAGGCCGCCCCTATTTTTTATAACATCAAGTCCATTCTTTTTATTTTCTACCGATAAGAATAGCTTAATAGTTATGTCAAACGCGGTTTATTTTGCAATTTTATTATTTGCAAGTTATGGCATCGGCAACACATTATATAATTTCAAAGTCGGCGTTCTTTCGGCATTTCTTGTCTCTATGTTTCCTGCAGTTTTTGCTTTATCGAGAGTATTTATGGTAGACTTTGCATTAATGTCTATGGTTGCCCTTACCTTTTATTTATTTGCATTGAATAGGTTTGCCAGTACCAAGTTTTCTTTATTGATAGGAATAATTATTGGTTTAGGAGCGCTTCTCAAACAATCTTATTTTATCTTTCTTTTTCCTATCACATCTTATTTTTTTCTCAGCAAGGACAATTTAAAAAACAAAAAGATAATAAAAAATTTTATTCTTGCGATTACTGTAGGATTATTTGTTGCCGCTTTTTACTATGCCCGGCATTTTTATAATGGCTATTTACACTACTTTGTATTCCAAAACAGAAACGTCTCCCCATTTTTTTATTTGCAGAGCCTACTGGGCAGACAGCTCCTTATCCCATTTTTTCTGCTTTTTTTATTCTCTTCAGCCTTTTCTTTTAAGGAGAAGAAATTTTTTCTTCCCGCCATGGTATTGGCACTATTAATAATTATGTTAATATTACCCCTCAAACAAAATAGGTTTATCTTGCCGGTCTTTCCATATATCGCCGTTATAATTTCTGGATTCATATGGTCTTTCGCTAACATAAGAAAATTGCTCATTGTAAGCTTAGTTCTATTCAGCCTCTTGCAATATTTCACAATTTCTTTTCCGCAGATTATTGCGCTTAAAGCCGATACATCATACACAGACGATGCGGGCCTGTTCTCTATAACAGACGAAGGTGATTGGCGTAGCCCAAGCGAAGAGATAATCAAGATTATCAGCGAAGGCATTGAAGAGATGGGAGCAAAAAGAATGGCAAGGATGCTGGTCATCAGTCAAAATTCTAGCATTATTTCTGAAATCGAATATCTATTAATGAATAAGAAATTACCTGTTGAATCTGTTAGGATACCGGATGATGTAAAGGTTGTATTTGAGGATCATTATTTGGAGAAAGAAAAGTATGTTTCTAGTGCCCAGATAAACCGAAGCGACTTCGTTATTGTTGATAAAATAACCCAAGATGAGTGGATGTATGGCGAATGGATCCATACATTTTATTTATTGGAGGCCCTTAGGCGTAATATTTATAAATTTGAGTTTGTTAAGACTGTGCGATTCCCTAATAAGTTAGCGTGCGATATTTATACGAACAAAATAACGATGCACTATTGGTGGGGGGATTATTGAAATGAAGGTCGCTCTTATTCAGGCCCCTGGATGGGGAAGGGATTGTCCTCCCTATACGCTCGCCATTTTATCGGCTTGGTTACGCCGTAGCGAGCACAAGGTTTTTGTCTTTGATTTAAACAATGCTTTGTATTGCAGCGGACCGGATAAATATAAAAAAATGTGGGATGATAAAGATCAATATTCCTTTTGGACTAATGAGTATTTAGTTTCGGAATTTCTCCAGCATAATGATTGTATGTTGGATTTTCAAATCAATAAAATTCTAGACACCGGAGCAAAGTTTATAGGATTTACAGTTCATTTTACTTCTTTGCTTGCCAGCCTAAAGATAGCAGAGATAATTAAAAAAAAGGCTAATGATAGGATCATTGTTTTCGGTGGTCCGGATTGCTGTCGCGAACTAAACGGCGAGAGATTGATAAAAGAAGAGGCAGTAGATATCGTGGTAGCCGGAGAGGGCGATAGGACCTTGTTAGAGCTGGTAGGAATTATAGAGAAAGATGGAAAAGTAGATTTTTGCCAGGGTACATTGCTAAAGAAAGGGGGCGAGGTTATTGATTGCGGCGATAGACCGGTATTAAAAGACTTAGACCTTACCCCTTTTCCTGATTACAGCGATTTTCGCAAAGATATCTTACTGGGCCATTATAGACAGCCTGAGCGTTTGGAGATTCTTGACAGCCGCGGATGCATGACCTGTTGCTATTTTTGCAGCGAATGGCAATTTTGGCAGAAATATCGCTCAATGAGTGGGGAGAGGATCTTTGAAGAGGTAGCCTATCAGATAAGAAAATTCACCAGGGTAAACTATTTTTACTTCATCGGTTCATTATTAAACGGAGATATAGAGGCGCTATCTAAATTCTGTGATTTAGTAATCCTAAATGGATTGCAAATTAGGTGGTCAGGGCAAGCGATTATCAGGCCAGAGATGACAAGAGGGCTTTTAGAAAAGATGCGAAAAGCCGGCTGCGAATGGCTGGGATATGGCATAGAGAGTGGCTCGCAAAAGGTAATCGATAGCATGAATAAACACTTTTCTATTGCTAATGCCGAGGAGGCCCTGCGGGATACTCACCAGGCCAGGATTAGTACACAGGCTAATTTTATGTTCGGTATTCCTACGGAAACAGAAAGAGATTTTGAAGAGACCTTAGAATTTCTTAAAAGAAATAGAGAGAATATTGATTCTGTCTTAGCAAGCCAATCTTTTTGTGTAGTAGATAAAGGAACTTATATTTATACGCATGCCCAGGATTTCGGCATTAAAGATGCAGACCATCACCTTTACTGGGAAACCAACGGCAATAATTACCCGGAAAGGCTTAGGCGTTATGAAGAATTCTGCCAATTAGCCCTATCTTTAGGCCTACCTGAAACCTCAGGGGTTTTAAGGGTCAAGCCTGACAAGTGGCTGCTTTTGGGCGATTACTACTTATTTAAAAAAGATTACCCTCTGGCCTTGGAATGTTTTAAAAATTCATTACAGACAGAATCCTGGAACGATTCAACGTTAAATAAATTAGAATTGTGTCAGAAGGAACTAAAAATTTAATTTTAGGAACAGCCCCTCTATACTGTTTTAGCAATGCAGAAGTTATGGCAGCTAATTATAAAATCAAGTAACTATCTTTTAAGATTAGTTATAATTTTTATAATTAGCGAAGTAATACTCCAGGGGACTGTTTTATATATAAAATATATTATATTTCAATAAAGAGGCCTACCATGGCTTTAGGAGCGATGCCTTTCGTATTATTTGCGTTGGTGAATCAACAACTAGCGGATATCCTGTTTCTGGTAATGGCTATCCAGAACAGCTAGAACGCCTACTTAATCAAAACGTTCACGATAAGAAGTTCAAGGTATACAACTTAGGCCTAGACGCTATTACTTCAAGAGAGATCGCCAGGCATTTTTACAGAAATATTATAGATTTTAGGCCTCACGCGGTAATAATATTAGCTGGTTACAATGATAACATCCCAAAGAAAGTTTTATCCATCCAGCAACGGAAGGATTATGAATAATATCTTTATCCTAACAATAAATCAAGCTTACAGATTAAAAACTGTTAGACTGCTTATCTTTTTATTTGAAATCTCGAAGGGCATGATAAGCAAAACACTTAAGGTTAACAGGGTGTACTCCGAGGCCTATGTAACTTATAAATTAGCCAATGCGCAGAGATGGGAAGAAGGAGAACACAGAAGCAATTTAGAATATATGATAAAGATTGCCCTGAGAAACAGATGTAAGATCTTGATCTATAACTATTTTAGCTCATCCGCTAATAATTTCCTGCGGGAATTTGCGACTACTAGTAATATTGCATTCTGCGATAATGAAAAGATATTTAAAGAATATCCGGAGCCTTATAGTTTAATTAACGAAGATGGTTGGCATCCGAATAAAAAAGGATATTCAATTATTGCTCAAAATTTATATGATAGCATGGTTAAATATAATCTTTTTATGAGCGACGAATTGGCGGGGCAAAATATAGTGAGATAGGTTTCTTGTCGCATTATTTTAATATGGACAGTTTAACTAATCCTAAAAAGATGGCATGCGATGATGTTACTGAAGCCCAAAGAAAAATATTTGACGCACTTAGCCGGCTTAATTTGAAAGACAAATTAGAAAATTTCCTGCTCATTGAGCGGCAAAAACAACATAGAGAAGAATATATCTCTGCCTATCCTTACTGGTTAACCATAGACCCGACTAATTTTTGTACTTTAAGATGCCCTTTTTGTCCCACTGGGCAGGGGAGAGGCTCTCGGACTAGAGGCATGTTATCCTGGGATAATTTTAAAAAAGTAATGGATGAGCTTGGACAGTATTTAATCCATATAGATTTTTGTAATTGGGGAGAGCCTCTTTTAAATAAAGATATCTATAAAATGGTCAGGCATGCCAAGGAGTACAGCATAGATACAAAGATAGATTCAAACTTAAATTATTTTAGCGAAAAAGAAGCGGAAGATATGATTGTATCCGGATTAGACAAGTTAATTGTTTCTCTCGACGGCGCAACCCCTGAGACATACTCTAAATATAGAATAGGGGGTAATTTTGACAAGGTTCTGGCCCATATTAAATTGTTGCTTAAAAAAAGGAAAGAATTAGGCAAGACTAATCCCTATATCTCCTGGCAATTTTTAGTATTCAAACATAATGAGCATGAGATTGAAGAAGTTCAAAGGATAGGTAAGGATATCGGAGTAGATCATGTCGGCATAACCAAGGCCTTTATTGGTAACAAGGACTGGATCCCCTTAAATGAAGAATATAGCAATTATAAAAAAGAAAAAATTGAAGGAGGGCTTACTTCTCAGTATTTTAAATCTTCCCAAGACAGAACATGCAACTGGCCATGGGAGGGCATAGTTATAAATCCGAATGGCTCAGTTTCAGTCTGTTGTTCAGTAGAAGATGAGAAGGATGATTTCGGCAATATCTTTGAAAACCCATTAAAAGACATTTGGAATAACGACCAATATAGGCAGGCGAGGAGATTCATTAGGAATAAAGTAAAACCCGAAGAAGAAAATAGTAATATTTGCATAGGATGCAGACATTTAGGATTGATTAATCTGGCTATACTTTCTTGCCACTCATTCTTTAGCTAACGCACAATAGGAACGTTACGATGAAAATAGCGCTTATCCAATCTCCGGTTTGGGGGACCTACGATCCTCCGGTTGCCTTGGCTCAACTTTCTGCCTGCCTAAAGAAAGATGGGCACGAAGTCTACGCCTTAGACCTAAACATTGAATTATATCTTAACCGCAAAGAAAATTATAAGAATGCGTGGGCCTGGGAACAGTGTGGTTTCTGGTATGATCCTTCTTGCATATTGAAGTTTTTTACCGATAACCAGGATATTATAAGAGAGTATATAAACAAAATTTTCAGAAGCAATCCACGGATTATCTGTTTTTCTGTAAGTACTGCATCGCGCTTAGCTAGTTTGGAGTTAGCGCGAATGATAAAAAAGGAACATAAAGATATCCCCATAATCTTTGGAGGAACACTGTTCTTTGAAAAACATTGGATTGAGGAAATATTAAAAGAGGAGACAGCAGATATTGTCTCTTATGGAGAAGGAGAGGTTACGTTATGCGAATTAGCCAGGCTGATTGAAGACAATAAGCCTCTTGATTCATGCCCAGGGATATCTTTTAAAAACAATAATAAGATAGTCAATAATCATCCAAGGCCATTTATTAAGGATTTAGAAGAATTGCCATTTATGGATTTTACTGACCTTCCGTTAACCAATTATGATGATTCTGGACACATCCCCTTTTTAACTAGCCGAGGTTGCGTTCAACAATGTATTTTTTGTAGCTCCCGGGCATTTTGGCCAGGGTATCGCCATATGAGCGGCAAGAGAATATTTGAAGAGATAGCATTTCATAAGAACAGAAACGATGAATTAGGGCACGTTGATTTTTTAGACTTGATGTTTAACGGCGACATAAAGGCATTGAGTTCATTTTGCGATTTAATGGTTAACTCTAGCTTAAAGCGTAATATATCATGGGTAGCAAATGTAATTGTTAGGCCGGAGATGACTCTAGAGCTCTTGAAACGGATGAAGGAGGCTGGCTGTAAGCATTTAATCTACGGAATAGAATCTGGCTCGCAAAGAATACTAGATTTAATGAATAAACGATACAAGATAGAAAATGCCGATGCAGTAATTAAGGCTACTCATGAGGCAGGGATAGTTGTAACCGCAAATTTTATGTTCGGCTTCCCCGGCGAGGAAGAGGAAGATTTTGCCAAAACCTTAGATTTCCTTAGAAGGAATGTCAAGTATCTAGATAGGGTTTATCCAAGCAGGACATTTTGCGCCTTGGAAGAATTCAGCTATTTACATGTCCATCAGGAGGAATTTGGTATAAAACCAAGCTCACCCAATCACCTGTATTGGGAATCAACTGACAATAGAAATACTTATCCTGAGCGGCTGAGGCGCTGTGAAGAATTCTGTAAATTAGCCTCATCTTTAGAAATTGAGGTGGCTAGTGGAGTGCAGACTTCGGTAGAGCTTGATCGCTGGTTCAATCTGGCCTATTATTACGAGCATAAAGAAGATATTAATAATGCGCTTGATTGCTACCTAAAATATTATGAATTGGAGCCTAAGAATACAATAGTAACAGAAAAGATTATAACCTATTTTGATAAAATAAATAAAGGGGAAATAGGGGTAGCTATTAGCCAAGATTTATCGTTGAAATTAAAGAAAATAACTGAAGCGATAAACTCTATAGATAAAATTGATTCTCCGTCTAAAGAGAGATTGAAGAAAACGGGAAGGGAAAAAAGTCCCGCAATAATAAAAGCCGAACAAAGGGATAATACGCAACTTAATGACCTTGAGTTTAAAAACAAGGAGAGCGTCCTTCATTCTACGCCTAAGGCCTTCTTCTTGCAGGTTTCAGGGCCTTGTAACTCAAGCTGCACATTTTGCTCGCGAGGCAGCGACTATGAAATGTTTGATTTAGAAATATACAGAAAACGCTTTGAGGAGAAACTATCCTTCCATCTTGACAGGGCCGAGCAGATTGTTTTTACTGGCTCAGGAGAATTCTTGTTATTGCCTAATGCCGAGCAGATTTTAGACTACTTCGATATAAACTTCCCTCAGGTGAATAAGATGTTTTCTACCAATGGCTCAAGCTTAATTCCGAAGATATGCGAAAAGATAGCCAAAAGCAGAAGCAGATACACCATTCATGTTTCTTTGCATGCCTCTAACAGCAAGCTGCACGAGGTTATCACCCGGATGGATAACTTTCATAGGATCTTAGGACAATTAAAGTACCTGCTCGGGCTTAGAAAAGATACCGGAAATCCAGCTATTCATTTTGTTTTTGTGGCTACTACTTTAAATATTGAAGATCTTCCTAATTTTGTGCGCTTAGCTGCTAATTTAAAAATAAACAAAGTAATCTGCTACTATAATTACATCTATGTTCCGGCTCAGAAATACCTCTCCTGTTTTTTTAAGCAGGAGCTTACCAACCGGGTGTTAGATGAAGCAAGAGATTTAGCTAGTCAGCTCAATATAAAAATTGACCTGCCCCCAAAGTTTACTCAGAAAGAGTATCCTCTTCTTGGGATTTGCCGTGAGCCGTGGAGCCAGATTATGTTTAACCTTGAAGGTCACGTCTTGCCTTGCGATGTCTCTGAAGACTGCCGTGAAAACCTAGCAAATGTTAAATGGCTCCGCGATATATGGAATAGCGATTACTACCGCACACTAAGAGAATCTTTAATTAATGGCACAAGCAGTTGTTTTAAGCACTGTTTCCGTGCCAACCCCAAGTGCGTGAATGAGTTCCATTCGCATGTAATTCACCGCGGGAATAAAGAACCAGAGATAAATATTTTATGGGGGGATAACTTTTAAATATGGATATAAAAGAAGCCCCTAAAGTACGTTTTACTTGGAACATGCTTTATGACTGTAATTATCGTTGTCCCTATTGTTTCTTTGAGGGCAAATGGCAGGAATACAGGAAGAGAAACGTCTACCTGTCTCCCGAGGAATGGTTAGACCGCTGGAAGAAAATTTATGATAAATATGGGCCGCCCTATCTTAATATTACCGGAGGAGAACCATTTATCTACCCTAATTTTATTGAGATAATAAAGGGACTTTCAAAACTATGTTACCACATAAATATTTCCAGTAATTCTTCTGGCGACTTAAAGAGATTCGTTAAAGAAATAGACCCGCAAAAGGTTTCGCTCTCTGTTTCTTATCAGCCTGAGTTTGATAGGTTGGAAGACTTTTTAAATAGGGTCCTATTATTAAGAGAACATAAGTTTGAGGGTTGCATTAATTTTGTTGCTTACCTCCCATATCTTAAAGATATTGAATGCTATAGAGAGAAATTTAGTTCAATCGGAGAATCCTTAAAGGTTATACCATTCTTTGGGGAATACCTAGGCATCATGTATCCCCAGGGATATACAGAGGAAGAAAAAAGACTGATTGGGATTGACGAGGCCTGGTTTCAGAAGGTCAGGAAAAAGGGCTCATCTTGTCCTGCAGGTCAAAAGACAGCGCTTATTTTTCCAGATGGCAAGGTAGCCCGGTGCGGCCAGATTGGAGAGGCTATAGTTCTGGGTGATTTTTTAGAACCCAATTTTAGACTATTAGATAATCCTCTGTCTTGCGAGTCTGAATATTGCCCCTGCGATGAGGGGGAGGTAATTCCTATAGAGACTACGATTAAGCAAGAAAAGGTTAAAAAAGCAATACGCCTCACCTGGGATATTCATTATAGATGCAACTTTCGATGTCCTTATTGCTGGTTTTTTAATAATTGGGCCCAGCAGACAAAACGCAATCTTTACCTTAGCCCAGACGAATGGACGATACACTGGAAGAGGATTTACGATAAATACGGCGAGATAAAGATAGAGATTACCGGAGGAGAGCCCTTTATCTACCCTAATTTTATTGAATTAATAAAGAAGATATCTTCCGTGCATTTAGTCAAGGTTACTACTAACCTATCCGGGGATATTGAAGGCTTTGTAAAAGAGGTCAACCCGGAAAGAGTGGATATGGATTTAAACTTCCATATCCTTTTTATAGATCTCGAGACTGTCGTAAAAAAAGCCCTGATTTTAAAAAGGGCTGGCTTTAAGGCAGGCATTTGTTATCTTGCATATCCCCCGCAGATGCATAAGATAAAACAGCTAAGCAGAAGATTTCAAGAGGAGGGTATAAATTTTGCGCTAGCGGCATTCTGGGGAGAATATAATGGCAAAAAATACCCCGCTGCCTATACAGAAGAGGAGAAAGATATAATGCGTCCATTCTTAGGCGGTATAGATAGAATTACTTACCATCTAAATGCTCAAAGCCCCAAGGGTAGGTTATGCAACGCTGGTTATAGTTATGCTGTTGTTCAAGCGGACGCCAACGTTGTCAGATGCGGCCCCCTAAGCAATAAGTCGATAGGCAGCATCTTGGATGAGAATTTCAAGCTTCTAGAAAGTCCTTTGGGATGCGAAGCGGAATCCTGTCCGTGTAATGAGTATGTTAATCTTTGCTAAATACGTGAAATATTTAGTTGTTTATAAATAGCGTTTATTATGCTAGAGGAAAATAATCTAAATAGATTAAATGAGAAGCCGCGGCATAAAAGGCAGGTTGACCATTTCCTAATTAATAAAGAGATAAATAATAAAGAGATATTGGAGCGCAGGGTAGTCTTAGAGTCAAGGCCTTCGATGTTGGGTATCATAATAACCGATTGGTGCAATCTAAGTTGTATTATGTGTCCAGATTCAAGGCGTAAAAATCAACACGTTTTATCCGCATCAACCTTGCGGAAAATAAATGAATTATTGCCTTATCTTGAAAAAATAGACTGGCAGGGAGGAGAATTCTTCCATTTAGATTACGTAAAAGATATGTTTTTATCTTTCAAGAAATACCCTCATGTTAAACATGCCATCACCACTAATGGATTGCTTTTAAACAAGGAATGGATAGAGCTGTTATTCAATTTAAATACAGTGGTGACTTTTTCTATTGATAGCCCCCGTCAAAAAACATACGAATACATACGTCAGGGCGGCAGCTTTAACGAGCTCATTGCACGCCTTAATTTAATCATTGATTTAGAACAGGAACACAAAAAGAGACTTGAGAGATATCTTACTGTAGTTGTTATGAAATCCAATTATCTTCACTTAACAGATTTTGTTGAATTTGCAAAAAAATATAGATTTAGCGCTGTGTTTTTCACGCCAGTAAAAAATATTAACAGTGAGGAAAATATATTTAAATATATTAATAAAGATATCCAAAAACATCTTAATGAGGTTATGTCTTTATTAAAGGTTCGCTTTGTTGAAAATAATATAGAGCTTAAATGGACCCTGCCTAATGCTGACGAGAAGCTTGGCTGCGATCCAGATAGTCTAACAAAAAACAAAAAGAATTTATTATGCGATATTCCTTGGAGAGGAATGTTTATCTGTGCAGATAGAAATGGTAATATCTTCCCTGATTGCTGGTGTTCGCAGCCCGTAGGGAATATCTTGGAAAATACCCTGTTAGAGGTGTGGAATAACGCAAAGATGCAGGAATATCGTAAAAAAATATCCTCTAACGATATGGAGATATGCAGCGAATGTTATGTTGAGGGCCAGCGTATTAGGCCTCTTTAAATGATTAAACCGCCACCCGATTTCAGAAGAAACACTGCGCCCTATAGAGTATTTTTTAATTGGGAGATTACCTATAAATGTAACTATAGTTGTTCTTATTGTAGCCTTGGCGGTGACTCTGGGACAAAAGAGCCGTTAGTTACTATTTATCCCGGGGTAGACAGGTGGATTGAAGCCTGGTTTAGTATATACGAAAGGTATGGGAGTAGTGAAATACATTTCGCTGGGGGAGAGCCTTTTGTTTATCCGGAATTTATGGATTTGATTGAACGATTATCAGAAATCCACACGATGGAATTTTCTACGAATCTTTTTTGGGACCCAGATGATTTTATAAAAAGAATAAACCCTGGGAGGGCGCGCGTAGGAGTAAGTTTTCACCCCGAGTTTACTGGTTTTGATGAGTTTTTCTCGAAGGCGCTAAGACTAAAAAAGGCAGGTTTTGAGGTTTGGGCTAATTACGTTGCCTATCCGCCCTCTATGGAAGGCATGGACAGATATAAACATGAATTTGAGGCATCTGGCATATTGATGTCTATTTTACCTTTTAGGGGTAAGCACGACGGGAAAGCATACCCTGAAAGTTATACACAGGAAGAGAGGGATTACCTAAGAAGACTTGGCACATCTAGCTGGACAGAGAAAACGCTAGACTTTGCTTTTGATAAAGAAAAAAAGAACAATAAAAATAGATTATGCCGCATGGGTCAGATGTATGCGAAGATTCATCCTAACGGCGAGGCTTATAATTGCTGCGTAAAAAATGCCTTAAAGTTAGGTAACATTATTGATTGCAGCTTCTCTTTATTAGAAAATCCATTTTTATGCGAAGAGGCTGAGTGTTTTTGTTGGAGGTGTATGCTCGCAGGAAACGAAGAGCATTGGCTAGCGCATTGGCCGGTTCCTCCTGATGCAATGTACAAATAGCGGTTACGTATTTATTTAAAACGGGGAAGATTAATTTGAGCCATCAAATTGCGTTCTCATGGGATATCCATTATGCCTGTAACTATCGCTGTCCGTATTGTTGGTTTAGCGGCCATTGGCAGGATCTAATAAAACAGAATAAATATCCTGCTTTAGGGAAAATAGTAGAGGCTTGGAATAAAATTTATAAAAAATATGGCCCTGCGCGCATTGCGATTATCGGAGGAGAACCGTTTATCTATCCCAACTTCAAAGAATTAATTAAGGAATTATCTAAAATTCATTATATAGAAATTACCTCTAATCTATCCATTAAGCTAGATGATTTTGTAAAAGAAATAAGCCCATCTAATGTAAGCGTTACTGGCACATTCCACCCTTTATTTGCTAATTTTGAAAATTTTGTGAAGAATATATTAATTCTGAAAGAAAAAGGCATGAGTAACCATATATGGTATTTAGCCTATCCGCCCCAAACCAGGTTGATGCCATATTACAAAGAAAGACTTGAGAAGTATGGGATCCCGCTTTCAGTAATGACTTTTTGGGGCAAGTATAATGGCGTGCAGTATCCTCAGGGCTATACCGATGAAGAAAAAGCTATAATTATGCCACAGTTGGGTGACAGGGAAGGCGAAAAGTTCCAATTAGAGCTTAAAGATGTAAAGGGAAAATTATGCTGCGCAGGGCAGCTATACGCTAATATTAAAGCGGATGGTTTGGCATATAGATGCGGAGGCAGTTATTCTAAAGCAATAGGCAATTTCTTTAATGACGATTTTAAATTATTAGACAATCCATCTCCCTGTGAATCAGAAACCTGCCCTTGTAATGAATGGGTTGGTTTGTTGGCCGAGGGAAAATACTTACAGGAATCTTCCGCAATAGAACTAAGGACAGCCGGGAACAAAAAAGAAATTAATAGGAGCAATATCCCTCCCTATCGTCCTTTTTTAACTTGGGATATCCATTATGCCTGCAATTACAATTGTACGTATTGTAATACGCCAAAGCCTTGGAACCCGCCAGGCATTTGGGATAAAGGGAGGGATAAGGTAGCCTATCCAGGGGTTGATAAATGGATCAAAATATGGAGTGGAATTTACAAGCAATACGGCAGTTGCGAAATTCATATAACTGGCGGAGAGCCGTTTAGCTACCCTTCTTTTATTGAATTGATAAATAATCTATCCCAAATACACACCTTAGAGATTATTACAAATCTTGCTTCGGATGTTAATGAAATAGTCAAGAACGTAACTCCCGATCGAGTTCGTATCGGCACCACCTTTCATCCAGAGTTCGCCAATCCCGAAGAATTCCTCAATAAACATACTATCTTAAGAAAACATGGTTTTGAAACCTGGGCAAATTATGTTGCTTATCCGCCACAATTGGAAAAGATGTCGGATTATAAGAAAAGATTTGATAAATTAGGGATACCGTTCAATATACAGCCGTTTATGGGGCGTTTCCAGGAGAGAGAATACCCGGGGGGCTATACAGATGCAGAGCTGGCTTATTTAAAAGAATGCTATAGCGAAGAAGATATTGTTAATAAAAAGACCATAGAATGGAAAACAGGTTCAGAATATAAAAGCACTAAGGGCAAACCCTGCAGGATGGGTCAGATGTATGCCAAAATCTATCCTATTGGAGATGCTTATCGTTGCTGCGGGAACCCCAGCAGAAAAATCGGTAATCTCATTGATGGGACATTTAAACTTTTAGATAAAACATTGCCCTGTGAATGCGAACAATGTTTCTGTTGGCGGTGCATGTTGGCAGGCGAGGAAAAAAGCTGGTCACAACATTGGGTCATACCCAGGGATTCCCGTAAGCCCACAGATGAATTGCATGACCGGTACTTAGAAAACAAGGAACTTGATTAACTTGAAACCGAACAAAAGAAAATTAAACTTGTTTCTAAGTTCACCAGGCTCATGGTTGCCTTAACAGGTAGATGCAACATAAATTGTATAATGTGCAGCAGGAAAACAAGCGATTTTACTTTGCCCAGAAAAGCCATAGAACAGATTATTAATCACTTACCATGCCTAGATTTAATTATGTGGCAGGGTGGGGAGGTATTTTTGGTTGATTATTTCAAGAGATTCTTTTAAGAAGCTTCCAGATACCCGCACATAACTCAGGAGATAAATATTAACGGACTGTTTATTGCGGAGGAATGGGCTGAAGGCATAGCAAAGACGAATATGATATTAATCTTTTCGATTGATAGCACAGACAAAAATATATACGAATATATAAGAAAAGGAGCAAAATTTGAAACCTTAATTAGAAATTTAGTTTTACTTATTATTGACGATTCACAAGGAAGAAGGGTTTATCCAGAGTGTATTTGTCGTGTTCCCGTTGGAGATATATTCAAAGAAACCCTGGAACAAAATTGGAATAATGAAAATATGCGTTTATACCGTCAAAAAATTATAAGTCATAATTTGGAAAATTGGTGTAACCACAACTGTATTAAGGGGATAGTAAATAAAAATTTTATAAAAGTTTTATAATCCGAGATGAAAGTCGCCCTAGTCTTATCTCCGTTTTTATACAAAAGATGCCCTTTAATCGGGCTGGCCTATCTTTCTGCATATTTAAAGAATAAAGGGTTTGAGGTAGCCGTCTTTGATTTAAACGCTGAGATGGAAGTTCCAAATGAAGGAGAGGAGAGGGTTTGGGCGGACGAATCATTTGTAGAAAGGTTCTTTAATAAAAGCTATTCCATTTTTGAGTCTCAAGCAGAAAAGATTTTAGATAGCGGGGCGGAAATAATCGGATTTTCAATGTGGACTACTACCAGATATACCAGTTTAGCTTTGGCGAAGATGATTAAGCGAATAGACAGTGATCGGCTGGTAATTTTGGGTGGGCCTGAATGCAGTTTTGTAGGGGAGAGTTTTATTCGAGAAGAAGCGGTAGATATGGTAGTCCGCGGAGAAGGCGAAGAGACTATTGCTGATATAGCCCGGAGGTATCAGGAATACAAAAAAGTAAATTTTTGCCCGGGGACCTTATTAAAAATAGAAGATAAGGTTATTGATTGCGGATATAGGGATGAAATAGAAAATCTAGACTCTCTGCCATTTCCTGACTTCTCAGGGTTTCTATTGAACAAATACTATTTTCCTCACGCGTTGCCGGTGATGTTTAACAGAGGGTGTTTTGGGCATTGCGTTTTTTGCAATACTCCATTGACTTGGAAAAGATGTCGATTCAGGAGCGCAGAAAATATCTATAAAGAAATACTGCAGCAAATTAAGGATTACCCAGATATTCGGAAACTAGAAATCGATGATACGGCGTTGAATCTTAATCTCAAAGAATTGTCGAAACTATGCGATTTAATAAACACCCGGGGCCTAAAAATAGATTGGGGTGGTTCTGCAATAATAAATCCTCAGATGGATTATAATTTATTGACAAAGATGGCGCAGGCCGGATGTAGCTCTTTAGCTTATGGCCTTGAATCAGGTTCGCAGAAGGTAATCGATGCCATGAGGAAGGGTTTTAAAATAGAAGATGCCCAGAGGGTAATTCGCGATACGCACAATGCGGGGATAAAGGTTTTATTAAACATAATAATCGGTTTTCCGAATGAAACCGAGCATGATTTTATAAAAACCATGGATTTTATCAAAAGGAATATGGAGTATATTTTTTTCATTGCTTTCCCTAGCGAATGCTGGATTGGGAATACGTCGTATTTACATACCCATTCTAAAGAATTTAATGTAGACTTAAGAGAATGTGGCGATCGCTGGGAATCAAAGGATAGATTGAATACTCATGAAGAAAGACTGGAGAGAATAAAGATTTTTAATGATTTCATTTATTCTTTAGGGATTCCACTTAGTAATTGTGCAAGTATAGTTAAGCAACACAACAACTTATTCAAAGACTCAAAAGACTCAAAAGACTCAAAAGACTCAAAAGACTCAAAAGACTCAAAAGACTATAAAGAGGCTGCATAAATAATGAGAATCTCTTTAGTTCGTTGCCCGTGTGTTAATTTACCTTATCCGCCTTCAGTAGGACTAGCGTACATTAATTCCTTCTTAAAAAATGCTGGGCATGAAGTATTTATTTTTGATCTGAATATTGAATTATTCCATTCTGTCAATGATGACAAGAGAAAAATTTGGAATATTCCCGATGTACCTAGTTTAATCAAATTATCCGAAGAAGTCATTTCCGACTTTAACGATCTGCTCAATAATTATATTAAAAAAATATTAGAAACAGGAACAACCCTAATTGGTTTTTCTGTTTGGGATAGTAATAGTTTATTTAGTCTAAGGGTTGCCCAAGAGATTAAAAAAATCGATAGAAATATAACTATTGTATTCGGCGGACCTGAATGTTTCCCGAGATGGTCGGGAAAGTCTTTGATTAAAGAAGATTGCGTAGATATAGTAGTTTATGGTGAAGGAGAGGATTCTTTAAAAGAATTAATCAATTATTTAGAACTGACAGGAAGAATTGGACTTCATCCGGGTACGATTGTAAAAAGAAATTCCGATATTATAGATTGCGGCAGCAGGGAACCGATTAAGGATTTAGATAATATGCCATTTCCTGATTTTGATGGTTTTCCTCTGGATAAATATATGACTAATGAGTTTCCTATTATTTTTAGCAGGGGATGCGCAAGGAAATGCACATATTGTTCTCTGCCAGGCACGACACCTCAATATCGCTGGCGCAGCGCTAATTCCATATACGAGGAGATAAAGTATCAACTTCACAAGTATCCTCACATAGATTCGTTTCATTCAGCCTCTCCGGCTTTAAATTCTAATCTTAAAGAACTATCGAAATTATGCGACTTAATTATTCGCGATAGTTTAAAAATAAGCTGGTCAGGATTTGCGGTTATTGATAAAGGTATGGATTTAAGTTTGTTAAAGAAGATGAAAAAAGCAGGGTGTTCTTGTTTAAATTTTGGCATAGAAAACGGCTCTCAAAGCGTAATTGATAAAATGCGAAAAGGCTTTCGGATTGAAGACGCTGAACAGAATATATGCGACGCTTATAACCTGGGGATAGAAGTGGTAGCAAATTTTATCATCGGGTTCCCCGGTGAAAACGAAGAGGACTTTCAGCAAACTTTAGATTTTATTTCACGTAATCAGCAATACATTTCTTCTATAGGCAGTATGGATTCTTGTTGGATAGGGCCGTATACGTATCTTTATGATCATCCTGAAGAATTTGGCCTTGTTATAAATTATGACACTAACCTTAATAGTCATAATTGGTCTTGTAAAGAGAGCAATTATTTGATAAGAAAAACAAGAAAGGATAAATTCAGGGATTTTATCAATTCACTGAATATTAGGAACACGTTCTCTAAATTACCGTATAACTCATGAAGGTTCTTTTTATTTTATCTCCCAGCTGGGGTATTGAAACGCCGCATTTAGGAATAGCCCTGCTTGCTGCGGGATTAAGAAAACACGGATTTGAGGTTGAGGTTTGTGATTGCAATATCCAGGTTCATAATAAATACAAAGAAAAGGGGTTATGGAAGTCAGAAGAAGATGTGCATTGGGAAGACGATAAATCTATCTTGGAGTTTATCAAAGAAAATGATAAGCTTCTAGATTTGTTTGTAGAAGAAGTCCTTTCTAAGGATGCCCTGGTTATCGGCTTCTCTGTTTACAATACTACTAAGAGATTATCTTTAGAATTAGCTAAAAGGATTAAGGTAAGAAGCCCAGATAAATTTATTATTTTGGGAGGACAACAATGTTTTACTAAGGAATCAGTAGAGGGGCTCATTAAGGATAAAGCAGTAGATGCGATAGTCATGGGAGAGGGCGATGAGATTTTCCCGGAATTAGTTGGAAAGATAGATAAATTAAAGAAAATAGATTTTTGCCCCGGCTTGATTTACAAGGAAAACGGAAAAATAATTGATTGCGGAATGAGGCCTCCGGTATCAAGCCTGGACCGCCTTCCCTTTCCAGACTTCAGCGATTTTTCGCTCCAATCATACGGTAACCCACATCAACTTCCCATCCTTTCTAGCCGGGGATGTCCCTATCCTTGCGTTTTTTGTAGCACAAAATTATTCTGGATAAAATATAGGTCTATGAGCGGGGAGAGGATTTTTCAGGAAATAGAGTATCAATTAAAAAGATATGAAGGCGTTCATTTTTTTACATTTAACGACCACGTAATTAATGCTGATATGGAAAGCCTTTCTAATTTTTGCGGTCTAGTTTTAGAAAAAAAATCAAAGAAAGGACAAGATAGTTTTATCTGGGATAAGTTAATATGGCGGGGGGCAGTAGTTATTC
Source organism: Candidatus Omnitrophota bacterium (assembly GCA_043808095.1). GTDB lineage: Bacteria > Omnitrophota > Gorgyraeia > JAZDFF01 > JAZDFF01 > JAZDFF01. Next base: position 40,249 of record JAZDFF010000034.1, read on the forward strand.
GACCTGAGATGGACAAGGAGTTTTTAAAGAAGATGAAAGAGTCTGGATGTATTGAACTAGAATATGGTATTGAGAGCGGCTCTTCTAGAATAAGAGAACGAATGAAAAAACACCCCATTTCAATAGAAGTAGTAGAGCGGGTTATACGCGATACTCACGAAGCTGGGATTAGCGTAAGGGCTAATTTTATGTTTGGTTTTCCCGGAGAGACGGAAGAGGAATTTCAGGAAACCCTACGTTTTCTCAAAAAGAATAAAGATGTATTTACGCAGGTACACCCAAGCGAGACCTTTTGTCATGTTGACCCTCACACCTATTTGTTTGATCATTATGAAGAATTCGGAATTACCAATTGCGATCATTCGCTTTTCTGGGAGTCAAGCGACGGAGGGAATAATTATCTAGAGAGATTTAAAAGGCATCAGGTTTTTTGTCAGCTCGCTAATTCCCTCAATATTCCTTTAAGCCCAGGCGGCCATAAGATAATGTTGCATAAAGAACACTTTTTGGAAGAGTATAACAAATATATAAAT
>JAZDFF010000035.1:0-57204 GCA_043808095.1 Candidatus Omnitrophota bacterium
GAGCCTTCTTCTGCCATCAAGGCGCGCGTCAATAAAGCAAGGGCGATTCAGGGAAAGAGATTTTCCGGGATGAAGATATTTTCTAACAGCCAGATGGCCCATAAAGAGATAAGAAAATTCTGCACCTTGACTAAGGAGGCAGAGGGGCTCCTTAAGATGGCTATAAACGAACTGGGGTTTTCCGCGCGGGCCTATGATAAGATTTTAAAGGCAAGCCGCACCATTGCAGACCTGGCGGGTTCAGAAGAAATCCTCGTAGAATACGTCTCTGAGGCGATTCAATACAGGAGTCTGGATAGACAGCTGTGGGGATAGGTTGGTATGGAGGTTAATGGCTTCGGAGCCAGGAATTACCTTAACATTAACCGGTAGTATTTATTTATGGAACGCAGGGAATCAACCATCATAACTACCAATAAATAGGTTAAGATAGCTATGATTACGCTGATAATTATCTTTTTTCGCGGGCTAAAATGAGGGTTACACCAGACCAGCGGTAACATAAACGGCCCCACACACAAAAATGCGATAATCAGGGTCGGGGTCCTAAAATACCATTTACCTTTTGGTTTATTATCTAAGACGTCCTGCATCAGGCTATAACTTCGTCCTTTCTTAAACCCCTTCGATCGAGGGATTAAAATTATTTTATATTTTGTTTATCCTTATTTTTGATTTTGAGGCTGCCTGGTTTTTGCCCGGATTTATTTTCTGCCTGTTCCTCTTTTTCAGAGTCATTCTTTATATATTTATTTAATGCATCCTGCAATGCCCTTATCCTGGCTTCCTCTTTCTGCTCTGCTATAGCTTCCAGATTATCTATTTTTTCTCTGTATTTTGGGTCTTTTTCATATTTGTTATAAGAGATTGCCACAAACGGCATCTTAAAAACTCCGATAATCATATTACCCCAGAGTTTAAAATAATCCACAAAATACATCTTAAAAGGGCTGTCAATATAGCCCATCTTCCCGTAATAATATTTAACCATGCCTTTACGCCGGTTAAAACGTTGTTTTGCTAAATCCAGGTCTTTGGGCGCCTGTTGGTCTTGATCAACGGTGTATTCGGGGATTAAGCGCTCATTTCTTTTCATACAATAGCCGCCGCCATAAGATTTGGCAGAACTTTCAAACTTATAAGTTGCACAGCCAATCTGCATAAAAACCATAATAAATATCAGTCCTGAATATTTTTTCATAACGAGCCTCGTTTCACGGGTTATTGGCAAGTTCCGTTTTTGTCTTTTCATGCCTTTCTTGCCTGCCGATGTTAGCGAAAAATTCCTGAAGCCTCATTTTAATGAATAAATTGTGCAGCCAGCTTTCTTCTGCCGATCCCTGTAATTTTAAATTATCCTTAAAATCTTCAAGGCGCGCATCTATCTTGTTAACGGCCGAGGTATAGTTTTGCGGGCCCATTTTTACATTCGCTTTGACAGAATTATTGCCGAAGAGCTTCGGAGTAATCTTTGAATTAACAATCCCCCCTATTATAAGCAAAATTAAACCCGTAACCAGAAAAGAAACCTGAAGTATCGTAAATCTTTTTTTTATTTTATTGAAGTCCCTGGCTAACATTTGTTCATTTCATTCAATAAATTTATTAACCGTAAAACTTATTAAAAAACCTATTGCCCAGAAGATAAAAATTATCAATGCAAATTTTAACCAGTAGTTCTCAGCCGTCAAATTATTATAGAATAAATAACCGGGCAGCCATTTAAGCCAGCTTTCTATTGCCAGGTCCGAGGCCTTGGCAAGATACGGCTTGATAACGACGAGCAAACAAAGAAAAAACCTAAAGACCGCGAAAAATATCCAGCCTATAAGTATATAGGATAAATGCCTCATGGAATTATTGGACTTCTGATAAAACTGAGATAGAAGTAGCCATCCGGTTACCGTCTTTATCCTTATTATAACTGAGAAAAATTTTATAACCGACTTTAAGGTCAGCGAGTTTTAAAACCGCGTCATCTTTTTTAATTCCCGTTGAATCATCGATTTTAATGGTTTTATAATACCTTCTGTCCTGGCCGACAAAATGCTCTATCTCGATACTAGAATCTGCTTGATTAACAGAGATGATTTTTGCCTTAAAATCATAGAACTCATCTTCTGATATAGCAACTGCGGTATGAAAAAACAAAGACGAAAGAAATACAATAACGATACCGAGTTTTAAAATTTTTTGCATTTGGTCTCCTTTTTAACTAAAATTTTCGGGATAAGACCTTAAACAGGATAATTACTGTTACAGTAAAAATAACGGCTAAAAACCTGATCCAATTTTTTAAAAGGTTGAGTTTTATCTCGATTGAGTGCATATGCCCGGACGGATTAGAAATTTCTCTCTTAGGAAAGGTTAAAATAAAATACATCCTTGCCACAACGGCTAGACTGGAAAGTGCGATAAAACAAAGAAAGGTCTTTTTGTCAAAGGCCAAAGCCACGATTATTGCTAAAACGATAACAAGGCCCATAATAAATCTATCCTTGACATAAGGCTTGTGGGGTAAAAAAAATTCCTGAAATTTTTTAACCGCCTTGAATCTTCTTGATAATAATTTTAAGATGGGAAAGTAAAGCGCAAGGCATAGAGGTAGAAAGATAATTAAAAGGATGTATTCAGTGGTAATCAGGTATTCTGGGATGTTGCCTGCGCTGTTTGATTCTAAGGTCATCCTTAATAATCCCCACCACAGGATAACAGGCGTGGATAAAAGTCCTACGGAAAGAATCAGTAATATTATTAAATTTAATCCGATTAAATAAACCTTTTTATAATAATCAAGCTGCATAATCTTAGGTCTTGATTAGCGCCAGGGTCTCGGCGCGCGTCTTCTCATTCTCTTTAAAAATTCCCCTTACTGCACTGGTCACGGTTAAGACACCTGGTTTCTTTACTCCTCTCATTGACATGCAAAGGTGCTCCGCCTCAATCACAACCATTACACCTAAAGGTTTGAGTTTCTTCATAATAATCTCGGCAATCTGAGTGGTGAGGCGTTCTTGAACCTGAGGCCTCTTGGATAATATATCTACTACCCTGGCCAACTTACTCAAACCTGTGACCCGACCGCCCTTAGGAATATAAGCAATGTGGGCCTTACCAATAAATGGAAGCAGATGGTGCTCACAGATCGAATAGAGGGGAATCCCTTTTAAAAGCACAATCTCGTTGTGTTTCTGTTCCAAAACTACTTCCAGCGCCTCTTTAGGGTCTTGCCTGATGCCAGAAAAAATCTCTTCATACATATCCGCAACCCGGGAGGGAGTCTCCTCTAAATCTTTTCTCTTGGGATTTTCTCCGATTGCCTCTAAGATTTCCCTAACTGCCTTTTCAATCTTTTTCTTATCCACTTTTTTCTCCAAAGAGCACATAACTTATGGAACCTTTGATTAACTGAAGCGACGTAAGTTATATGTGCGAATTGGACCCTTGACATCGAAGATGTCAAGAGGTAAATTCGTGCAAACAATTTACGTTCACTATCGTTCCATAAATTGTGCACTCATTTACTTCCCAATGCAAAACTCCCCAAAAATTCTATCTAATATATCTTCGCTAGTCGTCTCGCCGGTTATCTCGCCTAAGGAGTCGAGTGAGCCTTTAAGGCAATAAGCAATCAGTTCTAAAGACTGCCTATTTTTGATCAAGTCTGCCGCTTCCTGTAAGTCCAAAAGCGCCCTTTTTAAGGCATCAATGTGCCGCGCGTTAGAAACCAGGGCCTCATCAGTAGCTATTATATCACCTTGCCAGATTTTTTTAAGTATTTGTTTTCTTAAATTATCCAGGCCTTTTCTTTCTAGAATAGATACACGCACTACCTGTTTAAATATCTCCCTTATTTTTTCGGGGTTGATTTTTTGCGTAAGGTCAATCTTATTAATCAGGGGGATAGTCTGTTTGTCCTTGGTCCTTTCTATAAGAAGGTAATCATCTTTAGATAATCTTTGGCTACCATCGAACAATAAAAGGACTAGGTCCGCCTCATTTAATGATTTCTGGCTTTTTTGCACTGCCTTTTTCTCGATTAAATCCCGAGGCTCAAGAACGCCGGCAGTATCAGTTATCTTTAAAGGCACGCCTTCTAAGTTTATGACCTCTTCAATCACATCGCGGGTAGTCCCGGCGATAGGCGTTACAATGGCCCTGTCTTCTCCTAAAAGGGCATTTAAAAGCGAGGACTTACCGACATTGGGTTTTCCGCAGATGACCGCGCTTATCCCCTCACGAAGGATCTTGCCTTGTTGGCCAGAGTCAATCAGGCCAGTTAATAATTTTTCCTTTTTTTCTATTTGCTTTAATATTTTTTGCCTTGGAAAGGATTCAATATCCTCATCGGGAAAATCTATTAGGGCCTCGAGGCGGGAAAGTATATAAAGGACCTCCTCTTTAGCCTCTTTTATTTTAAAGGATAAGGCGCCGCTTAGTTGATTGTAACCCACTTTCAAAGAGGCCTCGGTCTTGGCGCGGATAATATCTAAGACCGACTCTGCCTGAACCAGGTCAATCCGGCCATTTAGAAATGCCCTCTTGGTAAATTCACCCGGTTCGGCAAGGCGCGCGCCATGGCCTAATACCAACTCCAGAATCTTTCTTAAAGGAACGATCCCGCTGTGACAATTTATCTCTACAATATCCTCTTTGGTATAGCTCTTGGGCGAGCGCATTATTGTCAAAATAACCTCATCAATAATATCAGTCGATGGTCGATGGTCTATAGTCCGTCGTTTTTTATTTTTTTTCTGGTTTCTGTACTCTGGTTTCTGGTTTCTATCAATAATCCTTCCATAATGCGTGGTATAGGTCTTAAACTCTGAAGGCCTGTTTCCGTTTCTGCCCACAAAAATTTCATCGGCAATCGCCAGGCTTTTTTTACCGCTGAGTCTCACTATCCCAATACCCGCCTGTCCAATAGGGGTTGAAATCGCGGCAATAGTATCGTTTAAATCAATTTTTTTCATTTCTAAATTCTCCTACCACAAATAATGACCCGGTAACTAAAATCAAACCTTCTTTTTGCACAATCTCCCGGGCCTTGATTTTAGCCTCTTTTACAGTACTGGTTATAAAAACCTCTTTTCCTTTAAAATATTGGGCCAAGTCACAAGGTGCACTTGCCCGAGGATTGTCCGCCTGAGTCAAAATCACTTTATCTGCCAAATCATAAAGCTCTTTACATATCCCTTCTATATCTTTGTCATTGGAAATGCCTAAAACTAGAATTAGTTTTTTATATCCTCTGCCTCTGGCAGATCCGCCTTCGGCGGAAAAATTATCCCTGATTGCTTTTTTTAATACGGAGCTAGAGGCAATATTCTGTGCGCCGTCTAAAATGACTAAGGGGTCTTTTGAAATAACCTCGCATCTGGCCGGCCAGACAGTATTATAAAGTCCAGCTCTTATAAAATCAATGCCTACCTTAATATTGTGGCGCCTTAATGCCTCGATGACGGAAGCGGCTACTGTTGCATTAATAATTTGATGCTCGCCTAAGAGCCTTATTTTTAAATCTTTATATTCACCCATAATGCCTTTTACATTAAACCCTTCTTTTTTCTTCTGATAAGTTATATCTGTGCCTACCTCATATAATTTTGCACCAATCTCCTGACACTTATTTCTAATTACTTCAGCTACATCCTTTTCTTGAGGCGCGCTTATCACAATTGCCTGATATCCTGATATCCTGCGACCGAAGGGAGTCCCGAGTCCCTCGACTTCGCTCGGGATAAACTCCGTCGAGGGAGAACCTTTTATTATCCCTGCTTTCTCCGTCGCAATCTCTCTTAGAGTATTGCCTAATTTTTGGGTATGCTCATAACTTATAGGAGTGATGGCCGAGATCAAAGGATAAACTACATTAGTAGCATCGAGCCTTCCGCCTAAACCAGTCTCTAAAACCACAAGGTCAACCTTTTTTTCTTTAAAATAAATGAAGGCTAAAGACGTATAGACCTCAAAAAAAGAAAGCGGTCCGTATTGAGAAGTTTTATTATAGGTTTCGATCTTAGGTCTTAGTCTTTCGACCAAATCCGCTAATTCGCCTTCAGAAATCATCCCTTCAAAATCTAATCTGGAATCTGGCATCTGGAATCTAGGATCTAAAATTCTAATCCTCTCCCTAAAATCCGCTAAATGCGGCGAGGTATAAAGACCGGTTTTATAGCCTGCCTCTCTTAGAATATAGGCGCAGAAAGCGCATGTTGAACCTTTGCCTTTGGTACCGGCGATATGTATACAGCGTAAATTATCTTGAGGATTATCTAATCTGGCCAAGAAACCCATGATACGCTCTAATTTCAAAGACTCCTCGTAAGACCAGGCAGGGATATTTTCGTAGTTAATGAAGGATTCTAAATATTGGATTACTTCTGGGTAGGCCATTATTTTTACACCGCAAAGGCGCAAAAGTCCGCAAAGGCGCAAAATTTTATAATCAAATTCTTTGCGTTTTTGCGGCAATTTTGTGCCCGCCTTCGTTGAAACTTCGGCGGGCTGTTCTTCGAAGCTCTAGCGAAGGAAAACGGTTTAGTGGTATTTAATGCCTGAAATGCCTCATCCCGGTGAGGACCATAACAATGCCGGCTTTCTGCGCAACTTTTATAATCTCGCCGTCGGCGATTGAACCGCCTGGATGAATTATAGCTTTTACCCCAGCCTTAATTGCCATCACAACCGCGTCTTCTTTGGGGAAAAATGCGTCTGAGGCTAAACAAGAACCTTTTACTTTACTGCCTGCTTTTTTTACGGCAATATGAACGCTGTCTACGCGGCTCATTTGGCCGGCACCGATTCCTACGGTAGTGCTGCCTTTAGTTAGAATTATGGCGTTGGATTTAGTATGTTTTGCCGCCTTCCAGGCCAACAACAAATCCTGCCATTGTTTTTTGGTAGGCTTTTTATCTGTAACTATCTTTATATCCTCTTCTTTAAAATCCTGGATATTTTTATCCTGAACGAGCATACCTCCGGAAACTTTCTTGTAATCAAGCTCCGCGATTTTTGTCGTATCGGTCATCAGCATGACCCGCACATTTTTTTTCTGTCTAAATAACTTAAGCGCGCCTTTATCGAAACCAGGGGCGATGATACATTCGATAAAACCCATCTTTGAGACTGCCCTTGCCGTGATGAGATTGACTTTGCGATTTAGGGCAATAATCCCGCCAAATGCAGATAATTTATCGCAGGCCCAGGCCTCTTTAAAGGCCTTATCCACGGTCTTGGCCACTGCCACGCCGCAAGGGTTATTGTGTTTTAGAATGACGCAGGCGGGTTCATTAAATTCAATAACTAATTCCCAGGCGCTATTTAAATCCAGGATATTATTAAAAGACAATTCCTTGCCCTGAAGCTGCTTAGCCCCTGAAATCCCCGGCGTCTTACTTAATATATCTTTATAAAATGCTGCCTTCTGGTGGGGATTTTCTCCGTAACGCAAATCCTGAACCTTCTCAAGATCCACCCTTAACATCAAGGGGTATCCGCTGACTTTTCCTTTTAGATATTCATAGATAATGCTGTCGTAGCGGGAGGTAAGTTTAAATGTCTCTACAGCTAAATTTTTTAGTATTGAATCGGGCAATATGCAGGCATTGCGGGTTAATTCCTCTAATATCTCTTTATATTTTATAGGATTAGAGACCGGGGCAACAAATCTAAAATTTTTGGCGGCCGAGCGCAGCATCGAAGGCCCGCCAATATCAATATTCTCAATCGCCTCTTCCAAGGCGACATCGGGTTTTGCGATTGTCTTCTCGAAAGGATAGAGATTAACCACGACCATATCAATCAAACCAATGCCATGGTCTTTTAAACTCTTAAGGTGCTTGGGATTGTCCCTGACCGCCAGAAGTCCTCCGTGGATCTTGGGATGCAAGGTCTTAACCCTTCCGTCAAGCATCTCGGGAAATTCTGTATAACTTGAAACTTCAACCACAGGTATACCTGATTCTTTTAATAAAGAGGCGGTGCCGCCGGTTGAAATAATCCCAATGCCCAGCCGATGGAGCCCCTTGGCAAATTCAACAATTCCTGTTTTATCTGATACGCTGATTAGTGCCCTTTTTATTCTTACCATATTAATACCTCCTTAATCGCTTCCCGCTCAGGAGCGGGATCCCGCCGTCTCGGAAAACACAGAGCGGGAAAACCGCAAAATCACTTTATCAAATATTTACACCGCTAAACCGCCATAGCGGGATCCCGCCTTTTTGTAAATACAGAGCGGGAAAACCGCAAAATTTATTTTTGCGCGCAGCCTAATGTTATTCCAGATCTTCTTCCTTTTGATCTTTCTTAGACTGGGCGATAATGGTTGCGGAGATTTTTGCAGGGATCTCTTCGTAATGAGAAAATTTCATGGTGTACATTCCCCGGCCGCCGGTTATTGAACGCAGGTCATTGGCATACTTAAACATTTCAGATAAAGGAACCTGGGCCTTTAGGACCTGGAGTTTGCCTTTTACATCCATGCCCATAATCCTTCCGCGACGGGAATTGATATCTCCGGAAATAGGGCCCATATAGTCTTCGCTTACTATAACATCAACATCCATAATCGGCTCAAGTAGAACCGGGCCTGCCTCAAACACTGCCTTTCTTAGAGCCATTCTTCCGGCAATCTGAAAGGCGATATCGGATGAGTCGACATCATGATATGAACCGTCAACCAAAGTCACTTTTAAATTTACCAGGGGATAACCCGCTACTACCCCTTGAATACATGCATTTCTTACGCCTTTTTCAACCGAAGGAATAAAATTTCTGGGAATCGCCCCGCCGAAAATCTTATCCACAAATTCAAATTCAGAATCTTTAGAAAGAGGCTCTATCTCAAGCCAGACATCGCCGTATTGTCCGCGGCCGCCTGACTGCTTTTTATATTTGCCCTGAACCCTGGTGGTCTTTTTAATCGTCTCTTTATAAGCTACCTTGGGAGTGCCAAGTTCAACCTCAACCCCGAATCTTTTGCGCATGCGGCCGACCATAATCTCAAGATGCAGATCGCCCATTCCCGAGACAAGTTGCTCCTTGGTCTGGGGATCGCGATTAACCAGGAATGTCGGGTCTTCAATGGCTAATTTAGATAAACTCTGGGAGATTTTTTCCTCATCCTGGCGCGACTTGGGTTTTATGGAGGCGGAAATGACTGTCTGGGGGAAAATTATAGGATTAAAGAGAATGGTTTTGCTGTTGTCGGTCATTGTATCTGAGGTAGAAGTATCTTTTAATTTGGCTAAGGCCGCGATATCGCCGCAAGAAACTTCATCAACCGGTCTTTGTTCCTTGCCAAAGAGAAAATACAACTGGCCGATGCGCTCTTTTACCTCCTTGTTGGTATTATAAAATTCTGTATTTGAAGATAATTTTCCGGAAAATACCCGAAAGACAGTTAATTGTCCTACGTATGCATCATAAATTGTCTTAAAGACAAATCCCGCAAGCGGCCCATCAGAAGCGGGCTTTAAGATCTTTTCCTTCTTGGCTACAGGGTCAAGGCCTTTTAGCGGTTGTCTTTCTAAAGGCGAGGCTAGATAATTTATTATTGCCTCAAGGAGCTTATCTACACCCTGGTCATTAATGGCGCTTCCTGAAAGTATTGGATAGACCTTGCCCTGGATAATTGCGCCTCTTAAGGCCTGTCTGATTTCATCTTCGGTAAACTCTTTTCCTTCGAGGTACTTTTCAAGGAGCGCATCCTGGGTCTCAGCTACTGCCTCAACAAGGGCCTTATCAAAAGGCTCATTGATAGGAAGGCACTTCTTAGAAAGGTTCTCGCGGATATCCTTTATGCATTTATTTAGGTCAGCGTTTTCTTTATCAAGCTTATTTATAAAAATTATCCGCGGCACATTTGCCTCTTCCAATAACTCCCAGACCATTTCTGTGCTTACTTCGATTCCGTTTACTGCATCCACTATTAATACGGCATTATCTGCGGCATGCAGGCAAGATATAACCTCCCCGAGAAAATCCATATATCCGGGCGTATCAATAAATTGAATCTGATGGCCTTTAAAATTACAGGTTAAGACGCTGGCATTTACCGAAGACCTTCTCTCAATCTCATCCGGGCTATAATCGGAAATGGTATTGCCTTCAGCCACTGAGCCTCTACGGGTAGTAGCGCCTGTCTTAAACAAAACAGCCTCAGAAAGGGTGGTCTTGCCGGCCTGGGCATGGGATAATAGGACAAAATTACGTTTTTTTGATGCATCTTGTTTTGCCATATTCAGAACCTCCCAAGAGAACCGCAAAGCGCGGGCCAAAATTTGAGAGATATATTATATGGGAAAAAAAATAGGAAGTCAAGTAAGGATTAAAAAGAAGGGGTAAAGAGGATTTAAGGCTGAAAAAGGAGTCAAAGGGGAAAAATGCGTAAGATTATATAAAAGAAAGGGTTTTATCTCTGTTTTAATCAATCTTTTGATAAAACTCAGGATTAATTGTGATCAGGTCTAGATGCTCGTCTCTAGTTATCCCCGCCTGCCGGCGGGCAGGGATGCTGGTATCGTCCTTCGACAGGCTCAGGACGATATCCTGAGTGCAATCGAAGGATATCGAAACTAGATTCTTGAAGCTGGGAATTATAATATTAATATATTTAAACTAGCTTCGATACGAGCATCCATACCGAAAGCCGAGTTTCTAAACTAAAGAAGATATTAACTTGACCTTGGATAGAAAATTAACTTTAAACTCAAAATGATTTATTGGTAACGGGTATGTGTGAAGACGAATAGAAGGAGGATTATTCCTGGTAGGTAAAAATCTTGTCTTCGTAGTTTCGGATGGTGTATTTATCTTTATCCTGGGACATGAGATAATTGGGGGCAACCGGAACCTTCCCGCCGCCGCCCGGGGCATCTATAACATAGGTAGGAACGGCATAGCCTGAGGTATGGCCCCGTAGTTTTTCCATAATATTGATGCCCACGGCCACCGGAGTCCTGAAATGGGCTGTACCCCTTACCGGATCGCACTGGTATATGTAATAAGGCCGCACGCGTATCTTAAGGAGCTCATGCATCAGTCTTTTCATAGTCGAAGGCCGGTCATTTATGCCTTTTAAAAGCACGGTCTGGCTGCCTAAAGGTATACCACTGTCAACCAAAAAGTCACAGGCCTGCTTGGTGAGTTTAGTGATCTCCTTGGGATGGTTAAAATGTATGCTCATCCAGATAGGCGAGTATTTTTTAAGCATGTTCACAAACTTAGGGGTAATACGCATAGGAAGGTTTACCGGTACGCGCGTTCCGATGCGCAAGAATTCAACATGAGGAATGGCTTTAACCGCCTTAATAATCTCCTCAAGCGCCTCATCCTCAAGCATCAGGGGATCTCCTCCGGAAATTAATACATCGCGCACCTTTTTGTTTGATTTTATATAATCTAAGGCCAGGTCTATCCTTTTTAAATTGGTCTCTTTTTCTCCTACCAGGCGCCTTCGCGTACAATGGCGGCAATACATCGCGCATTGTTCGGTGGCCAAAAGAAGTATGCGATCCGGATAACGATGCACCAGGCCCGGAACCGGAGAATCCTTGTCTTCGGCACAAGGATCATCCATCTCCTGTTCATAGCTGTTAAATTCGGATATGGTCGGTACAGCCTGACGGCGCAGGGGACAGTTCGGGTCCTGGGGGTCCATTAACAAGGCCCAGTAAGGTGTAATGGCAAGGGCAAGCCTGCCGCTTGATCTTTTTATACCTGCCTCTTCTTCTTCGGTGAGGTTGATGATTTGGGCAAGTTGTTCTCTTTTAGTAATACGGTTTTTTACCTGCCAACGCCAGTCATACCATTTTTCCGGAATAAGGTCATCCCAGAGTTGCACCCGCTTATAATCGAGGGCAGATTGAATCTTTTTCGGTATAGGAATTATTTCCAGGTCTTGTTCGTTTTTCTGCGTTTCTTTAGTCTGCGTTGTTTCGCCGGCCAAGTTATTCTCCTGATTTTTTTAGGTTATACCTTTCTAAGGCATAATCCAGGATTCTGTTTACCATCTGATTATAAGTCTCGCCCATAAGCTCGGCTTCAAACCTAAAGACATCTTCAACAGATAATGACGGCAGAGGATTTATCTCAAGGACATAGGGATTGCCTTTTTCATCCACGCGAAAATCTACCCGGCCAAAATCCCGGCATTCTACTGCCTTATAAGTAACCAAGGCCATCTTTTTAAGATGGCCTTCTAGCTCTTTATCAATCTTGGCAGGGCAGACATATTTTACCTTGTCTGAATGGATCCGATCATAAGTATAAATCAAATCACCCAGTTTTAATTTTCCGTCGATCTCGGTCTGGACTATCTCCAAAACAAGCGGAGGGTCATTTCCGATAATCGGAACAGTAAATTCATATCCGCTGATGAACTCTTCAACTAATGCAGATTGTTTATAAACTTCATTGACAAACCGGATCTGTTCAATAAGGCGGTCTCTATTTTCTACCCGCGATTTATCGGATACGCCTTTAGACGAACCTTCATAGCGGGGTTTAACCATCATGGGAAAGTCAAAGGGCAGTCCGTTAAGGCTGCCGGCAGTGGTTGCCTCAAAAAACCGCGGGGTCGGTAGACCCGTATAACTAATCACCTTTTTGGTCAGGATCTTATCCAGGGTAAGAGCCAAGGTCAGACCATCCGAGCCGACAAAAGGTACATTCATCGCCTCAAGAATTACCGGCACCTGCGACTCGCGGTTTCTGCCGATAAGGCCTTCTGAAATATTAAATACGATATCGACTTTCTGTAAAATATCAAGGTTGCGCAATAAATTCTGGGCATTGCCGATTTTTATAACTTCGTGGCCCCCGGAGGCGATGGCATTATTTACCTGCTCAATAGTAGAATCCTGGTCAAATTCCGCAACAATATCCTCAGGATCGGTTTTTTTGGACCTATATTGGCTTTTTACGTCATAAGTAAGCCCGACAATCTTTTTTTTCATCGCTTTTTAAAAGAAAAAGGGGCCTTTAAAAAATAAAAGGCCCCTTAAAAAATCAACCCTGCACTCCTCTATGTCTTTCCAATTTTTTATTCTACCCTCTCTTTGATTGTTTAAAAACTTTTCTTTCTTACTATTAAATTAACACAAAATTATACCGTTGTCAATAAAATTTTAACTAAATTCTAAAAAATAAAACCTGATTCTTCGCATTTTTACCTTGATTCTACGTCGACAAAATGGAAGATTATAAAAAATTATTTTTTGATTTTAATTCTGTATAAATATGCGTGCATCTTCCGATAATTAAAATTATTTTCTAGAATCGTACGGAAAAACGCCTGCCTGTTGACAGGCAGGCAGAAAATCTATACATTCGCGGCCAAAAAACTGGCATTTGGTTCGACTGCGCTCACCACCCCGAGCGGAGCCGAAGGACAGACTGAGAATGAACGATTGAGCCACTCAGTCCTTCGATTAGACTCAGGACTGAGTACTGAGCGAAGTCGAACGTACTCAGTATCAATTTTAAATAAACTTCTATTTTCGGACAAGAGAAATTGGTTTAACAGATCCTTGGTATGGGATCTGAAGTCAACATATCTAAAATTCTCTCGCCGCCAACGCAAGTATTTAAAATTGCCTTGCCTTTATACCTTTTATTAAGTTCGCCGATTATGCAACTATCTTTGCCATCGGGAAGTCTCTTCATGATATCTAAAGCCATATTTACGTAATTTTTATCAATTACCAGAACAACTTTGCCTTCATTGGCAATGTATAAAGGATCCAAACCTAAAATATTACAGGCCGCCCTTACTGACTTATTGACAGGTATGGAATTTTCATCCAGGATGATGCCCAAATCAGTTGACTGCGCTATCTCATTTAATACCGTAGCCAATCCTCCTCTTGTAGGATCGCGCATAAATTTGATTGCACCACTATCCCGCCTCATTTTCCCTAATAAGCCTAAAACCAGATTATTCAATGGGGCGGAGTCGCTTTTAATCCTAAAATCAAAATTTAATTCTTGCCTTTGACCTAAAATCGCCAGGCCATGATCACCGACAGGGCCATTTATGATTATTTTGTCAGACGGCCGGATAGACTTCGCCGAAAGCCTGATCCCTTTAATAATCTCGCCTATCCCGGAGGTATTAATAAATATCTTATCCGCTTCGTTTTTACCGACCACCTTGGTATCGGCAGCAACAATTTCTACCTCGGCTTGTTTGGCTGCCCGGGAGGCCGAGGCGGTAATCTTATTTAATAAATTAATAGGAAACCCCTCTTCGATAATAAGGCCAAGCGATACCGCCTGCGGCCTTGCGCCCATCATCAAGAGATCATTCACTGTGCCGAATACGGAAAGACTTCCGATATCTCCTCCGGGAAAAAACAGGGGTTTTACCACATAAGAATCAGTAGTAAAGGCAAATGATTTATTGCCGATTTTTATCCTGGCAGCGTCAGTCAATTCATTCAAGGCCGGGCTTAAAAGATGCTTTAAGAATACGCCTTTGATTAAATCTTGAGTAAGCCTGCCGCCGCTACCATGGCCGATTTGGATTCTTTCCATAAATTGTTTATCTGGATTTTACCACCCCAACCCTCTTACAATACCCTCTAATCTTACATTGCGAACACAAAGGGGAAACAGGCCTGCAGATATTCTGCCCAAAGGCCACCAATATTGGATTATACACCTTAAAGAAACGCCGGGGTAATATTTTTCTCAGGCTCATCTCAGTGCCAAATGCATCCTTGGTCTTAATTAAACCTAAGCGATTAGAAATCCTGTGCACATGCGTATCAACACAGATGCCGTATTTATTAAAACCTTCAGTCAAAACAAGGTTTGCTGTTTTTCTGCCTACGCCCTTTAGGCTAAGGAGCCCTTCTAAGGTATATGGGACCTTGCCTTTAAACCTATCGATGATTGTAGATGAAATCTCCTTGATATTTCTCGCCTTGGTATAATAAAAACCAACCGGATAAATTGCCTTTTCAATATCCCGAAGAGCAAGTTTTAAAATTCCCGACGGTGTATGGGCCTTTCTAAATAATCTTTCTGAGGCAGCATGAGTAGTTGCATCCTGGGTGCGCAGACTTAAGATACAGGATATCAAAACAATAAAAGGGTCTTTTTTAAAATCAAGCGCTACCCTGCTGACTGAAGGCATAGGCCAGGCCTTTGATTCTTCTTTTAAAATCGGAATAATCTTGGTGAAAATATCCTTTTGGCTCAAACCTTTATCCCCATATAAATAATCACAGATGTCCACAGATTATCCCACACCAAAATAAAAAAATCCAGCGGGATCCCGCTTGTGAGCGGGAAAAGATGCAGATTAGTCCTTCGACTACGCTCAGGACTAATGGTGAGCGAAGTCGAACCATTAGCACAGATGTCGTTGGCAATATCTGTGCCCATCTGTGTAAGGTAAGATATTCTATTTATAACTTGATTCCTAGAGAGAAAAGATCCCTCTTTAATTTAGCCGCATTTTTAAAATGCAGGCTGTTAATCGATAATTTCGCTGCCGCATCAGTCAGTTCCTTACGATCATCGATATAGACAACTTCCTGCGGTCTTAATTTATAAATTTTTAATGCCTTTTTATAAATCAGAGGGTTGGGTTTAATAAAACCTATCTTATAAGAGAGGATGGCTTTAGAAAATATTTTTAAAACTTGTGGAAATTTTTTTCTTATATATCCAAAATGAAGCCTGTTTATATTCGATAAAAGCGCTATTCGGTAGTTTCTTTTTAGAAATCTTGC
Source organism: Candidatus Omnitrophota bacterium (assembly GCA_043808095.1). Lineage (GTDB taxonomy): Bacteria > Omnitrophota > Gorgyraeia > JAZDFF01 > JAZDFF01 > JAZDFF01. The sequence continues at coordinate 15,747 of JAZDFF010000035.1, forward strand.
AAATCTATGGACTTTTCTATTTTGGGGGCTAACAAAGAAAATCTCATTCCAGACAGGTACAAAATCTCTGTAACTAATATTTAAGTTGAGCCTTCTCTTTAAGAGCGAAAAAAATCGATAGCCGGTAAGTTTTCCTGCCTCGAATTTTTGGGTGAGACCTGAATCAAAAAGAAAATTATAGACTTCCTTTAAATCGGCATGCGTAAAATTTAAAAGGCGCCTGGTGGCGATCCAGTGGTCGAAATCAATTACTACATTGCCTAAATCGAAGATGATTAATTTATATCTTGTCTTACCCATGAATATATTTTTAAAATGCGGGTTTAAGGTTTGACTTAAGGCGGGAATTATACACAGACTCTTTCAATTGTCCTTTTTCTCTATCTGTTTAAAAAGGTCTAAGAATCTGTCTTCGTATTCTTTATAAATATTCCATTTATCTAATTCTATCTTTAACTCATTTGCCTTTTTGATATCTTTTTTTGCATGTTCGAAAAGCTCTTCGATCTTGGCCTTAGCGGATTCGGGAAGTTTTGTGTAAGACTCGAGGCTCTTCTTGATACGTTCTATCTCCTCTTCGCCAATGGGCCCTTGAGTTTCTCCCGAGACCTTTAAATAATCGATTAATCTCTCGATCTCTTCTTCCATCGTTTTGGCCTGTTTTTTAAGATCGGCAAAGTCAAGGTCTACCTTAAGCAATTTCGAAAGCGCCTCCAGAACTATTAAAGATGCCTTGGGATTTTCAATCTGGATAGTATATAAAGGTACCTCACCTAAAATACAATAGCCGCTCATCTTTTTTTCTTTGGCTACCGCAAGCAAAAGACCATTCATGCCGCTGATTTGGCCTGCCTTCATCATCTGTATACCCTGGCTATTAAACCAAGTTGCACTATTTTTTTCGGTAGCCGCGGCTAAGACTTTCGGAGCAGTCAAGTGATCAATGGCAACCGGCATAGCGGCAAAGGTAAAAACCTTTTTTACCTTAAAAGCTTCGGCCAGGTTTAATATCTCCCGGGCATAGTTATAGCCCTTTTCAAAACCGGGCTGGGCTTCTGAGATAAATATGATAATATCATTTACTGCCTTTTTGTCCTTATAGAAATAAAATCTTCCCTTGGGAAACCAGGGTTTTGAGATTATGCCCTCATCCACAAAGGCCTCCTGGGGAAAAAAGTACCCCTCGCAGTCAAAGCTTGCGAATTCCTGAGCCGCTAATTTATCCTTTAAATAGACTGCTGCCCTTATAGCCACATTGCCCATACCCGGCCAGCCGGCAATCAAAACAGGGTTTTTAAATTTCAATTTTTTATCAATCTTAATTTTTGTTTTCATATTTTTATGATTCCGGAGATTCTAATTATGATTACAGTGATTATGCTTGATAAAAATATCATAAAAATGCTCCCAAGTCAACTCCGGAATTTATAATTCCGGCAGATAAGTTGAAACCGCCTCAGAAATCGCCTTCCATTTATCAGAACTGTGGATATTAAACTTCTGTTTCCTTTTCCAGCCGTCTTTTTTTTTCTGCCAGAGATATACGCCGATTGATTTTCTGCCCCAGGATTCAAACAAGACCACCGCCATCCACCACCCTGCTTTCTTGGTAACCGTAGTGGATTTTAAGACATTCAAAGGTGGGGCTATGGGCATTTTTTCTTCGCTAATGCTGTCTGTCATGCCGGCCTCCTTGCCTTATTATGCAAACCCCCTCTGCAACCCCAATTCTCTTGCCATCTCTATTACCTTATTATACTCCTCTTCTGTAAGTCGTCGACTCAATTCTGGGTAGCTTAAGGCCTGGAACTGCGGCCGATACTGGTCCATAATGTTTACGTAAGCATCTTTGGAAATCTCCTCGGCAATAAACTCTAAGACCTTTTTTGAGCCGGCTAAGTCATTGGGTAAAACTAAGTGCCTGATAAGTAAGCCTCTCTCTGCGATTCCATCAATAACCTCTAAATCGCCCACCTGCCTATACATCTCTAAGACCGCCTCTTTCGCGTGTTCAAAATAATCCGGCGCCTTTGAGAATTTTTCTGCCGGCTCTTTTTGACTATATTTTATATCCGGCATATAGATATCAACAATGCCATCCAATAATTTGACCGTCTCAACATTTTCATATCCTCCGCAGTTATAGACAATGGGCAGTCGAAGCCCAAGTTCAATGGCAAACTTTATTGCCTTTACTAATTGCGGGCTAAAATGCGTGGGTGTAACTAAATTGATATTATGACAACCCAGCTTTTGTAGACGAAGCATATTTTTCGCCAATTCTTTTTCTGAAATCGCCTGACCTTCTCCTAAATGGCTAATCTCATAATTCTGGCAATATAAACAGCCCAAGTTACATCGGCTTAAAAATATAGTTCCTGAACCGCCAGAGCCGACCAATTCACTCTCTTCGCCGAAATGCGGATAAATACTTAAGACCACCAACTCATCAGTGGCGCCACAAAATCCTTTTTCTTTTTTTAGGCGATTGACACGACAATTGCGCGGGCAGAGCGTACAGTTTTCTAAAATCTTATACAATTTATCTATCCGCTCATCAAAGAGGCCGCTTGAATTTAATTTTAAATAGGCGAGCTTATAATTGATTTTCATTAAAAAAATTGCGATACACAGATGGGCACAGACTAAGATAAAGTAGAGAGTATAAAGTAGCGAGAAAAAATTAAAAAATCTCTCTATTCTCTGCTATCTCCTCGCTACTCTTAATAATCTGTTATTGTCTGTGTAATATTAATAATTTTGTTGTATCAATCAGATACAGGCATTGTTAAAATTCTTTAAAAACTCTACCAAAACCCTTGCACCCCGATAGAGATCATCAATCCTTGCATATTCGTCTGTGGCATGACTGGTGCCTTTGGCGCCAAAACCCGTTGCAATCGCCGGAATATTCATTTTTTTAAAGAAGGTGATAACTGTAGCTCCCTCAGAGCCTTTAAGACGGGATTTCGCTTTTATATTTTTTGCTGCCTTAATCAACCCCCTAACCAAGGGATTATCCTTATTTATCTCATAAGGATCTTGCATGCTCTCTATCTCAATTTTAAACTTCCCGGCATATCGCAAGATAATATTTTTTATTTCTTTTAGAATTTTATCCCGGCTCATCCCGGGTAAAAATCTTAGGTCAACGCTGAATTCGCAGAAGTCCGCAACCATATTCACCTTATCCCCTCCGACAATTGTCCCGATATTTATCGTCGGGCCGCGAAGCAGTTTATGGGCTTTGTATTTAAATTTTAACCTTTTTAAGTCATTAATTATTCTTGAGGCGATTTCTATCGCATTTACGCCGAGCCACGGATAAGCGCCGTGGGCCTTCTTGCCGGAAATATTTATCTTAAAATGAATCAGGCCTTTCTGGGCTACAATGATATCAAAAGAGCTGGCATCTAAGATAAGCGCAAAGTCCGGCCTTAAGAGTATCCTCTTTAATAAGGGTATGATTCCATATTTAGAACTCGCCTCCTCGTCAGCCGTAGCGGCAAAGATAAGATTATAATTTAGTTTTATCCCATCTTCAACAAGGCTTCTTATCGCCTCAAGGCAGGAAGAAAGATTTCCTTTACAATCAGTTGCGCCCCGGCCGTAAATTTTCCCTTTTATAATTTTTGCCGAATAAGGATTGTATTTCCAGCCGCCTCCTGCTGGCACAGTATCCAGATGCGGGGTTAAAAGCAGAGAACATCGCGCAGATTCTGCTTTTAATATACCAACGACATTGGGCCGTTTCTCTAAGAAGGAATAGGTCTTAACTTCAAGCCCAAGGGATCCTAATTCTTTTTTTACCTCCATGGCAATCTCGTACTCTTCGCCAGGCGGATTTTCGGATTTAATGCGCAGCAATCTTTGGGTAAGGCTTATTAACCTTTTTTTATTAACCATACTGCTCTGTTAACTAAATAATACTACTGTTTTTCCCGCCAAAAGTTTTCTATGGGGCGGGATCCCGCTTTTGCGGGAAAATTTAAATATCAAAAAGCAAACATCAAAATGACATATCAAAATTCAAAAAATTAAATAAAAAAGATGAATGGAAAAAGATAAAGAGTATTAAAATTTTTAATTTTACATTGTCCCGAATGTCGCTATTCTTAGTAGTGTAACTTCGGGATCCCGTCCCGAATGAATCAACCGCTTCTGTATAGCTTCGGGATCCCGATGATTTACTTCTACGAATGGCTTCTTTCGGGAAAGAATAACCTAAGAAATTACTACATTCGGGATAATTTTGATCTTTGCCCTGAGAAATTCGCAGAATTTCCAGGACTAAGTCTCTGAAATTGCCTGCCCGCAGGGCGAGCAATTTCTAGGGGCACTTTGATTTTTACATTGAAGCGTTATTTATTTGCAAGGCGCATAATATCTTCTACCAATGTTCCCAGCGGACAATTTCGCCTAAGGCCTTTCTTGATTGTCTCTCTCCTTGGCCGCCGGCCTTGGCATAGCCTAAGGCAAGTAGCTCGACCACGCGCACATCGCCAGGAATCCCCAAGACCTCTTTGACAGGGTCTTCATAAAATGCGCCAACCCAGCAAGACCCTATGCCTAATTCTGTAGCCTCTAAGCTCATATGGGTAATGGCAATAGCCAGGTCTATGGGATAAGCCAATTGCCCGCAGGTCATTTTATAGTCAGTGACGGTTGCGCAACAGGCAATTACTACAGGGGCCTCTGCCACAAAGGCCTGGTTTTTGGCTACCTGCATTAACTTTTGACGGGTAAGCTTATCTTTTACCGCCACAAAAACCCATTCCTGGATATTTTTCGCTGAAGGCGCAAGACGCCCTGCCTCAAGAATTAATTTGAGTTTATCCTCTCCAATTGGTTTGTCCAAAAAATTACGCACACTCATCCTTTTTCTTATGGCTTCTATAACGTCCATTCTAATTTGCTCCTTTAATCGCCAAGACGCAAAAATTGATTTAATAATTTATACACCGCCAAGACGCAAAATTTTTCTTTTGCGTTTTTGCGGTATCTTTAATAGTTACCTTATTTTGCGTTCTTTGCGGTTACCTTTTTAGTAATTTTATATAACCTCTCTGCATAAAAGCTCGAATACAAGCTCTTATTTCCAAGAATCAAATCTTGTGTAAATAGATAAGGCACGACTGTCGTGTGATGCCATGTCTCATTTATACAAGAGGCTACGGTATCAATCTTGTATTTTTTAGATATCTCTCTTTCCAATAAACCGCAATGGTCATAGGCAAAAGTCGAATCAACGATATAAACCTCATTCTTTTTGCTTAGTTGATTATCTATCTCATCAACGAGAAACTGCCGGATCTCTTTCCTATTACAAGTTACGGGGGCAATTATGGAATGCCTTTCGGTATAATAACCCAAAAATAGTCTTTCGTCCTGGGCAATAATAAGGGATGTATCCGCAGTCTTTGCCGCAACCAGTTTTGCGAATTCTTCCTGCAGGCAATATTCATGCCTTAATTTTAAAACTGGGTACATCACTAAAAACATATTTAACAAAATAAAGGCAAATAAAAGGGAGCAGGCAACGCGGTTTTGGGTAAACAGTCGACTAAGCTCATACCCCTCGTATACAATCAGGGGCAAAACTGCCAAGATTAAATACCTGGCATCAAAATTAGCTAAATTTCCATAAAAAAGATATAAACTCAAAAACCAGATGACGAGAAAGAAAAAGACCCGCCTCTGGTATTTAAATAAAGTGGCCATACCGACAAAGGAGATAATAAAGCTGACATAGGTAAACATATAAACTGTATATCGGGCGCTGGTAGCAAGCATCCTGCTTATAGGACCAAGGTAGTTAGCCTGCCTTAGAAGATACAATGACTGGGTTGTTCCGGTGGTAAATATCATATAGATATAAAAAATTAGCGGCAGGCAAATGAGGGCAAGAAATAACAGATAGCGCATTAAAACAGACTTATCAAAACATAATCTTCCTTTCTTAAGGTCTCTGTGGCAGACAAAAAAGATTAAAGAAACCGGCAGGATTATCAATGTATCTTGAGGCCGAGACAGGCCCTGTAAACCCAGAAATAGGCCGCAGTAAACTAAATTTTTAAGCCGGTAATTTTTTGTATAAATCACCAACTGATTAACCGACAATAGCACAAACATTATCGAAAGACAATGGCTGTTGCCGAAGGTCGAAACAGATAAAAATGCAGGGAATAGACTGAAGATTAAAGAACTAAATAATGCGCATCTTGCATTGATTAAATTCTTCACTAAAAAGTAGAAAATAACAACGTCTACAGAACTGATAAAGACACTCAGAAAATTTACGCTTAAAATCGGGTCAACAATTCCCAGCAGCCGAAAAACAAAAATAAATATCGCGCTTAAGATTATAGTCAGGGGATAGCCGAAGGCACGGTGATAATGCAGCCTTAAACTAAGAAGAGAGTCGCTGGCTAATTGCGCCTGCAACACGGTATCAAAATGAAACGGGCCTTTAGATATAAAGGCAAGGCGAAGCCAAAAACTAAATACAAAAATCAACAAAACTATCAGGAATTCTTTTATCCTACTGCTTTTAAAAGCCGAGTTCATATCTTTATTGATAATGGCAAAACCAATGGAACACGAATGAACACTAATCATACACGAATAAACACGAATTTGTCATCGGAATTTATTCGTGAGAATTGGTATGCAATTCGTGAGAATTCGTGCATTAGTTATGCAAAGATTAATAGGTTATGGGCTATACCCCAATAATTTTAGGACGCCGGGGTCCTGACGCCATTTCTCTTGGGTCTTAACCGATAAATCAAGGTAGACTTTTTTTGAAAAATATTCCTCTAATTCCTGACGGGCCTTTGTGCCGGCTGACTTCAAGACCGAGCCGTCTTTACCGATAATGATCTTACGCTGGCTGTCTCTTTCAATAAGGATGCTGGCCTTAACATAGACCAAATTATTAGGACGTTGCTTGATCTCCTCCACCAACACGGCTAAAGAGTGCGGAACTTCCTGGCGCATGCAGGCAAAAAGTTTTTCACGGATGATATCTGCGATATATATATTTTGTGGTTCATCTCTGGTTATATCCGGAGGATAATACGCGGGGCTTTTGGGTAATTTTAAAAATATGACATCAAGGAGTTTATCTACATTAGTTCCCTTAAGGCTTGAAAGCGGCAAGACAGTTATAGAATCTACTAACTGCGCGATTGGTTTTCCTTTAATCCTCTCATAGAGCTCGATATATTGAGTGGTAAATTTTGCTCCTAGGTCTATTTTATTTAACCCTAAGATTAGATGGGTTTTTATATGCGCCAAATTCTTGGCTATCATATTTTCTTCCGGGCCTACAGGTTTGCTTGAATCCACCAGATGCAATACTAAATCCACTCCTTCCTGGGCGCTTTTTGCAGTAACATTCATATATTTACCAAGCCTGTCCTTGGCTAAATGAAGGCCAGGGGTATCTACAAAGACAACCTGACCTCTCTTGTCATTCAATATACCCCTTACAATAAATCTGGTTGTCTGAGGGACCTTTGAGACAATGGCAACTTTTTCTTGAATAATATAATTAAGAAGGCTTGATTTACCTACATTGGGCCTGCCTACTATAGCTACAATGCCGCAATTTAAATTACTATTTTCATCTCGCATCGCTAATAATATTATTTAATTACTTTAGTGGTGGAATACTTTATTCTTTTACTTATCTTGATGAGGAGGTTTTTATTTTTTAGGATTCTCGTGGGGGAATTCGGCTGAGTAAATTTATGCGCAAGATTCTGGCGATTATTTATTTGCCGCATAAAGCCTATTTAATTATTTCGACGAGTTTATTGCGGGAATGCCTGCCTTTTGTGATTTCTAAATTCTTTATTTTTACACCAAGGAATTCAGCCAATAACTCAAGCATTGCCTTGTTTGCCTCGTCTTTTAAAGCTGGTTTAGTTACGTAAATCTTAAAATTTCCCGCGGTTACTTCTTTTATTTGAGCCTTCTTGGCTTTCGGAATAACCTTTACCGAAACAATCATTTGACGAAGCTGGTTAGGAGGTCTGGGTTTTTGTTAAGGCCTTTTTTACTAACTCACTTACCAGGCTGCCGTCTGCCTGAGACTTAGTTTTCGATATAACCTCTTTTATAACCATGCCCATCGACTTTATATCCTTTGCGCCGGTGGAATTAAGTGCCTCCTGAATTATTGGAAGTAGTTCTGCCTCGGTCAGTTGTTTAGGCAGGTAGGATTTTAGGATCTGAAGTTCTTTCGTCTCTTTCTCAACCAGATCTAGGCGGTTTCCTTTCTTAAATTGTTCAATCGAATCCTGACGTTCTTTTACCTGGCGTTTCAAAATCGAAATCACATCGGAATCTTCAAGGCTCTTTTTTCTCTTTTCAATGGCCGCATTTATTAATGCCGCCCTCAAAAAACTTAGGGTCGAGGCCATGATTTGGTCTTTTTGTTTTCTTGCCTCATTAAAATCTTTTAAGATTTTTTCTTCTAACATTTTATACTCCTTCAATGAGCAGATAATTTATGGAGTTTGCAGAACGACATAAATTATAGGACGTTAGTCCGTCTGCGAATTGAATCCCCACACCAACTTTTGTAATAAGGCTAGAGGTATAGAATTAGTTTTAATTACAAAATTAACCTTCTAACTGAAACCCCATACCCTTTCAAAAGTTGGTGTGGGGGTAAATTCGACCAGCAAACTTACGTTTCCGCCTACGCTTAAAATCAGCTTCGGCGAGATCTCGCCAAAATTGCTTTAAGCAATTTTGGCGGACACTATCGTTCCGTAAATTGTGTCTTCATTTGACATAACGAATGTCATCTAAATAGAATGCGGCTCCTTCGGGATTAACATCGAGATTTGTCGACCAGCAAAAACCGCCTATTATATGCGAGAGGTCTTTTCCCGTAAGATCAATTTCATACCGCTTCCAATCTTTTTCTAAAACTACCGGGCCGATGCCGGCTGCATCCGAATCAGAAAACTCTCCCGTAATGCCCCCGACTTTAAACTCCTCGATGCGTTCTCCTCTATTATGGCCTCTTGCCCAGAAGGTAAGCTTTGTATAACCGGAGAGATTAAAACCTCCGCGAATATTACCCCAATTATTGGCCGGTTCCTGCCAATACATCCCTACCCAGCGTGCCCCGGAGGTGGCTTTGTTGGAATAGGTTATTTTAATACAGGTCGAACCGCCATGAGGATTATCCATCCAGGCATCATTAAAATTAACGTCTTGGTAATCTCCCATCCAGCCCGAAGGAATGAAGTGGTTATCCGGAGATCTTTTGTCTTGGTATACATTAAATACTTTAATTTCTTTGGCAGATGAGACATCTTTCATGTCTTGAGCTGGTTCAGATGGCACAGCTGTTGATTTCTCTGTAGTAGATTTCTGGCAGCCAAATAAAAATAAGAACATTAGCATAAAATACAAAACTTTTTTCATCACTACCTCCTTTTTAATCGCTAAAGCGCAAAATCAGTTTTGGCAATACCTACACCGCTTCCCGCCGTAGCGGGATCCCGTCTCGTTGTAAAATGCAGAACGGGAAAACCACAAAAAAATCTTTGCGAACTTTGCGGTGTTTTTAATAGTTATCTACTTTTGCGTTCTTTGCGGTTCACTTTTTTAATCGCCAAAGCGCAAAAACGTAGTTTAAAGATAATCACACCGCCAAGACGCCAAAATTTTAGCGTTTTAGCGGGTTTTTGCGGTTTTGGCGGTAACAGATGTTGTCATGTTAAATCTAAGTTTTGTAACGCCATATTATATCTCTGTCTTTTTGACTAATTGCCTGTAATATTCAATGCATCTATGGCAGGTTTTTTGATCCTCTTTCCATTGAGGGTGATCTTTTTTAATCAGACCCAACAGGTATTCCTCTGCCTTGACATGGGCAAGGGCAACGTTTTCATCGATTTCTCTATCGCATATCTGGCACCTGTATTTGCCTTTTCTGGCTCCCTGAATCGGCGGCGCGCTTTTCTGGCCCTCGCATTTATTGCAGGTATCAGAACCCTGACTCGAGACCCTTACCTTAAATAGACTGCGAGCAATATTACCTAAGATGCCTTCTAATGGGACATTGCAAATTTTGCATCTGCGCATTTTTATCTCCTCAAATGAGCCCCTACGCATCGTCGGGGTAATGCATTTTATTTTCTCTTATTTTTTGCTTTCTTCACTGAATCTGCGCTTTTAATTATCTCTTTAAGATAATTTATGGGTACGGCGAAATTTAAATTTTGGACAAACCCCCAGCTGGCTAAGGTAGCAATCCCAATAACTTCACCAAATTTATTAAAAATCGGGCCTCCGGAATTTCCGGCGGAAAGTGCGGCGGTTATCTGAAACAATTTCATTTTACCTTTACTTCTGATCGCGCTGATCAGCCCTTCTGAAATGGATAACTCAAGACCCATGGGATTTCCTATGGCAAAAATCCTTTCACCCGCCTCGGATTCATCCGAATCTCCGATAAATAGAGGCATGAGTTCTTTAGCTTCAACTTTTAAGACCGCTATATCCTGCTCAGGGACCCCCTTCACCAGAAACGCATTTATATAGGTATCATTATTGATCTTTACCTTAATCGAATAGGCATCCTGGATAACGTGAAAATTCGTAACAATAAAACCATTGTTGTTAACCACAAATCCGCTTCCTAATCCGAGCTGTTCGTTATTCTTATCATAGGTGTTAATGGTGAGAATTCCTTTGCTAAAATTTTTAATAATTTCCGGGGCTTTTAATTCTCTTCTTGATCTTTTATTTAAGACTGAAAGCCTCGCTTCTTCTAATAATGACTGCGGCAATTTTGAAATATAGGTAGTCCTCCTGGGCTGGTTGATCATCTCATAAATCCTATCTACTGCCGGACGGCTAACCAGTTTAATATAACTTTTCTTAACAATTACAGGGATAATTAAGAAAGTGGCTCCAAAGACAACAGTCAATATAATCTTGGTAGAGCGTGAAAATCTTGCGCCCATCCAAAGAAGAATAATACCCAAAGGCGGCACAAATACTAATAAAAGCGAAACCACCCATCTTCTGAAAAACCATTTAATCTTTTTTTCTTTAAATACCTGTGTCAAGAATATAAAAATAAACCAACCTGCCACGGCAAATAAACTTAGCCAAATTAAATCTTTGTATGACCGGTCTAAAGAAAATGCGGTTTCAATTAGACCCCTGAGCCAGTAAAAAAATACCAGGCCGCTCATTATGGGATGCTCAAGGATCTTTCTTTTTAGCCAAGACGCATGTCTTTTCAGTGCCCTTCTCATCTTTAATATATCGGGGTATCGTTGGTATCCCGCAGATTACCAAGAGTAGCGAGAAAAATCTCTCTACTTTATTTTACTCTGCGATCATCTGCGTAAGAATTATTACGGACTTAAAAAAGAATAATAGATAAAAGACACGACAATAAAAAAGTAAGTGAAAAATCTGATTAATGTGGCAATGGTGCCTTCTTCTGTATCTATAGAGTAATTTAATAACAAGAGTTTTATAGCATTATACAATATTAAAGTCATTACGACAACGATGGAGAACGAACATGTCTTTTTAGCTCCCCAGCGGATAAATAAAAGCACGAATATAACCAAGCATGCTACTGCTATGGCTAGCTCACTTCTTGAAGAAAGCGTTGTATTTAACATTGAGATTAATTCATGAAGTTTACCCGGGATGTTCTCCATATCTTTTTATGCTTAAAATTCCCTCTTTTAAAAAATCTTATCTGGCCATTTGACTTCGCATTTTCTTGGCCTCCCTTGCGGCCAAAAAATCCTGTGCATCCTTCTTGAGCTGGATAAGCCTAATCCTTTCGTCTTTGAGCCGTTTTAGATTTTCAAGGTACATTCTTTTCAATCCTTCTATCTTATAAGCAATGGACCGTTTCAGGGCCTTAACCTTTTGGCCATATTCATTTTTTATCTTTGCGGTGTCGTTTCTATTTCGCTCTAATTGAGACTGGAGATACGAAAGGTCTGAATCAACATCTGCCCTTATATTGCCACAACAAAAAAATACGGCAGCAATTAGCGAAAGATAAATTAGGACAAGTTTTTTATTCATCATCCAAACAGAGAATAATTTTCTTGACACCTCGCCTGGACCAGACCGCAGTACTCGCAATTTACGGCGGACTTAGGTATAGTCCCGCACAAGGTATTTAGCGCATCTTTTATGACCTTCAGGGCATTCTCGGGATTAGTCGTAACTTCAAATACTTCGATGTTAAAAGAAACCAGTCCGTTCTCACTGACTTTCTTGGGATAATAATATACCAGATAAGCAAGGCCCTTGAGTTTATAGCCTTTTGATTTAAGCATAAGGCAATAACAGTCAAGTTGAAGCTGATAATACTTACGCGGGTCTTCCTTGACAGCAAAGCCTCTGGTCTTGTAATCAAGCGGAGAATATAAGTTATCTTCAACAATACAATCATCCAGCGCCCCCGAAAGCTCAACGCCTAAAGCATCGTCTCGGTACTTTAAATCGGTCGACCTCCAATCCCGCCATTTATTTAAGAGGCTAAAATCCCCCAAGAGCTTGCCTCGGACTTTGCCTTCTAATTCTGGAGGAAGCAAACCATTCCTTCGGTGTTTATCAAAATAATCCTTAATTACCGCATCCATTCCGCTGGGTAACGACGGAAATATACCGCGGGGTCGCCTGATATTTTTATTCATTAAAAGCCAGAAGCAACGCGGGCAGTTTACGAAGATATTCAGCGTAGAAGGGGAGAGTTTTATAATTTTTGGCATTATGCGCTCTTTCTCATTAGAAATAAACCTATAATTAAACCCGCCAGAATTAATCTATATATCACAAATACCTTAAAATTATGCCTCTTTAAGAAGCCCAAAAGGAAATGTATAGAAATTATCCCGGAAATAAAAGAAGCCAAGAACCCCCCTAATAAGACTATCCTGGGCATTGAAAGGTCTTGATGAAAGATATCTTTTAACTCTACTAAACTTGCGCTCAGAATAATTGGCGCAGATAACAAAAACGAAAACCGCGCAGCCTCTTCTCTTTTTAAATTCAAGAATAGCCCTGCGCTCATCGTCGCTGCCGAGCGAGAAATGCCCGGGATAAAGGCGAGCGCCTGGCACAAGCCGATCAAGACAGAATCTTTTAAGCTAAGGTCTTTAATATATCTTTTATGATTACCCAAAATCTCCGCGATATAAATTACAATACTGAATATTCCTATTGCCGCAGCCACAGAAATCACAGATCTAAACGTAGCCTCAAATTTATCTTTAAAGACGGCCCCTAATAGCGCAGCCGGGATCGTAGCAATTACGATGTATAAAAGCATCTTCCTTTCTATGGATACCCGTTGGCCTCTTTTGGGCAGTTGGAGGAGGCCGATTTTTAACAGGCGCTGCCAATCACTGCGAAAATAAATCAATAAGGCCAGGAGACTGCCGGCATGCAGCATCACATCAAAGCTTAAGGCATGCTCCTGCCACCCTAAAAACCAAGGGACGATGATGAGGTGCCCTGAACTGCTTATCGGCAGAAACTCGGTGACACCCTGGATAATACCTAAGACTACCGACTGGAAAATACTCATAGTAAACCGTTTAAATTATACAGATAAATCCTAAACCCAAAACCCTAAATTCTAAATAACTCCAAAATCCTAAATCTAAAATTATTCTTATTGTTGAGTTTTAAGCTTTGGGTTTGGAACATTTGAATTTATTTAGGGCTTAGAGTTTAAGATTTAGGGTCTTCCCTCGTTATTTAAGACCTAACCTAATTACCATACCTGCCTCACCGGTGAGGCAGGCTGGATTCTTTACCCTAGCCTAACAACCTAATCATTCTTCTTTTCTACTCTTACGCATTTAGCCTGGGCATCGGCGTAAATCACGCCCTCGGCGTCTTGGACAGAGGAACGGGTATAAATAATTCTTTTATCCTCTTTCTCTATCCAACCAGTAAATTCCAAATCTTTCTCAACCGGACATGGCTTTCTAAGCCTGACGTTAAACTCGGCGCTTATTGCTCTTATATTTAACTTCCAGAGCAAATTGACCATGACCTCATCCAAAACCAAACCTATTAATCCACCATGAACAATATCTTTAAACCCCTGATGAATTTTCAAAAACCTAAATTTTGTCTTTAAGGTCTTTCCTTCTAAGATAAATTGTAATTTAAGGCCGGCGGAATTTCTGGTTCCGCAGGCAAAACACATCTTGTCATCTTCTAAAATAAGTCCGGGCATTTTTTATGGAAGGGGCTAAATCTGGCGCTCAAGGCGGACAATAAGTTTTCTCAATTGTCTCTCTACATATTTCCAGCTCTTGAGGCTCTGTTTTAATTGGCGCGGAAAGGCAACCTTCTCTGCGAGAGGATCAGTTAACCTCTTTCTGATTTTGAATATTATGGCCTGAACTTTTTCTAATTGAATTTCTAATTTTTCTAATTCTTCGATCTCATTCATAGTCTGGCTCCTTAGAAAACGCTATTTCGTTTATTTATAAATCCTTCTTCGGTTTAGTAAAAAAATGTAATACAGAGCGGATTATGTTATCCGCCTCATAAAAATCTTTAGTCTTATCAAAAAATGCGAAGGCATTAAGTTTATAGGCCTCATTGCGCTTTTCTTCGTCTCCGTGGGCGGTAATCATGACTACGGGCAGGTCCTTATTAAAGGCCCGGATCTGGCGCAACGTCTCAATACCGTCCATCTGCGGCATCATGATATCTAAAAATACCACATTGGGGGTTTTGCCCTTTAAAAACCTTATGGCCTCCATGCCGCTTGAAACCGTCTCAACTTTATATCCTTGAGATTTAAGCCAGAATTCCATTGTGGCCAAAAAATCCCCCTCATCATCCACAAGTAATACTTGAATATTATTGTTCGCCTTAATCTTGTTTTCGTCATCCATTTTGACCTCCTTTAGGAATAATAAAAATAAACTTACTGCCTTTATTTATTTGGCTCTCAACCCAGATATGACCCTTGTGCAGTTCCACGATCTCTTTACAAATGGTAAGCCCAAGGCCAGTTCCGCCTATACCGGATTGTTGAGTTTGGCTCACCTGTTCAAATTTATTAAATACGCGCGTTAAATCATCCTGTTGTAAGCCAATGCCGGTATCAGAGATCTCTACCTGCACAAATTCCCCGGGAACGCCTTGTTCTGTTTTAGTCAATTGTTTTGCCTCAACTGTAATACTGCCTCCTGAAGGCGTAAATTTAATGGCGTTGCCGATTATATTAGTCATAAGCTGAACAATCCTGTCCTTATCGGCATTTACTGTAATATCCTGGGGCGTAATTTTTAATTCCAAACTTAAGCCTTTTTCTTTAGCCCAGTTGTCCAGAGTATTTCCGACTTCTTGAATAACTTCATTTATATTAAATAACGAGGGGGCCAAATCCAATTTGTGAGCCTCGATCTTAGACATATCCAAGATATTATTTATCAAACGAAACAGCCTTTGTAAATTAGAGTTTGCGATATTTAAAAATTTCTCCTGATCCGGGTTAAGTTCGCCTGTGTTTTTGCCCAGGATCAAAGACAAGGATTTTTGCATAGCCACAATGGGTGTACGTAGCTCATGAGAGACGTGGGCAACGAAATTTGACTTCATCTTTTCAAGTTCTTTTTCCCGGGTAATATCGCTTAAGACCGAAACCATACCTACGGTCTTACCGGCCTGGTTCTCTACCACCGCGCTACTGGCTCTTAATACCCTTTTAGTGGTCTCATCCTGACTCATCAGCTCTATCTCTTTGGTAATGTGCTCTCCCTTATCGTCTAGAGGCCCTTTGGCCATGGCCAATAGGTGTTCTTCTTTAATTCCGTCCAACAAAGGTTTCCCCACCTGATTTTTTGCCTCAACGGAAAGCAATTTTTCCGCGGCGGGGTTCATCATATTGACGTTGCCATCTTTATCAACAACCACAAGGCCATCGGCTAGATTTCTTATAACCGTATCAACCCGTTCTTTTTCATCTTTCAGCCTTCTATTTAGCTTCTGGTATTCTTCGCTGACTTGTTTAATTCTCTTATCTAACTCCTCGTTAAACTCTTTAGATTTTTTAAGCAGGTCTTCGTATTCCGTCTTTGAGATACTGACCTTTTCCTTGTCCCCTTCTAAGCCTTTCAAAAACAGGTTGTATTCTTCGCTGGTTATACCTCTCTGTCTTAATTTTTCCTCTAAGAGAGGCAGGATCTCGGATTTATCTTCTTTTTTAATTAAAAATTTACCTGCGATCTGACTTAATTTCTTTAAGTCCTTCTTTTCGCTATAAGAATTGACCAAGGCCTCGAGCCTTAAACTATTGCTGTATTCGGAAAATAAAGGCGGCGCTAAAGATATCTCAGATTTTATATTTTCAGGAAGCGAAGGGTCATGGCTATGCTTTTTTATCTCTTTCTCTAATCCCAAAAGCAGCTTTGCGGGGTCTTTTTTCTTTTTAATTAAATCGTCTATGGCATTATCCAAAAGCCACTGGCAAAATTTGGATATTAGCTCTTTAAGCGAACCTGATTTCTTGGCGATCTCTAAGATAAGCCCGGCAATTACCCGGGGGTTTTTATCAAGCTGGTTGAAAATAGATTCTTTGCCAATGAGTATTTCGCGCACCTGGCCGCTTAAAAGATCCTGGAATTGTTCCGAAACTTCTTGGGGGAGAGGTTCCTTTTGGGCAACTTCTTGCCGAGAAACTTGAGGCTGGTCTAAATCCGAAGAAACTACTTTTTGGCCTTCGCTAACCTGTTCATAGCGGACTTTGTTTATCTTGATATGTTCTGAGCCGTTTTTTATGATTTTTTCTCTCGAGGGACCCTTGGTTGCGGCAGACTCTTTTTTCTTGGAAAGGGCGTAGATAAAATTAAAAAGCTCATCCAGCCTCACTTGTTTATCTACGCTGAAACTATCGACCTTCAGTTCTCTTAGCCTGGCATTCAACTCTCTGACCCCCAGAAATTTCTCTTCGAGGATGGTGCCATTTATAATCAATTGATTCGATCCCAGGGCCACGGTCATCTTGCCTTCCTGGCTCAAAATTTCTT
The DNA here is from genome assembly GCA_043808095.1 of Candidatus Omnitrophota bacterium. GTDB lineage: Bacteria > Omnitrophota > Gorgyraeia > JAZDFF01 > JAZDFF01 > JAZDFF01. The sequence goes on from JAZDFF010000035.1 coordinate 32,810, forward strand.
GAAAAAGTCCGTAGACCTTCTCGGAGGACTCTTTAACAACAGGGTGTTCGAAGGAATACAAAGAGATTCGATTGAGGGTAAGGAGGAGGAATTTGACGGTATCTCTATAGAGTTGTTCCTTGGTCATTGGAAAAGCTAATAGTTAAAGAGGCTTATTGAGTGTATCCGATATAGATGCTATGTTCCCATATTTATTTTATTATATCCTCGAATGTTTCTATAGGCAAGTAAAATTGGTCTGGTTTAACTATCTCAATCTATAGAGCTTCTTAATTTTTTAAGACCGCTTTTACCCAGTTTTAATTTAAGGTTATTATACGTTACTAAATCTGCAGCCTCAATTATACCATAAATAATTTACTTACGCCGAATAAGTATTTTCACCTGCCTGCCGAAGCACGAAGTGCGTAGGCAGAGACATCAAGCAAAAACTAAACACAAGTTTGTAGTGTCCTTGCGCCGCACAAGTCTGTGCGCCTGTCCGCCGAAGCTAAACACGTTAAGTATTTAGCGAAGGCGGAGCATCAAGAAGAAAATAATAGCTAGTTAGCATTTTCTTGCGTCCTAAAAGTTTTTATGACATCAAGCAAAATTTAATCGCCAGTTGGCAAATTTTCTTGCGTCGAAAAAGTATTTTCGACATCAAGCAAAATTTAATCGCCAGTTGGCAAATTTTGCTTGACAAAATTAGTAAAAACCTCTACTATTATACAAGAAATAAGTGATAGTTTTGGACTCGTTTTGTAGTTATTTTAGTATGTTGTGGAGTAACGAACAGGGATGCAAAAGAAAATTTAAACCGCAAGGTTAAAAACACTCTCCTTGCGGTTTTTATATTCGTCCGCCACTAAATAATGGCGGACTCATTAAAGGAGGTGAATTAAATAAGCAATGAGTAAAGGTAAAGTAAAGTGGTTTAGCAATCAGAAGGGCTTCGGTTTTATCGTCACCGAGGATGGCAAGGATGTATTCGTGCATCATACTGCTATTCAAGGAGAGGGTTATAAAACTTTGAACGAGGGCGAGGCAGTAGAATTCGAGATCACTCGCGGCCCAAAAGGCGACCAGGCTACCAACGTAGTCAGGTCAGGTAATTAATCCTCAAAATATTCTTTTAGGATTTTCGAGGTCTAAGTAAAGCAGAAAGTAAACCCTGTTACACCCCGTCTTAAAGGACGGGGATATACTATTTATTCCCAATATAAAAGAGCGTGGTTTTTTGGGTGTAACAGGGTAAAGATTGATCAGAATCCCCGCAGATTTCCTATCATTTAGAAAACTCTGAATCAAATCCCACTTTTAAAGTGTTTTTGCTTTTTTAGGGTGAGGTCTTTTTTTCTTCAAAAAGGCTGGCTGAGGGACTCTGTCTTTTAGGGGCTGACTTTATAGACCTTGTCGTGAGGATGGACTTTCTGTCCTAATTTAATGCCGATGAAATCTCCGGCCTTGGCGTCAGGAACATCTTTATGCTCAATCTGGATTGAGTCTATGGTCTGGTTAAAGTCTGAGGAATGGCCCTTGATATGGATGGTATCGCCTACCTTTAAGACATCGCTTAATTCAATAATTCCTACATTGATGTGCCCATAAAAATGGGTGATAGAACCTACTTCTTGTTCTGGCATACCCCACCTCCTTTAATGAGCAGACGACTTACGCAGTAAAACGACGTAAGTTGTAGTCCCGGCGATACGTCGGGACGTCTGCGAATTAAATTCTTGACATTTACCTAAAAATATTTAATTCAAGGTAGATGTCAAGGATCAAATCCAACCACCAGACTTATGTTTCCGCCACTAAATATTAGGCGGACCCGCCAATGATTTGTGGCGGGCGCTACGCTCCATAAGTCTGGGTTTCATTTGACCTTTAATAACCCGCTAACTTACTGGCGGATAAATCCTTAATAATTATTATAACTCTTCTTAAATTCTGGTCAACCCTTAATTTCTAGTCTCAAAATGCCTGGTTTATGCCCAGCCAGAATCTCGGGCTTTGTTTGGGCTCATTAATCGCTTGAGCACAATCAAAACGCACGACCATTTTCTCTAAGAAAGAGCCGATATTGATATGGAAACGTAATCCTGCCCCCGCGTCCTTTTTAAAAGGAGTGTCATGAAAATCTCCAAACCAGGCTTTACCTGCGTCAAAAAATAATGCGCCCTGGATATCCGCAAGACGAAATATATTATCAAAAAGCCCTATACCTAAATCATCCTTTAAAGGAAAGCGGTATTCAATATTAGCCAACATTGAGCTGCTTCCTTTAATATCCTTTAAATCATAGCCCCTTAAACCGCGGGAACCGCCTAATTCAAATAAATCCTTATCCTTAGGGCATCCCCAACCAAAGGATAAATTTGTGGCAATCTTTTGCCTGTGTAAAAGTGCTGTATATTTAGTAAAATCAACCTTATCTCTTAAAAAATATTGCTTACCGCCCAGGAAATGGCCTGCAACTTCCTGATTTAGGGCCAATCTAAACCCGCTTACCGGGTCAGGCTCAGGCCCACAGCGCGCAAATTCCAAGGCCAGGCCAACAATAGCCTCCTGGTTTTTGTAATAGTGGGTGTTAGTGATATCTTCAAGATCCCCCTTAATTGAAGAGCCAGAAAATTCCCTATTCCGTATTAAATAAAGACTGATGTGGTCGTTTACGGAAGTTAAGTTGTAGGCGGCCGGCCACAGCTCTCTTCTGAAATAAAGCTTACCTCCGCGTAGATTGTCATTTCCGTCAAGATCCCGGTTATCAAAATACTCAAGGCCCAAACTATTTTGCTGACCAAATATATGGTTAATGCGCCAGCCGAATACGGAGTCAACTTTTGCATCATTAAACTCATAATCGCTGCTTAGGTAGAAGACGTTATCATAAGTCCTCTGCAGGCTAGATTTCACTCCCAGTCCCGATCCGGAAAATTCCGGCCCGGTAACTAGATTATAGGAACCAAAAGGCGACAATACAGGTATCTCATATATCGGAAGATACAATGGCACGAGTTTTGAATAAATCTTTGCAGGATAATAATTATTGGCCTTGTTAATTTCTAAAAGCGAATTTTCCGGATCAATCTGGACAGAATCGAGTTTTGTATCGGAGGGCAAGGCAATCTCCCTAATTTTAGATTTGCCGTCCCAGCGATCAATAAATTCCTGTCCATCCTTTAATTTTATCTTTGTCTCTACCGGCATCTGGATTTGACCGCAATTTTCCAGGATGACCTTTTTATTATCTATGGATTTTACGGCGTAGTCGCATTGTTTAGATGTGTTAAGCCATTCCTGGAAAAACCACCTCAAGTCCTCACCGGATTCCTCCTGGCAAATTATCAATAAATCTTCTACCGAGGAATTGCGAAAACTGAATTCTTTAAAATATCTCCTTAACGAACGATTAAAGGCATCAGGGCCGATAATATTGGAAAGCATATCCAGAATTACCGAACCCTTGCCATAAGCCAGGGCAAAGATACTCGATGGTTCTTGAAAACTCGACAATTCCCCCAGGACAGGCCTGTCCAGGCCGTTTTTGGCCAGCCATATATAGCGGCTGGCCCGGGAAGAACGAAAAGAAAAATTAGGGATGAACCAATTAAACGGCCTGGGTAATATCATAACCTGGGCATCTTTACCATATTTTTCTTCAAGGTGCATAAGCACGGTATAGGAATTCAGGCCTTCAACCAGAAACATCTCTTTAAACTCATCAGAGCCTACCAGGTTGTACCACCACTGATGCCCGGTCTCGTGGCTGATTAAAAAATCAAAATATCGGATTAAAAATTTCGGTAATTTATAGACCCGCGTATCGATAAAGGCTAAATTAGAAAATTCTTCGCCCGCGTTTCCTAAATATACCGGAACAATACTAAATTCTTTATAAGGGTAAGGCCCGAAGTTTTTGGTATAATTGGCAATGGTATCTCTGGCGCATTCGGCGGCGGTCTTGGCATAGAATTCATCTTGGGCTAGATAAAACGAATTAATCTTCGTACCATTAAATTCCAAAGAATGGACTTTAAAATTCGCACTCAGGACAATAGTAAAATCCCTTACCGGCAATTCGGTATTAATATCTATGGTCTTGGTAGAATCAGGATTTTCTTTTTCGCTTATCTTACTGCCGGTTGAGACAAGTTTAAAATTATCGGGCAGCGTTATCCTTACCTTATATAAAGAGGCATCCGAAAAATACGGCCGATGATAAAGATAATATGGGTAATTATGCCAACCGTTTTTGTCTAAAACGGATAAAATAGGATACCAATAGCCAAGGCTTGTTATATCCTTATGCCAGCCCAGCCGGCCATAGGCATGAGGGATTAATAAATCAAAATCTAAATTAAGTTTGATAGATTCGCCCGGCTTAAGGTCCGTTCCTAAAATAACCTTTAAGATAGTCTTATCAGGGCCTTCTATCTTATATGCTAGATCACCGCCAGAGGCATAAACCTTTTTAAGCTTAAATTGGGGGCATTGGAACCCATCCGGGAAAGGGTTTATCTTAAAATAGCCGGCATAGATATAGAGGAAATTTTTATCACGTTGGCTATATTGGCGGTTAGGATAGATATGAAAATAGACCTCGTTAATCGGATTAGAACCGGTATTTGTAAAAATAACCGACTGTTTAACGCTTAAGGAATGGCTCTTAGGATAGAATCTGCAGTCCATTTCATACTCGGGGGCTGCAGCATAGGCTATGCCCGAAGTTAATAAAACCCAACTAAAAAGTAGGGCTCCCAGGGCTGCGCTATTCCATGGGTAGGGCAGTCCCGCGACTTCCTTCTTAAAAAGGCATCCAGATATCATGTTATCTCTTGAAGAATCAATCTGCGGAATCTAATTCTGGGTCTTTGGGATTTAAGGCAGCGTTTTTTTGACGGTCTCTTTTTTTAAAGAGGAGGGTGATTTGGCTGTAACTCGGGTCTTTGCGTAAATTCTCTAAATCCGGGTCTTTCTCAATATAATCAAAGTTCCAGTAGCCTAATTTTATGGCTGATTTTAACTCTGCCAGGGCCTCTTCGATCTTCCCCGCAAGGGAATAACTGCAGGCAAGATTATATCTTATGGTTTCATCCGCCGGCTTTAGTTTTGCCAATTTTATGTCGATTAAAAGGCCTTTTTTATATAACCTCTTTTTAGTATAGGCATCGCCTAAGGCAATGAGGGCAGGAATAAAATCAGGATTCTTTTCAAGCAGCCCTTCGCAGAAACTGATTTCAAGATCTAAGTCTTTAAATTGGCTTTTTTTGTTTTTAGACGCCATCTTTTACCGTAGTGATAATAGATATTACACGAACCTTCGGATGAAACCATGCAAGGCCCGATTGGATTTTCGGGCTTACAGGTATTTTTGAATAAACCGCATTCATCCGGATAACTAATCCCTTTGAGTATTTTATCACAAATACACATTTTGGGAATATCAAAAATGTTTTTTTCTCTAAGGCTGAATTTTCTTACGGCATCAAATTTTTTAAATCTCTTTTTTAACTTAAGCCCGGAGCCGGGTATTTTACCTAAACCCCGCCAATATACATCGCTGATATCAAATACCTTTTTTATCGCCTTGATTGCCCGGGGATTGCCATTGGGTCTTACGGCCCAGCGGTATTCGATTTGGGAACTGAATTTATTGTCTTTTATCTGTTTTAAAACCAACCAAATAGATGTCAAAATATCTACGGGTTCGAATCCGGAGATCACAACCGGTTTCTTGTATTTAGTGGCAATGCTTTCGTAGGGCTTGCTGCCAATAATCGTCGAGACATGACCCGGGGCTATGAAACCATCGATTCGGACCTCTTTATCTTCTAAAAGCGCCTGCATTGCCGGAGGTATTAATTTATGCGAACAGATAATGGAAAAATTCCGGGGCGCCTTATTGAGAAGGACGAGGGCGGTTGTCGGGGCAGTAGTTTCAAAACCGATAGCGCAATGAACAACCTCTTGAGCCGGATTGTTATCTGCGATCTTTAATGCGTCGCTAATCGAATAAACAACTTTTATTTTTGCGCCCTTTGAGCGCGCCTCAAGTAACGACGTAGTTTTTCCTCTTACCCGGAGCATATCACCAAAAGTGGTAATAAGGCATCCTCTTTGAGCCAACTCTATAGCCCAGTCAATCTCAAATGCCGGGGTACAGCAGACCGGGCAGCCCGGGCCCGATACGATCTCAAGGTTATCGGGCAGAAGTTCTCTTAGGCCAAATTGGGCAATAACCTGTTCATGCGTGCCGCAGACATGCATGAGTTTAAAGTGCCTGCCCCGGCTCATCAAGGCAATCTTATCAATTAATTTTTGGGTTATCTTTTTGTCTCTTAAGAATTCAAACATATCTTTTAAAATAAAGTAGCGAGAAAAACAAAATCTCTCTACTCTCTACTTGCTACTCTTAACAATCTGTGTTCAAAGGCTCCTTAGAAAGTCCCTGGTTTCTTCGGCCTCTTTTTTATCTACCTTCTGGATAGCAAATCCGGCGTGGATAATGACAAAGTCCCCGACGCTTACTTTGGAAACCATCTGGATATTTGCCCGCTGCCTTACTTTATCAAGTTCGACAACGGCAAAATCTCCGTCGATCTTTATTATCTTCATAGGGACAGCTAGACACATCCTAATTATCCTCTTTGATTATTGGCAATAACTGCCTGTCCTAAACAAAGGCTGCTATCCGTGGCAGAAAACGCAGAATGGACCAATACACGAAAACCGTCTTCTCTCAGGCACCTTCTTCCTTCCTCTTTTAATATCCTGTTCTGAAAAACTCCGCCGCTTAAAACTACAGAATTTAATTTAGTTTTTTCGCGGATAATCCTGCATACATCTCTCATCATGCTGATAATCGTATAATGGAATTTTAAGGCAACTTCATTTCTGGAAACTTTTTTTCTTAAATCCTTAACAATCTCTCTAAACATTGGCTGAGGGCTAATTACATAAACCTCATTAATATAATTTATCTTATAATTATACCCGATAACCCGCCTGCCTGCCGGTGAGGCAAGATAACCCGCCTGCCCTGAGCGAAGTCGAAGGAATAACCCGATAACTGAAGTAGCTAATTTCTCTAACTTTATCGCTGCCTGCGCCTCAAAATCAACTCTATCCCCCAGTCCCAAGAGCGAAGAGACGCCATCAAAAAGCCTGCCCATACTCGAAGAGGGCGGACAATTTATTTCTTTTTTAAGCATCTGTTTAAATATTCCGGTTTCTTTTTTATCCAATCTCTTTACAAAATCGATATTGAGCTTAGAGATTTTATCCTGGTATGTCTTATAAAGCCAGGCAAAGGCAACCCGTAAAGGCTCTTTTATGGCGGCCTCACCGCCGATAAGGGGGACATATTCAAGATGCGCAATTCTTTTATAGCCTTTTAAATCAGCGACTAAAAACTCTGCGCCCCAGAGAGTTCCATCAGCGCCAAAGCCTGTTCCATCAAAACAGATACCTATAACAGGCCCTTTTAAATTATGCTCGAGATAGCAACTGGCAATATGCGCATGATGGTGCTGGATACCTATTAGCTTAATTCTCATGTCGGCCTCATGCATGCCTTTGGCTAATTTGGTGGTGAGATATTCAGGATGCAGGTCATAGGCAATCACCCTGGGCGTAATTTTTAAGTTTTTTAGTATATTTCTTAAATCCTTCTCGAATAATTCAAGGTTCTTGGGGTCTTCGAGGTCGCCGAAAGAATTGTTTACAAATAAAGATTTATCTTTGGCAACGCAGAAACCTGCTTTAAGCTGTCCGCCCAAAGCAAGGATGGGTTTTTTAAATCTTATCTCTGTCTTTATCTTTTTAAGCATTTATGAACCCTTAACTAATTCCTGATATCTTTTAATAAGAAGGTTTGTTATCTTCCCGGAGCGTCCGTTATTGACGGATTTATTATTTACCCTGGTAACAGGCATAATCTCGATTAAGGAATTAGTCAAAAAGGCCTCATCGGCCTTAAATAATTTACCGGGTTTAACCAATTTTTCTTCCACCTTAATTTTTTCTTTTTTAGCCAGACCTAAGACGATTGAACGGGTAATCCCGGGCAGGCACCCGCTTTCCAATGAAGGCGTGATGAGAGAATCTCTCTTAACCAGGAAGATATTAGAATGCGCCCCTTCAGCGAGTAAACCTTTTGAATTTAAAAGAATTGCCTCAAAGGCATTCTTCTTATTGGCTGCTTGCCGGGCTAATTTATAAAAAAGATAGTTTAGGGATTTTACCCTGCATAACAGGGAGGACTCATTAACTTTAAAATCAGAGATTATCGCCCTAACCCCTCTTTTATAGAATTTATCCGGATATTTTTTAAGCGGCTTTATAAAACAGGCAAAATTACAGGAATTTTCCTCCTGCCAGAGATTAAGGCGGATATAGGCCTCTTTTATCTTTGATGAGCCGACTGTAATTAAAACCGCCTCTTCGAGCCTGGAATAGGGAGGCGGGTTTTTCAGGCCGATTATCTTTGCGCCTTTCTTTAACCTCTCAATATGCTGCTTGAGGGCAAAGACTTCTCCCCGGTAAGCGCGCATGGTCTCAAAAAGTCCCCTCGCGTAAAGAAATCCGTCGCAAAAAATCCAAACGCGGGCTTCTCTTTCGGGGATTAACCTGTCTTTAAAATACACCAACCGGCTCATTGACAAAAGATAATGCTTTAAATAACGCGCGTGCCTTAACTAAGGTCTCCTCATATTCTAATTCCGGGACAGAATCCGCAACTATCCCGCCGCCCACCTGAAAATAGACCTCATCATGTTTCTTGATAATGGTACGGATGGCTATATTTAAATCCATATTCCCATTAAAACCTATATAACCGACAGCGCCTGTATAGACGGACCTGCGCGTGGGCTCTAATTCCTCGATTATCTGCATGGCCCGGATTTTAGGGCAGCCCGTTATAGAGCCTCCGGGAAAACAGGCCTTCAAAAGGTCAATGGCATCTTTATCGGGATGAAGATGGCCTGTAATCGAAGAGGTGGTCTGAAAGACGGTAGCGTAACTTTCTAAATTACGCAGTTTCTTTACCTTAATTGAGCCGTAGCTGCAGACCTTGCCTAGATCATTTCTCTCGAGATCTGCAATCATAATCAACTCTGCCTTGTCCTTGGCGCTTTCAAGAAGTTCTTTCCTTAAGGCTGAGTCCTCCCGGGCATCGCGGCCGCGCGGACGGGTCCCTTTCATCGGCCGCGTCTCTACCACCCCGGAATTTAAATTAAGAAACCTCTCCGGAGAGGAAGAGATAATCTGGAAATCTGCCGCATCAAAATAGGCAGAAAACGGGGAGGGATTTATCCTGACCAAATTCTTATATAAAGAAAACGGCTCGCCTGGATTGTTAAGGCTAAACCTCTGGGATAAATTTAACTGATATATATCGCCTTTTTTAATATAATCCTTGGCCTTAACAATAGCCTTTAAGTAAGACTCGTGGCTGAAATTAGAGGCATAACCAGAAGGCTCGATTAATCGAGCCTGCCAGCCTGATGCTCCATTTTTAAAAACCCCGGATTCCCATCTATTTAATTTCTCCTCAATCAACTTTAATTTGTACTGCGCCAATTTTTTAGCCAAAGACGTATTCTTCTCGGGTAATCCGCTTGAGAAGATATGCAATTTCTCCATTTTATGATCATAGATAATAACCGGGTCATAGAATCCTAAAATACAATCAGGCAGGTTCAAATCATCTTGCGACCTTAAAGGAATTTTTTCTAAGATGAACCCCAGGTCATAGGCAAAATACCCTACTGCGCCTCCCAGAAATGGTATTGCGTCGATACTTTCATTGAGCCTGTATTGATTAAGCAACTCTTTTATTGCGGCCAGGGGGTTGCCTATCTTCTTCTTTAAAGACCCGTTTTGCTGTATCTGTAGGTTACGGCCTTTGGATTTAAAGACTAAGAACGGCGAGCCTCCCAGGAAGGAGAAACGCCCGAGCTCGTTAGACTTAAGCCCGCTATGTAAGAAAAAAGGCAGGTTATCGTCTTTAAATGCCTCAAATAAATCGACGAGACTGCCTTTATAACTATAAGATTTCAAGCCGTAATATGGCATCAATGCGAAACTGCCTTTCTTCATTCTTTAAGTAACAGACCCCCACCAGATAATCCCTACCTCTCTCCTGGAATATCTGGGTAGGCCTGACTTCTCTTTCCGTGACTTCGGATGAGGATCTTGAAAAATACCTAATCTTTAGATTCCTCTCCAGTTTGATTGCCTGTAATATGCAGGCGGACTTTTTAAGGTTGGCCTGGTTTATCAGCTCCAGATTAAAGCCGAAGAGGTTATGTATATCTTCTAATTTTGTAATCCTTTTTTTCTCTAAGAGCCCCAGGAGGTGTAAGAATATCTTGTAAGTTACAGCCACATCCTCTTTGGCCCGGTGCAGGAGCGGCGCTTCTATATTCAGGCTGGCGGCGACATTTTTAAGCGAATAGCCGAAAAGGCCGGGCAAGAGTTTTCTTGCCATGATTAAGACATCCAGGATCGGGGTATTTTCACTGATTTTTTCCCCAATAAAGGACAGCTCCCGGTTTAAGAAACCGAGGTCAAAGCCGGCATTATAAATACAGAGCGTTGAATCTTTGATAAAATCCAAAAAACCAGGCAGGACTTCTTTTAAGGCAGGCGCATCTTTAATCATGCCTTCATCAATGCGGTTAATCTCATAGGCCTCAATGCTAAGAGGCCTCTGGGGATTTATAAGAGAGTGGAATTCGCCGATTACCTCGCCTTGCCTGACCTTTATGGCGGCTATCTCGATTATCCTGTCTCCGGACTCGGGGAAAAGCCCGGTGGTCTCTAAATCCAGGATTACAAAATCTGTTTTATCTAAATCCTTAGGCATCTCGCGTGGCAGTATAGTAAAATGCTTCTAAAATAATTGCTGTATATTCCACAGATGGGCACAGATGCCCGCCACAAAGATTAGCGGGTCCGCCAAAGTATTATGGCGGAAAAAGCTCACAGATTAGCACAGATATCTGTGCTAATCTGTGAAAACGTAAGTTTTGAGCACAATCTGTGATAATCTGTGTAAAAATAAAACTTTATTTATTTGACGTGGCAATGAAAGACTCGATTTCACGAAAAGGATGATAGGACAATTTAGTTTTACGTAAATTCATCAGGCCCGAATCATCCATAATATTTATATAATCATAGCCGTCTAACCGGGCGCAAAATTCCCTGAAGATAAACTGGCTGATCCCTTTTATCTTAAGGTCGGTGATTTCAAACAGGATGCAGAATATTTCTTTATTCAGCGCATAGCCAAGGGTATAGCCGTAAATTTTGCCGTCTATTTTTATTACCTTGCCCTCGAGGCCTAATTTAGAAAAGTAATCCATGGCAGTTGTGTGCGTATAAAGGTTATCCTCGATCATGGCCTTGTAGACAGGGTCTTTATATTTAGAAAGCCTCTCTTTTTTCCAGCGTTTATACAGCCTCAGGCATTCGTCTTTAAACCCGGGCCTGAAATCTTCGAAACTAAACCGGTAATTTTTTAAAAAATAGTTTACCAGGGCCCTCTTGGATTTAAATCTTTTCCCGGGAAGCCCCGTGAGTTCGCTTCTTTTACAGAGATACTCGCTGTCTTTAGAGATAATTTTAAGGCCCATGGCCTTATAAAAAGGGAGGTCGTTTTTTTCGATATTTTCTATGCGCGAGACATTTGGCGAAACGTTCAGGCTATCCATTATTTTAAAACATTCAAAGATGGTTTTCTCGAGGACCCTTCCCCCCAGCGGCGGCAGATACATAAAGGCCCCGATTTTATCCCGGGCGAATATACAGAGGTTATCGTTAATGACTCGATACAAAAACTTAAAGTGCTTCTGCCAGATATAGAGGCTGGGGAATTTATAGCTGGATAATTCATGGGCCTTTATTGAGGAGTATTTATCTATCCAGGGTTTATCTTTAAGGGAGAGCCTGTTTAACTTCGGGTATTCCATTATTTTTCTTGATTACCCAATTGGACAATTTATCGAGGCTGGCCAGGATAATGATGTCCTCGGTGTAATTACCCACTAATTGAGGATTTTTGGAAATATAATCCAGGGTATGGCTTGAATTTAAGAGATTGTTCAGATACTGGATATATCTTGAGAAGTCCAGGTCCTTCTTGAAACTGCCGCTTTCAATTCCTTTAAATATAAAGGGGCATTTTAAGTCTGCGGCCAGGGATATCTTCTGCCCGTCGCTCGTTAAGACAAAGGGATAAAGCTGGCAATCAAAAGGCCTGAACTCGTAGATCTTGCAGCGGTTGTCTTTTGCCGAAAGACAGGGACAGATGTAACCGCCGTCAGAAGATATGAGTTCAAAACCATTGTTGTCAGTGACCTTGATTTTAGCCAGGTCTTTAGCCCTGATTTGTTCTGCCTCGTCTTTAGAAAGGACCGGCGACCAAACCGTTTCTTTCTCGGGGAAGCGGCAACAGATATCGCATTTTAAACAAACCTTTTCGGGGACAAGCTGTTTTAGGTCTTGCATTTGTTATTCTCCTTTAAAAAATAACTACGGTTTCAGAATTATTTTCCAGAGAGTATAAAATGTCTAATTTCCTAATGTCGAATGCCGAATAAATTCTTAAATGACTAATTTAAAATTAAGCATTTAATTATTAAAAAATTAATTAGTCATTCGGATTTAGGCATTAGTCATTATTTGCTTCTATTAAAGACTGAGTTATTAATTTACTCTCCTATAAATTGTACGATAACCTCTCTCTTACGGGGCCGGTTATCAAAATCGATTAAAATTATCTGTTGCCAGGTGCCTAAGGATAGTTTTGCGTTTATAAAAGGAAACGTTTTCGATGTACCCACGAGCGACGAACGAAGATGCGCATAGCCGTTGGCATCGCCCCAGGTGGCATCATGGTGGTAAGATTTATTTTTAGGAATTATGTCCTGGAATAATTTCTTTATGTCCTTAACGAGTGCTGGTTCATATTCACAGGTAGTAATCGCCGCAGTTGAGCCGGCAACTGAGACACTAACCATGCCACTTTTGAGCTTGGAGCGGCTTAAGAGGGACTGTAATTCTTGGGTAATATCAATGATGTCGGTATCACCGGCAGTTTCTAAACGGATGGAGTTTGTGACAATCACTTTACAATACTGCCTAAAACCATTTCCCGGTCAGGGGAAACTACGGATATACCTTTTTCGTCAGAGGTAGCAAGGATCATGCCCTGCGACTCTACCCCGCGCAGCATGGCAGGCTCTAAATTATTTACCAATACGACCTGGCGGCCGACTAAGGCCTCTTTTTGATAAGAACCCTTTATCCCGGCAACAACCTGCTTAGTAGAATCGCCCGCATCAACCTTAATCACATATAATTTATCCGCATCGGGATGGTCGTTTACCTCAAGGATCTTAGCTACCTTCATCTCTAATTTCCTAAAGTCATCAATTGTAATCATTGGGCCTCCGTTTTACACAGATGAGCACAGATACCCGCCACAAAGATTAGCGGGTCCGCCAAAGTATTATGGCGGAAAAAGCTCACAGATTAGCACAGATATCTGCGCTAATCACTGCCTGCAGGTACTATTAACCAAAATTATTTTGAATAAATAGTTAGTAATCTACGTAAATTTTTTGCTCTTACTGAATTATTAAACACTTTTTGGAAGGAAAATATGGGTTGAATAAATAGGACTGCTTATCTTGCTCTGAAAAGTGTTTCCGCTTACGATTAAAATACCACAGACCGGAAAAAAAATCAAGGATTTTAATTTTGTTATTTATAATCGCTGATAATAATTATAGGCGTAAAGGGCGACGCGGGAGATAAATGTCTTTGATAACCTGCTGGTAGCCGGGTGTTTGGTCAACACGCTTATAAGGAGGTCGCCTTTTTCGGTAAAAATAATCCCCACGTCATGACAGGTATGGCGCTCTAAGCCGGTCTTGTGGGCGACCACGGTCCCGGCAGGGAGCCTTGCGGGGATGCGGTCGTTATACTTCTGGCGCTCCAGGAGATCAAGGCACTGCCGGGAGGCCTCATTACCCAATAACCGCCTCTTGTAGATGGCTTCCAGGATGTAGGCCATGTCATCGGGAGTGGTATAATTTTCTATCCCCTTTCTCCTGTATCTAAAATCCATCATCTTGCGCGAGAGGTTGGTTTTCTCAAGGCCCAAACCCCTGAAATAACGATTGAGGTAATCGAACCCTAATAAGTCGATGAGCATATTGGCTGCGGTATTGTCGCTCTGGGTAATCATTAATTCAATCAGCCTGGAAACTGTAATTTTTCTGCCGGCAGGCATATTCTTTAAAATTCCCGAGCCGGAGACCTTGGATAATTTCCTGAGCGTAATTTTCTGGTCCAGTTTTATTTTTCCGTCGGCAGCAGCCTGAAAACATGCAGCCATTATGGGGATCTTGACCAGGCTTGCAGAAGGGAATAACCTGTCTTCGTTAAATGAGATTTTCCAGCCCGTGCGTAAATCTTTAACTACGATTCCGGCTTCACCTTTATATCTGGCGACCTCTTTTTTTAATTCCTCCCGGAACTCAAGCCAGGATGCCTTTCTCTTATTAAGGACTTCCCTGGCCGCCTTTGCCTGCTTCAGGTATTGATACTGTTTAGAGCCCGCGGCTACTGCGACTGCCAGCAATACCAATGCCGATGCCGATATCAAAAATATCTTTTTTCTTTTCACGGAATCCGCTCTTTTATAAATCTACGCAATAGGAGTGAATAAATTTCTCAACCGCTCTTACTGCTTCATCCTTAGATTTGGCAGGGCTGCTTGCGACCCAGACTGCGAATTCATACAATTGCGTCGTATCAACCTTCAGCCATTTTTTATTTAGGAAGAGAAAGGCCAATGTTGTGGTCATGGCAATACGTTTGTTACCGTTCTGGAAAGGGTGATTCTTAATCATCAGATAAAACATGATTGCCGCCTTAGCCACAAGGCCCGGATATAAAGATTTCTTAGAGAACCTCTGAAACGGAACAGCCAGGCAGCTCTCTAAGATATTGGGAAAACGCGTAGAAAATTCAGGGATGGGCTCATTAAAATCCATGGTCTCTTTGATTAATCTAAAGACAATGAATTCAACTTCCATTACGGAAATGCTTTTCATAATGAAATTATGCTCTCCCCAGAAGCCTTAAAGTTTCACCGTACTCTTTAACAGTCTTCTTTACTGCAGCTTCTATTCTTTTTTTGTCTTTTTCAGTTAATCCTTTGTTTACCTTATCAAAATTTTTCTTGCAACTTGAGATTCTATTTTTTTCTGGTCTTGTCATTTTTCCCTCATAAATTTATCATGTATAATTTTCCCAATTTCTAGCATTTCATCTTTGTCGAAAAAATTACCTTTAATAGAATTACATCTATAGCAACATAAAACAATGTTATTGATTGTATAACCCAATTTATTATTAATCCTATCTATGGTTAATCTTCGTAATTTTTTGTTTAATTTGTCAGTATCAAATCGTATATTATCAAAATTTCTTTTACAGTAAAAACATCGTTTTTCTTGATCCTCCCACCATTCAACAAAATCATCTTTCGTAATTGAAACTTCTAGTTTGCGTTTTCTGGCTGAGGCCATTAAATGAAAGTAAAAATATATTGGATTTTTATATGAATATTCATATTTTAGTTTTACAATCTGTTTATGCCAACATTCATTACAAGCGCCACGAAAATATACCTTATTTCCTACCTTATATTTGTAAAAAGAATTTGTATCTTTTTTTTCTCCACACTTGATGCAAATCTTGCGAGTTAACAAACTATAGTTTATTTTTGGCTTCTTAACTATAAGTCCTTTTCGATAATCTACAATCTGTTTATGCCAACATTCATTACAAGCGCCACGAAAATATACCTTATTTCCTACCTTATATTTGTAAAAAGAATTTGTATCTTTTTTTTCTCCACACCTAAAACATATCTTGTAATTTGATATATTAGAATCCACGATTATAATTTTTATTCTTTAGTTCTAAATTCAACTCGAATATAACAAAATTTTCTTAGTTACCAGGAAATTACAATATAGATTAACATAAGTTAACTTGAAAGTCAAGAAAAAATTGCCAACTGCCGCTTAATTTTTGGCTTGTGTCATAAATACTTTTATGATCAAGCAAAAACTACAAACTTGTGTTTAGTTTTTGCTTATGCCGAATAAACTTATTCGGCGCAAGAAGAAAATTGCCGGCTGGGGCGAAGGGGGATAATTTTTATGCTGATATTATACAATAAAATAAATTAAATTGATATCAAATTTAAAAAACCGCTCTTGGAGTTAGATTTTCAAATACTTGGGAGATTATTTAGAAAGTGATCGAGTGGTTCCTTCGACTTCGCTCAGGACTCCCTCGGCCTCAAACAAGTTTGAGGGCCTCGGTCGCGAGTGTTCGGGGTTATAGGGTTTAAGGTTTTCCCTCATTGCATTCAAGACTTCCCTTCGGTCGCAAGGGGTCAAGGTATCGAGGGTTCGAGGCAAAAAGTGCGTGTCCCCGGAAATAAAGAACAAAATCTAACCTATTTCTTTACTCTATTAAGTAATGTGTCCCCAGAATTCGGGAATTTCCTCCTCCCACTTAGTATGCCGAGCAGCGCGAAATATATCTCCCTGCATATCCATGCGTCGGTAGCCGCGTAAACTATCTGCGCGTGCGCAAGCGTCGGCGCGTCCCAGCGGGAGCACTGCATCTGTTTGGATACCCTGAAACCGAATAGCAGCGCCGCCAGGCCGCGT
This sequence comes from Candidatus Omnitrophota bacterium, assembly GCA_043808095.1. GTDB lineage: Bacteria > Omnitrophota > Gorgyraeia > JAZDFF01 > JAZDFF01 > JAZDFF01. The sequence goes on from JAZDFF010000035.1 coordinate 49,561, forward strand.
ATGCCTGCGTTCTTTATTCCGGCCTTGGCCGCCATGCCTGCCAGTTCGATGAAACCTGAGGACCCGAGGGACAATACATCGTTCAGTTTCTTTATATCATTCGACACTCTAATGCCAGTTTTCAGCACATTCTGATTGGCCAAAATACCGGCAAGCGGTTTATGAGAATTGATACGCCCTATCTGGAATATATATACCCCGTCGCCGGCGGCAAGCTGGAGGATGGACGGCGGATAGGATACGCCCTTCTTAAAAGCGGGCCTCGTCTCCGTATCAAAACCCAAGACCTTCTCTCTGCCGAGAGACCGCACGGCCGCTCTCATCTTCGCGTCCGAATCTATCACATGGATAGAGCCGGTGTAATGTTTGAGAGGCAGATCATTTATCTCTTTTTTTGATATAAAATGTCTCTGTAGGGTATGGGTAGGCAATTAAATCCTCAATATATCACGCGGCCTCTTCTAATATACAAATCATGGGGATACGATACTTAATTCTGAATTATGTAATGTGTCCCCGGCATTTTAATCCTCTTCTATCTCAAAACGGCAGCCGCAGACATTACACTCAAAGATTGACTTCTCATAATGCGGCTCAACAAACCTTGTATCTTTGCTCTTACACTTAGGGCATTCAACGGGGGCAGACCAGTCAGGCATAATCTTCTCAGGGAGTTCTGACGCGAAATTTTCGAAATTTTTCGAATTTTTAATCTTCTGTTTTAAAAATCCCGATAGTAGTGACGCCTTCTTTGGGGGCATCGGGTTTCTGAAATTCATATGAAGGCTGGGCATAGGTTTTTATTCTATCCCATTGTGCCACTTTACCATCCAAAAATAACACTCGGTAATAAGAAGAGGCGATGGGCTTAAATCTTCCTGCCGCGGATTCTTTTACCGGATATTTCCACGCCTCATATTGTTTGCCTTCCATTGTCACTATCTTTTCCGCTACCGGCGCTCCTATTATTTTTACAACTTCCTCTTTACTCATCCCGGGCATAATGCCCTCAAGGCGCCGGTCATCAATACTTTGGAATCCAATAGCGCATCCGGTAAGGCCTATAAATAAAACTAAAATTATTAATTTTTTCATCCCTTCCTCCTTTTTCGAAACTAAAATTGTTTTTTAAATTTAATAGTCACTTTATCGTCGGCCTTTTCTTTTTCTTGCGCCTGGCCAGTTTTGTTCTCTTGCTTTAATTCTTTTTCTCCTCCTATAGAAACATCTTCTGTGATTTTGTATTCACCTCCTACTTTCTGAGTTGTCTTTGGGATTTTGTCTTTTGTCTGAGACTGCTCAATGCCATAACTTGCTTCTGCTTTATCAGATACCTCTTTCTTGATCCCGATCCCTTTTGTCTCGCTCTCAAATCTTACCGAAATATCGCTTATTCCAAACTTTTCAGCAATTTTACCGCCTGAACCGGCAAAGACAAAATAATCTATAAAATCTGCGGCTAAATCCGGCGATACCCTTTTCTGGCCAAGCGAGGCCTCAGTGCCCTTCCAGCTTTTTCCGGTTGCCAGCATAACTAACAGCCGTTCTTGAGCCATGGGTGGTTCTGAGGTCAGCTTCAAATCAGGCGCATCCATAGTACCTTTTACCACTATATTAATTTTAACTCTTTCAATATGAGAATCCCCTTTAAGGTCAAGGCGGGGCCTCTTGGGATCACCGGAAAAATAAATTCTACTCTGCTGGAGCTTAACGGTAGTTTTACGCGCTGAAATTGTGCCGCCCTTGGCAGTTATCTCGCCTTTTACCTTAAGCTTGTCTTTAATATCTTTAAGCGTTATTGTAAATAGTCCGGGACAATCGATTATTGAAAAACCATTGCGCGAAAGCCTCTTAATCCGGAATTTCCCTGTTAATTCCGGTTCTAAAAATGAACCTTTAACATAAACGTCTAAATCGCTTATTTCACCTGAAATATTTTCCAAACTTTCAGTTTTTGTAAATAAATCAAAAAGCCCCCTGATATCAACATATCTTGAATATGCGTTAAGATCTAAAGAGCCGTTTTTGTAGGTACCGTCAAAATAAATTAGTTCTGAGTTAGGCAAATTTAACCTGCCGTTACCGATCTTAACATTAAGTCCTTCGGGACTGAAAGAGGCAAAATAAACTTCCAGTCTTTGAATTTTCAGGATACTGCCTTTGGGTAATCCTTTTGGATCCTTAATTTCGATACCTTTAAATAATAATCTATCTGACAGACTTCCTTCTGTCTTTTGGATATCTATGTCTTTGGACTCAACATATTTAGAAAGAACTGTCTTTGTAATGAAACCGGAACCCGTCGATGTAAAGAAAAAATAATAACTCAAAGTAAAGCCTATTGCAAGAATGAAAACAACTATTACAAATAAAAAAACAATTTTTCTTCTTATCATAAGAAATTGCCTAAATCCATCCCTTTCTCTTAAAATAAATCAGCATTCCCAAGATAACTCCTGCCATGATAGTTAAAGCGCCGAAGTAACCCCAGTGCCATCCTAACTCCGGCATATATTTAAAATTCATCCCGTAAACTCCTGCAATAAAAGTTATAGGAATGAATATTGTAGCTATAATAGTTAAGACCTTCATTACCTCATTCATCCTGTTGCTTATACTGGATAGATAAATATCAAGCATTCCGGAGACCATATCCCGGGAAGTCTCAATTGTATCTATTACCTGGACCGTATGGTCATAGACGTCTCTCAAATATATTCGAGTCGATTCCTGGATTAGTTTGGATTCCGATCTCACTAATCCGCTGATTAATTCTCTTAATGGCCATACTGACTTACGTAAAAATATAATGTCGCCTTTTAAGCCATAGATTATCTTTAAATTCTTAGGGTTGGGGTTAATAATAACTGCCCCCTCTATACTTTCTATTCCCTCGCCTATCTTTTCCAAAATACTATAATAGCTATCGACTATTGCATCCACCAAGGCATACACAAGATAATCAGCTGCCATTTTTCTTATGCGGCCCTTGGCGTTTCTTATCCGTTCTCTAACGGGCTCAAACACGTCACCCGGGCGTTCCTGAAAGGAAATAACGCTATTTGCCCCTAAAATTAAACTTACCTGTTCTGCGTTAATCTCATTGTTTTTTTCATCGAAGTAAAGCATTTTTAAAACAATATAGCTATAATCTTCGAATTCCTCATATTTTGGGCGTTGACTGGTATTGGCAATATCCTCTAACGTAAGAGGGTGCATATTAAAATGATTGCCTATTTTCTCTATAATCTCGAGTTCGTGTAAGCCATCAATGTTTATCCACGTTACTGTGGGCTTATCTTTGAAGGGAAAACATTCCTCGACTTTGTTTAATTCCTTTTCTTGAAACCGTGTTTCATCGTAATCAATTATTGTAATCTTTGCCCTTTCAGTCTTCTTTTCCCCTATATGAATTAATGTTCCGGGAGCTAATCCGGCTGTTCTTGATATTTTCTTAATAATTTTAGGCATGTTTAGCCTCCTCTTATTTTCTTTAATTATACCACTTTCATTTCTAAAAGGTAAGGGATTTAGATTATACTAAAAAGACGGCGACGGCCGTTTTCTTTCGGCATGAATTTTGTGTTGTGCGAACCAAGATTCTCGTGTGACAGGATTGTGACAGGGGAAAGGCTCCTCGCTTCTGACAGTTTGAATGGTGGAGGCTCGGAGTTAGTGAATTCCAGAATTCCGGGGACACGTACTTTTTTAATTGCGGAGTTGAGAGATGAGATTGTGATTGGTGTACAATACTTGTTAAGCTCTGGCTCGGGCGGAGCCTCGCCAGAGCCCGTTGTTTCTTACCTTATCGCAAGTAGAAGGCACTACGTTCGCTATTTTGCTTGTCGCAAAATTACGCTCGCTTTAGTGCCGTTTTAATTTTCCTTGTCGGCACGTAGCAGGCACCAAGCTCACTGCTCGGCTTGTCGCCTCGCGACGTTCGCCTTGGTGCCGTTAAATTTTTCCTTGTCGGAAAAATTTAACGGGGACGAGGGGATTTGAACCCCCGATCTTCAGATCGACAATCTGACGCGTTAAACCAGACTACGCCACGTCCCCTGAAATTTTGCAAAGTAAAATTTCATGGGCGGAACAGGACTTGAACCTGCGACCTTTTGAATGTAAATCAAACGTTCTATCCAGCTGAACTATCCGCCCGAAAAATATTTCTAACCTCCGCCAAAGGCGAATCTCATGCCTAAGGCGGATCTCATGCCGAAGGCAGATTAGCCTCTGGCTGAAGCCTTCGGCTGAAACTGCGCCAACCGCCCTGAAAGGCTTGAAGTATTATAAAGAACAAAATATCTTAAGTCAAGGGGCTATTGCTGGGATTTTTGTTCGCCGAATATATTAAAAAGGTTACCCTCGATTAACCTATCTTCCACCCTCTCAAGCAGCCTCTTTGAAGAGCGCGTAAACCCCTGAAGGTCATCAGTAACTGCGATCATTCTTTTGGTTAAATCCGTAAAATAACGGGTGGTATCGCTAAAATCGTCGGCTAAGTTTTTTATATCAAGCGGGTCGTGGCCGATAATGTAATTACCCTGCCTGACAACCACAGTGGCTCCCTGTGTCTGGGGCAATTCGATATCTACAAGTTTATCGCCCAATAGCCCTTCAGTCTTTATGGTATAGGCTGTACAGCGCTCAACATCCTGTCTGAATTTCTTTAAAATACCCAGACTCACCTTTACCTGTTTATTGCCGACAGCAGGATCTTTAAGAAATGCGATATCCACAACCGTGCCCACGTCCACTCCGGCAAGCCGCACCGGCGCGCCTATCCTTAAGCCGCCTACGTCGCTAAAAATCACTTCCTGGTAGTATTTGGCCTCGCCAAAACCGGTCTTTGCCCCCAGGACAAATATAATCACGATAACAAATATGATGCCGCTTGAAATAAACATCCCCGCAATAACCTCTTTATCAATTTTTAGTTTCATGTTAGACTCCTGGTATAATTTCAGGTATAAAACTTAAGAATTATACCTGATTACAGTGATTTATTTTTGAGATTACAGAGATTAAATCATTAATCCGAAGATTTTTCATGTTATCTGCCTGTAAATGGGTTTTATAATCACTTCCTTTAATCTCAGTAATCTATTTTTTAATCGTTGTAATCAGACATCCTGTTTTTCTATTTATCGGATGTCTTTTAAAAGAAATCTTTTCACCGACGGCTCTTGGGACTTCTCAATATCCTCTTTCCTACCCAGGGCGACAATCCTGCCCTGTTCGATTATAGCGATCCTGTCGGCGATATTAAAAAAATTATTTACATCATGGGAAACGACCACTGTCGTCGTATGCAGTTGCCGGCAGAGTTTTAAAATCAGGCGCGCAATAGCCAGGCCCGTTGCCGGGTCAAGCCCGGCTGTGGGCTCATCGCAGAAAAGAATCTTTGGCTTTAAGATTATTGCCCGGGCAAGGTTTACCCTCTTTTTCATGCCTCCGCTTAATTCCTGGGTCGACTTATGCTCTATGCCCTTTAACTCGACTTCCTCTAAGGCCGTATTAATCAAGGCGCTTATTTCGTCTTCGCTTTTTTTGGTATGTTCTCTAATGGGCAGGGCCAGGTTATCATAGACATCCATAAAATCGAATAAGGTATCTTCCTGAAACAGATACCCGAAATTGCGGCGGATTAAAAGAAGCTGGCTTTCGTTAAACCCGGCGATATCTTTACCTTCGATATTCACAGAGCCGGAATCCGGCTTTAACAGCCCGATTAAATGTTTTAAAAACACGGTCTTGCCCTGACCGCTTGCGCCCATCAGGCAGAAAAATTCTGCGTCTTTTATCTGGAGGCTGATGCCGTCTAATATCTTATGGTGGTTAAAAGATTTCGTGAGGTTTTCAATCCTAATCATTCGTTTCTTTTTGCTTAAACATGCGATAACGGTGATTGCCAAATTTGGAGTAAATACGGTCAAACGGCTTAATCTGCCTTTTCTCCACGTAAAAAGGCACGTTTTTATAAACTCCCATAAGGTCCATCTCGGAATCAAGCAGGATCTCAATATCCTCTGTAGGGTGCCAGGGCTTATTTTCAAAGATTAGGGGTTCGCCCTCTCTAATCCAGCTGTCCTCTTTGACGGGAAAATCGCCCCTGAATTTACCCGGGGCATAACTTACACAGCCAAAAATCACAAGGCCTAAAAATATAATGGAGCCCACCCGGGCTAAAGCCCGGAGTTCCAAAGGCGGAATACTCAAGCGGCCACATCTTATCCGCGCCCTGAAGGGCGCGGTTTTCAGGCCGCGGAGTATAAAGCCGATTTTAACTAAGGTATTTAAGTATTTCATCTTTTACCCCCATAAGGTAATGATTAGTTTGGTCAAAATAAAATTTGAGACAATGATTATAATTGTGCAGAGCGCTACTGCCTCGGTAGTGTATTTGCCTACGCCGACAGAGCCGCCTTTGGCGTTAAAACCTTTATAACAGCAGATTATTCCCACGACCAGGGCGAAAAACAGGGTCTTTGCCATCCCACCGAAGAAATCCACCAGGCGCAGGGAATTATAAGTCTCATTAAGATAAGAAAATGCCGTTACGTTCTCCTGGAACATCGAAATTACCAGGCCTCCGAAAATCCCTATGACCTCTGACCAAAAGACTAAAATCGGAAGGACAATCAGGCAGGCAAGCACGCGGGAGGTCGTAAAAAGGTCCATAGGGTTAATCCCTAAGGTGCGCGTGGCTAAAAGCTGCTCATTGACACTCATTGCCCCTATCTCAGCTGAAATCCTGGCTCCGGATTTACCCACAAAGATAATGCTCCCTAAAACCGGCCCGAGCTCTCTTACCAGGGCCAGGGCCACCAGCCGGGAGATATACTGCCTGCCACCGAATCGGGTCAAGACCACTGCCGCCTGTACCGCAAGGACCATGCCTGTTGCCAGGGCGGTCAAAGAGATAATCGGAAAGGCCTCTACCCCTAATTCATAGACCTGCCTGGCTAATTCCTTCATCCGGATCTTGCCGCGTAATAGAAGGCTGAAGGTCTCAATGAAAAATATAAAAATCTGACCGGTAATTCTTAAAAAATAAATTAATCTCTTGCCTAATTGCTTTAACATGTCTTAGCCCACAAATTTGGCGCCGTTAAAATATCCTTTACCCAGGTGGTCGCTAAATGCCTGCGACCAGACCACCTTTGCCTTGATTTTCCTTAAAGAGAGGCGCGGCTCATTATAAAGATTTATCCTGATGACCCTGCCGGGCCTGAGTTCTTTCTCGGAGAAAAAGCACATTCCGGTAAGGCTGAGATCCCGGGTAAAACTCTCCATTCGGGCGCTGAAAGATTTATCCCGATATTGCAGGGGATTGGCGATTTTTTCGCGTTTACATATCCTTCGTTCTTCCATGCTAAGCTCCTTCTTCAATGAGCCCCGACGATACGTCGGGGCGAATTGACCCTGCACTTATTTCACTTTCGATGCCGGATTATTTTTATATATTAGTTTATCCCGTTAACTCCTATTCTTTAAAATCGAAACTTTTTATTGAAATAAGTGCTGGGTAGGTTCGGACAAATAAGTTATGTCACTTAAATTCTTAATATAGGGTTCCATAACTTATGTCCTCGCCTATTTTTTTACCGATTCAACTATCTTTCTAAAAGTTGTAGGATCTTC
>JAZDFF010000036.1:0-2357 GCA_043808095.1 Candidatus Omnitrophota bacterium
AAGGTTGATACCGAGGGTAAGTTCGGGGGGCTGGGTATTGAAATTACCCTAAAAGACGGCCTTTTAACCATAATTACTCCGATAGAAGATACACCTGCCTGGAAAGCCGGCTTAAAGACGAATGATAGAATTGTAAAAATAAACAACGAATTAACCAGGGATATCACTCTAACCGACGCTGTTAAAAAATTAAGAGGTAAGCCGGGGGACCCGGTGAATATCATTGTTTTAAGAGAATCGGAAAAGAAGCTCTTGGATTTTAAAATTGTTCGCGATATCATTAAAATCAAAGACATTAAAGACGCGCGGATCATTAATGACGGTATCGGCTATATTCGTTTGGTGGAATTCAGAGAAAACACCGCGAATGATTTAAATACCGCGTTGGAAAAACTAAAGAAAGAGGGAATGACCGGCTTGATACTTGATTTACGCAATAATCCGGGGGGCTTGCTTGATGTAGCAGTAGCAGTTAGTGAAAAATTTATCGATAAAGGAAAGGTTGTTGTTTCAACCCGGGGAAGAATTACTAATCAAAACCTGGAATTTAGATCAAAGGCAAACAAACCTATTCTTGACATACCTTTGGTAGTACTAATAAATGAAGGGTCTGCTTCTGGCAGCGAGATTGTAGCCGGCTGTCTTCAAGATTACAAACGTGCCATTATTGTCGGAGTAAAATCATTCGGCAAAGGAAGTGTTCAGACAGTTGTACCATTGTCTGATGGTTCCGCGCTGCGGTTAACGACAAGTAAATATTTTACGCCTTCCGGAGCCCAGATTCATGGCAAAGGCGTTATTCCGGATATTACCGTTGAAGAAGGAAAAATTGAAATTGCCGCTAAAGAAGAAATTGGGGCCGGAAAGCCCCAAGAGGTTTTTGACCAGTTAGAAAATAAAGAAAAGAGCGCAAAGGAAGGATTAAGTAAAGAAGATATAGCGAAATTTAAAACCGATAATCAATTAATGCGCGCGGTTGATATCCTAAAAGCAGTAATAATTTACAAAGGGGTAAACAATAGTTGAAACAGTATAAAATCATTATTATAGTATTATTGATTTTACTTATCTTGGAAGGGATAGCAATTGTTTTTTTGCTGCCTAAGAGGCCCAAGAAACCTTTAGTAGTAACTCTAATCCCAAAAGGTAAAATTGCGATTGTGATCGATGATTGGGGCTACCAACCGAATACCTGAGATATAGTTATCCAACTAAAATATCCTTTAACAATGTCGGTTCTTCCCGGTTTAAGCCATTCAACAGCTGTCTCGCGAAAATTACATGAATTAGGATTTCAGGTAATTCTACACCTGCCTATGGAACCTTATGAAAAATATAGGTTGGAAAAAAACACCTTGTTAACCTCTATGAACAGTACACAGATTGCCAAGATTATTGGAGAAGACTTAAAAAGTGTCGAATATTGCCAAGGCGTATCTAATCATATGGGTTCAAAATTTACCAGCAATAAAGTTGTTATGACAACTGTAATGAACGAATTAAAAAGTAGGCGCCTTTATTTCTTAGACAGCCTTGTATCCCCAAATACAGTCTGCGCCCAACTTGCTAAAAAAATAAAAATTAATTTCGCTAAAAGAGATGTATTTCTTGATAATGAAGAAGACGCTAAGTACATAAAAAGACAGATTTATAAATTGAAAAATAAAGCAAATCTTTATGGCCAGGCAATTGGTATCGGCCACGACCGCCATGTTACGCTGGAGGTCTTAACAGAAGTAATGCCTGAATTAACAAAACAAGGGTATAAATTTGTCTTTGTTTCTGATTTAGTTAAATAGGGGATAGAAAAATATGTATGTATTGGGGATAGAATCATCCTGCGATGAAACTTCGGTAGCAATAGTTGAAAACGGCAGGCGGATTCTTTCATGCGAAACAAACTCAAGCCTTAATAAGCACAAGAAATTCGGCGGAATAGTCCCTGAGATTGCCTCAAGGATGCAGCTGGAGACTATTGTTTGTGCGGCAGACTTGGCTCTTAAAGAAGCCAGGATTAAATTGAAGGATATAAAGTTAGTCGCTTTTACCGATACGCCTGGCCTGCCGGGCTCTCTACTTGTAGGAACTTCTTTTGCAAAGGCGCTAAGTTTTAGTTTAAAAATTCCTATTTTTGGCGTCAACCATCTCCATAGCCACATATACGCAAGTTTTCTAGATACAGCAGAAATAGCTAAACCATTTGTTTCTTTGATTGTCTCAGGGGGACATACGACTTTATTTTATGTTGAGGATTTCAATAAAATAAAGGTTCTAGGTTCTACTCAAGACGATGCCTGCGGCGAGGCATTTGACAAAGTAGCAAAAATACTCGGGTTGGAATATCCGGGCGGGCCTTA
>JAZDFF010000037.1:0-15691 GCA_043808095.1 Candidatus Omnitrophota bacterium
CCTTCCAGGCCTTCGAGTACAATTTGCATCTTGGTCTTTGGATCCCATTTGCGGTATTTCATTGGCTCCCCCTTTCCATGATGCTATTATAGGAGATTTTCTCCTAAAATGCATCAATTGCTTAACGGGGAGCAGTATATCTAATTTTTAAATTTCTAATTAATATTAGGCATTAATTAGTAATTCGGATTTAGGAATTAGGAATTTTACATTGTGTTTTTTAAGGGGGAAACAAACATGGATAATCACAAAAAATCAATCGACCTTGCCTCAGAAGAGATGATCAAGAAGGCTAAGGATGAAAATGTCAAAATTGCCTGGGATAGATTAGAATCCCAAGAGCCGCAATGCGGTTTTGGCAAGTTAGGGGTCTGTTGTACTATCTGCGACATGGGCCCTTGCCGGATTGACCCTTTTGGCGAGGGCGCGCAAGTTGGCGTATGCGGCGCCAATGCCGATACCATTGCAGCCAGAAACCTGGCCAGAAAGATTGCTGTCGGTGCATCTGCCCATTCTGACCATGGCCGGGACGTTGCCCATAGCCTTTCTATGGTAAGCGAAGGCCATAGCCACGATTATGCGATTCAGGACGAACAAAAATTAAAAGAAGTGGCAGCCGAATTTAATATTAATACGAACCGGCCCAAGGAAGAGATTGCCAAGGAATTGGCGCAAAAGGCCCTTCTGGAATTCGGAAAACAAGAAGGGACCCTGGTATTTACTAAACGCGCACCCAAAAAAAGACAGGCCATTTGGAAAAAATTAGAGGTTACCCCGCGCGGTGTCGACCGAGAAGTAGTAGAATTGTTACACACTACTCATATGGGCGTGGATAATGATTATAAAAATATTATTAGTACTGGGATGCGTTGTGCGCTTTCCGACGGATGGGGCGGGTCAATGATTGCTACGGATTTACAGGATATCATGCTGGGCAGTCCCGAGCCAATAAGAGGGAAAGTGAACCTCGGCGTTTTAAAAGAGGATTATGTTAATGTGGTGGTGCATGGCCATGAACCGGTTTTATCTGAGATGGCAGTAAAGGCATCGCAAGATCCGGAGTTAGTTAAACTCGCCCAAGCCAAAGGCGCCAAGGGCATAAATCTTGCCGGAATATGTTGCACAGCCAATGAAGTCCTGATGCGTCATGGTATTTCGGTTGCCGGAAATTTCTTACAGCAAGAGTTGGCGCTCGTAACCGGAGCAGTTGAGGTGATGATGGTTGATGTTCAGTGCATTATGCCCGCGCTTAATGAAGTGGCTAATTGTTTTCATACTATCCTTGTAACCACTAGTCCCAAGGCGCGTTTTCCCGGAGTAAAACACATCGAGTTTACGCCTCTGAAGGCCTATGAAACCGCCAAGGAGATAATGAAGCTCGCCGTCGATAATTTCCAAAATCGTAATAAAAACCGGGTGAATATCCCCAAACATGAAATGGATCTGGTAGCAGGTTTTACCAGAGAGGTTGTTTTTAAGATTTTAGGCGGCAAATACCGTGCCAGTTACAGACCTCTTAATGAAGCGATTATTAGCGGGAGGATTCGTGGGCTTGCCGGGGTTGTGGGTTGTAATAATCCCAAGCAAACCCATGACTATTTTCATACTGAATTAGTCAAAGAACTAATTAAAAATGACGTCCTGGTTTTACAGACGGGATGCTCCGCGATTGCCTGTGCAAAATCCGGTTTATTAGTTCCTGAGGCAGCCAAAGAATATGCAGGAGCCGGTTTGCGTGAGGTCTGCGAGGCAGTGGGGATTCCTCCGGTTCTGCATCTTGGCTCTTGTGTGGATAATTCCCGGATTTTGACCGCTGCCTGCGAAGTGATTAAAGAAGGCGGACTAGGTGAGGATTTATCGGATATTCCGGCAGCAGGCTGTGCGCCTGAATGGATGAGCGAAAAGGCCATTACTATCGGGTTTTATTTTGTGGCCTCAGGCGTATATACGGTTTTTGGAGCTCAGCCCTTTGCCACCCTGGGCAGTCAGAATCTCACCAATTATCTGACCAAAGATTTGGAAAATATAGTAGGCGGCCGCTTTGAATTTGCCGATGATCCTCATACTATGGCTTCTCTTATGATTGAACACATCAATAAAAAGCGCAAGGCGCTTAATCTGAGCCCGATGATGTATGATGAGCAGACAATTTACGGAACGAAGTGAACGTAAATTGTAGTCCGCCATTGGTTCAGTGGCGGACGTCTGCGAAGTATACCCGCCATTAATTAGTGGCGGGTCAAATTCGGCCAACAAACTTACGTTTGTTATCACTCCGTAAGTTTGGGCCTCATTTGATGAAAAAAGTAAAATATAACTTAAAAAAATGCCTGGCCTGTAAATCCTGCGTGGTTGCCTGTAGTTTAAGCCACGCCAAAGATAGTGATATTACCAAGGCCATAAAAGAAGTCCCCATAAGCAAGGCCAGGATTCAGGTCTTCTGGTCGGATAAATTCAATCTTCCCCTAAGCTGTCGGCACTGCGAGGACCCCAAGTGCGTAGATGCCTGTATTGCCGGAGCGCTTAGTTTTGATTTCGACAAAAAGCAGGTCCTACACGATAAAGATAAATGCGTAGGCTGTTGGATGTGCGTGATGGTCTGTCCTTATGGGGCGATAAAACCGGATAAAGATAAAAAAATTCCTTTAAGATGCGATTTATGCATTGATACGGGAAAACTTGCCTGTGTCAGCGCCTGTCCTACTAAGGCGATTATTTTAGAAGAATAGTTAAAATGATTTCAGTGATTTATTATAAGATTCCAATGATTTTGAAATGAATTTTAATCACCGTAATCTATTTTTTCCCGCTTTGCGGGATCCCGCTAAATATTTTCTATTGTACGGGATAATCTCTGTAATCATGACTATATTTTTTAGCTGAATAATATGAAAAACTACCTTATTATAGGAAATTCAGCAGCAGGCACGAGCGCAGCCGAGGCTATCAGAAAAAATGACGGCCAGGGCAAAATTACCATCATTACCGACGAAGAATACCCCGTCGCCTATTATCGCTGCCTTATTTCGTATTTATTATCTGGCGAAATCAGCGAGGATAGATTAAGTTACCGGGGCCTTGATTTTTATAAAGAGAAGAATATCGAATTAATTTTAAATAAAAAGGTCATAAAAGTCGACCCTAAAAAAAACCGCGTTTCTTTTCTGGATAATACCAAATTAGAATACGACAGCCTGCTTATTGCCACTGGTTCAAGCCCGGCCATGCCGGATATTAAAGGCACCAATAAGCGCGGGGTCTTTGGTTTTCGTACCATAAAAGATACCAAAGAAATTTTAGAGATTGCCCCCATTGCCGAAGGCGCCTGCGTCTTGGGTGGAGGCCTTATCGGTATAAAGGCAGCTTACGGTCTCAAGAAAAAGGGCCTTGAGGTAAAGATTATCGTAAAATCCAACCAGATCCTTTCCCAGGTCGTCGACAAACAGGCAGGGGACTTGATCCAGGAAGTGTTAGAAGAAAATGGCATTGAGATTTTAACCGGGCGAGATGTCACGGAGATTATCGGAAACGGCGATGCCAAGGCTGTCAAGTTAGATACAGGCAAGGTTCTGGCCTCATCCATTGTGATTGTGGGAAAGGGCGTTGAGCCGAATATTGATTTAGTCAAAGATACCGAGATAAAGACCGAATACGGGATTTTAGTGGGCCGCAATTTGGCTACAAATATTCCCAATATCTTTGCTGCGGGTGATGTCTGCCAGGCAAATGATCTCATCCAAGGTGGCGCCTATATTAATGCGCTCTGGCCCAATGCCATTGAACAGGGCAAGATCTCCGGGCAGAATTTAAGCGGCGCAAATCTTGAATATGACGGCTCAGTTTCCATGAATGCCGTGGATTTCTTTGGCCTGGCAATAGTTTCTATGGGAATAAAACGTTCAGATAAGCCGGGTTTCGAGGAGTTGTCGCACCTAGATAGAGAAAAATCTGTTTATCGTAAGATTACCTTAAAAGAGAATCGTGTCGTAGGGATGGTTTCAGTCGGCGATGTAAAAAACAGCGGTATCTTTTTACGCCTGATGAAAGAGCGTATTGATATTTCTGATCTAGAAGACCGCCTGCTAGATGAGAATTTTAGTTATGCCAGTATTATGGATAGAGTAAAAGAGAAAGACCAGATGTACTTGGTTTAAGAGAAATACTATAAAGTCCATAATAATTACAACACGTTTAGGGGTTAGTAAGGTTTAGCAGGGGATAGGAGGGGTTAGAAAGGGGAAAATTTTTAACTCCCCTACTAACCCATGCTGACCCATACTATCTCTTCCTAACCCTTAAGCGATTATACCAGGAGCGACATTATGTCAAAAATAGTTGCAACTTCCGCGATCCGAGGGGCAGGTAGTATCGTAAAACAGGCCGAGCAGTTTCTGGATAAGGCCATTACTGAAAACGCACCCGACACCAAGGTCGGGTTTCCTGAGACGGCATTTTATCTACCTTTGATCAATGCTCTTTTGGGTGTCGAGGTAAAAACCTTAAAAGATATAAAACCGGTCTTAGAACATGCCAAGTCCTTATTGCCCCAGCTCCCGTCGGAGAAACTGAACCTGCCTTATTTGGGCGATACCTTAGATGCCGGTGTTGCGACTTTGTTTGCCGAAGAGATAATTGTGGCGTTACGTTATCTATATAAACAGGAGCCACAAGAGGCCTGTAATGGATTTTTTACTGATACTGTGATGCGTTCTTTGGGAATCCAGTTAGTTGATGGGCGTATGCCTGGTTTTGCCGCGATACTGGGTGCCGCACCCGATAATAAAACCGCGGTTAGTATAATCAGGCAGCTCCAGGAGAGGAATATCCTGATTTTTGTCGGCTCAAGTTCAGGCGGCCGTTCGATAATCGACCAGCTAATCGAGGAAGATGTGCAGATGGGCTGGGATAATTATATTGTACCCTACGGACGCGATACTATCTCGGCGATTTATCCTTTAGACTGGGCAATAAGAAGCGCTCTTACCTTCGGCGGCCTAAAACCCGGCCAGGCCGAGAAGTGTTTATTGTATACCAAGGAAAGGGTCTTTGCCTTTGGTTTGGCTTTGGGTGCGCTTGATGATTTTAAATATGCAACCGGCGCCGGAGCCATCAACATGGGCTTTCCGGTAATTGCCGATACCGATATTCCCGAGATCAAGCCTACGGGAGTAACTACCTATGAGGCATTGGTCAAGGAGCTGGATTACAAAAAGATAGTAGCGCGCTGTATCGAGGTCAGGGGCATTAAAGTAAAGGTTTCTTCGGTACCCATCCCCGTGCCCTATGCCGCTGCCTTTGAAGGCGAGCGGGTAAGAAAAGAACAGCTCTATTGTGAATTCGGAGGCAAGGCCTCAACTGCAATGGAGTTTATTAAGAGTGTTGATTCAAATGAGATAGAGGACGGCCAGATTAATTTAAGTGGAGCGGACATCGACAAATTGCCCGAAAGCAGTAAAACCATGCCGCTTGCCATTATCGTCAAAGTTGCCGGCCGTAAGATGCAGAAAGACTTTGAGCCGATTTTGGAGCGCCAGATTCATCGTTTTACCAATTATGCCATGGGTATTATGCATATCGGCCAGCGCGATATGAACTGGATTCGTGTAAGTCAGGATGCCTTTAAGAAAGGTTTCCGCCTGAAGCATCTTGGCGTGATTTTTCATGCCATGCTTCATCAGGAATATGGCGCTATCGTTGACAAAGTAGCCGTAGATTTATATACCAAACAAGAAGACGTGGAAAAACTGATTAAGCAAGCCAAGAAAACTTTTGATGAACGCGATGAGCGTGTTATAGGCATGACTGATGAGTCCGTTGAAACATTCTATTCATGTACGCTTTGCCAGAGTTTTGCCCCGAATCATGTCTGTGTTATTACTCCGGAGCGGCTGGGCTTATGCGGTGCGTATTCGTGGCTCGACGGAAAGGCCTCTTTTGAAATTACGCCGACCGGTCCGAACCAGCCCATAGCAAAAGGTGAGGCACAGGACCTGAAATTAGGCCAGTGGAAGAATATTAATGATTTTGTGCTTGCTAAATCCAATAAGGTAGTTAATACTGTGAGCATGTATTCGCTTATGGTTTCACCCCAGACCTCCTGCGGTTGTTTTGAATGTATTGTGGCCATAATTCCTGAGGCCAACGGGTTTATGATTGTACATCGTGATTATCCCGGGATGACTCCCTGCGGAATGACCTTTACTACCCTTGCAGGTTCAGTCGGGGGAGGGGTGCAGACTCCCGGGTTCTTGGGTATCGGTAAGCTCTATATCGTCAGCAAAAAATTTATCGCCGCAGAAGGCGGCCTAAAGCGTATTATCTGGATGCCCAAGGAGTTAAAGGAACTACTGGGCGAGCGCCTAAAACAGCGTTGCCAGGAATTAGGTGATCCCGGTTTAATTGATAAAATCTGCGATGAAACCCATGCCACTTCAAGCGAAGAGCTCTTAAATTATCTTACCAAAGTAGAACATCCAGCATTGAGCCTACCTGCCATTATCTAGGCTTATTTTTACTTGACTCCTTTAAGGTCTTGTGATATTATAAGCCCATATTCCAAAATGAGATACATTCCAAAAATAATCCTATTAATCGGTGTTTTTGCCCTATTAAATCAGGCTATTGCTGGCGCTGACACGCTATTTAAAGACAAGGTCTCGGCATACCGTGATGAGGGTTTAGCCGCCCAAAAACGGGGCGACCTTCCTAATGCTATTAAATGCTATCAAAAGGCCATAAGCTTAGATTCAACCAATGCCTCGGTCTATAATGACTTAGGCGTAGTCTATGAGGCCTTGGGAAGATTTAAAGACTCCGAAGATATGTACCTAAGAAGCATTGCCATTGACTCGAAGTTGCTCGCCCCTTATTTTAATTTAGGCCTTTTGTATAAGAGAAAGGGCGACCTTATGCGCGCCGCCTATTATTTTAAAAAGAGGATTGAATTAGGCAAAACTAACGATCCCTGGACCCAGGAATCGCTTCTGCATTTAGGCTCAATCAGTGAGCTCGACCCTCAGGCCAAAAAGATGTATTTAGAGATGGAGGCAAATTTTCTTATCGACGATATCAAAGGCCTCAGGCAAAGAGAATTAAGGGACGATTTTACCGGCGCAAGAGTCTATATTGAAAATGCAAAGAAGTTTTATCAGAGAGGAGACTACGTCAACGCCTTAAAGGAAATAAACAAGGCCATGGTCATTGAGCCGAAAAACAAAGAGGCGGAAAAGATATTACAGAAAGCTACATCCAAGATCTTGCTCAGTCATTAATTTCTCCGGCCAGTTTTACGCTTCCGAATATGCTAATAA
This sequence comes from Candidatus Omnitrophota bacterium, assembly GCA_043808095.1. GTDB lineage: Bacteria > Omnitrophota > Gorgyraeia > JAZDFF01 > JAZDFF01 > JAZDFF01. The sequence goes on from JAZDFF010000037.1 coordinate 7,311, forward strand.
AAACCAGATTTCACTCCTAGCAGAAAAATCCAAATAAATTCCAGATGAAACCCAAATTATTCTTAATTGACGCTCATTCTTTAATCTTCCGCTCATATTATGCGATAAAGAACCTTTCTAATTCACTCGGCCAGCCTACCGGAGCAGTCTTGGGGTTTGTAAATACCTTGAATAAGATCTTAAAAGAAAATAAACCCGACTATATAGCTGTCTGTTTTGATGTCTCTAAAGAGACCTTCAGGAAGAAAGAATATAGCGACTATAAGATTAACCGGCCGCCTACTCCGGATGCATTGTCCAGCCAATTCCCGGTTATTAAGGAAATTATCTCTTACTATAAATTCCGCTGCCTGGAAAAAGAGGGGTTTGAGGCGGATGATGTTATTGCCACATTGGTCGAGAGGCTTAAAGATGAAGATGTTGATATCTTTATTGTCAGCTCAGACAAAGATATCCTGCAGTTAGTTAATAAAAACGTTTTTGTATTAAACCCCTTTAAAGATAAAGAAGGCCCGCTTTATAACACTGAGGCCGTAAGAGAGCGTTTCGGGATTACCCCCGGAGAGATCCCGGATTTAATCTCGCTGATGGGCGATGCCTCAGACAATATCCCGAGCGTGCGCGGTATAGGCGAGAAGACCGCCGGTGAACTCATTAAAGAATTCCACAGCGTAGAAAACCTCATTACTAATTACAAAGAGGTTAAACAGGAAAAGTTAAGGAATTTGATTAAAGAGAATGTATCTTTAATCAATCTGAATAAAAAATTGGCCCTGCTTCGAAAAGACGTCCCGGTACAATTTGATTTAAAGGGCCTTGCGATTAAAAAGCCCGACCACGACAGCCTCTATAAGATATTTAAGCGACTGGAATTTAAGAGCCTGATGAAGGCCTTGCCGGCCGATGAAACCCCAAAAAATGAGCCCAGAATCCGAGAGATAAAAAACGAGGCGCAATTAAAAGATTTAATGACAGGAGTCAGCAAAAACAAGGTGTTTGCTTTTTATATTGAATACGGTGTTTCGGATTTGGTGGAGCTTCCTCGGCCTAAAGGCCGTGGCTCCCTCCCGAGCCTCGGGCTAAAGTCTGGGGATCTCTTCGAGGGATTAAATCCGGATGTCCTTAATTTATTCTTGGCGCTGGATGAAGACGAGGTCTATGAGCTGGGCAAATTTTCCAATAATGCGCTCGGCATTTTTAAGGATGCGAAGATTAAAAAAATCGGACATGACTTAAAATCGACCATGGTTTTATTAGATGATGGAAAACTAGACTTAAGCCAAAATGGCTTTGATACGATGCTGGCTGCCTACTTGATTGACCCGGGAAAATCCGATTATTCTCTTTCAGGCCTTGTCTTAGACCACCTTGATATCAGGCTCAGCGAGCCGGTAAACCCCGCCAATAAGGCCTCTTTGATTTATAGACTTTCCTCTATCTTAGAAAAAAAATTGACCCGCGATAAATTAGAAGGACTTTTATTTAACGTAGACCTGCCGCTAAGTAAGGTCCTGGCCGACGTCCAGACTAATGGCATAGGCGTTGACAGAGGCTTTTTAGTTAAATTATCCAAAGAACTCAACCTGAAATTAAAGAAATTAATCGAGGACATTTATAAGTTAAGCGGTGAGCCCTTAAATATCAATTCACCCAAGCAACTGGCGAATGTATTATTCGAGAAATTGAAGCTGCCCGTAATAAAAAAGACCAAGACCGGGGCCTCAACGAATGAGGAGGTCCTAAAGGCATTATCCGCTCAACATGAATTGCCCGCCTATATTTTAGAATACCGCCAGCTTACCAAGATAAAATCTACTTATATTGATGGGACTCTGCCTTTAATAAATCCGAAGACCAACAGACTCCATACCACCTTTAATCAGGTAGCCACGGAAACCGGCAGGCTTTCTTCAAGTGAGCCGAACCTGCAGAATATCCCGGTTAAGACCGAGATTGGCCGGCAAATCCGCAAGACCTTTATTGTAGCAAGTCCTAAGTCAAGGCTTTTATCCGCGGATTATTCCCAGATTGAGCTAAGAATTTTAGCGCATCTTTCAAAGGACGACACATTGATTGCTGCCTTTAAGAAGGATAAAGATATCCACAAAATTACCGCTTCATTAATCTTTAATCTCAAGGAGCAAGATGTGACAGACGAGATGCGTGATACCGCCAAACGCATAAACTTCGGCATCGTATACGGGATGAGCGCATTTGGCCTGTCGCGGGATTTGGGGATTCCCCAGGATGAGGCAGCCAGTTTTATCGACGCCTATTTCCTGCGTTATCCCAAGGTCAAAGACTATATGGCCGGTGAAATCAATAAGGCCAAAAAAGACGGGTATGTGATGACGCTTTCAGGCCGCCGGCGCTATATCCGGGGGATTGACAGTCCTGATAGAGCAGTCCAGGGTTTCGCCCAGCGTCAGGCAATAAATACCCCTATCCAGGGCACGGCAAGTGACCTGATAAAACTGGCAATGATTAATATCCATAATGAATTTAAAAATAAATCTTTGAAAACCCTGATGGTCTTACAGATCCACGATGAGCTCTTATTCGAGGTGCCGGATAAGGAGTTGTATGAAGTAGTGGAGCTGGTAAGAGATAAGATGCAGGGCGTTTTAAAATTAGACGTGCCGATAAGGGTGGATTTGAAGGTGGGGAAGAATTGGCTGGAGATGGAGAGGGTCGAATGAACCTGGCGATTTTCTCGCTCAGGGTCGATTTTGCCCCTTTGGGGCACGCCAAAGGTCTTTCGCATTTTCGGTGGCTGCGGAACTCGCTCGTCGGGGCTTCCGCCCCAGGACGGGCTCATCCCTCGGCTTTGCCTCGGGATCGCTTCGCGAACATCCTCGCCATCCGAACCTTTCCACGTTCGGATTCCCGAAAATGCTCAAGCTGCTTTGGCTAAAATCTCCATTCGCTCGAATAATCGCCAGCTTCATTCTTAAGAGAGAAGGAAAATCTAAAGTTTTCAAGAGGAATAAACATATGACTTTATTAAGAATACTTTGGAGATTAATAAAATTCTTTGGGAGATTGTTACGTCAATTTTTTAAAAATTATTTTAAAACGATTGGAAGAATTATAGTTCTCGGTGCAGTTATATATACATTAGGATTAATAGCAAGCAAGAAGTTTGATTATAAAGTAGATTGGAGAGAAACGATAGAACATAAAATTTTAGATAAATTTATTGCATATGCACGCTCTCCTCGCACTAGACTATTCACTATTTATGGAAGAGAGTTGGGTTTTAATTCAATGGATCAGGTTGAATATATTAAAAATGAACAGGTTTTAGAAGTTGATTCACTTGAGAAGAATATCTTTATTGGTATTTGGAATGACGAAAACAAAGATCTTGAATCCGTTGTTTTTATATTATTTATCCCAGAAAATATAGAAGTTAAAGATTATGATGGCTGGATTCCAATGTTTGTTAATAAGCAGTACAACTATGAATTTCCAAAGAAAATTAGACGGAATTCTGGTTTGATGTTGCACCCGACTTTAAAAGTTAAATTCTTAAATAAAGAACCGTACCATTTTAAATATAAAATTCTATGTGATGATTTTTTGACAAAGGATGGTAGTTTCTGGATTAAAATCAAACAAAAATAGGGGATGGGAATATTTTTGAATTTTGGAATTAGAAATTTAGGAATTAATTAAGTATTAGGGTTCAGGAATTAGGAATTAATAATCGGCTCACAGGCTAATTGGTTAACCAACATATTGATTATCCGCCTTCGCCAAAATACTTCTCGTGTTTGGCTTCGGTGGATTCAATTCGCCCCTGCTGATTCGCTTTGACGAGCAAAGCGAATCAAAGCGGCAGGGGCTCATTGAAGGAGGAAGAAGATGGCGGATATATGGAACAGGATGATACGCGCAGCGAAGTTGGACGTGAATTTATACGAAGAGGTTGAGGCAGATAAAAATGCAATGGGACAGGCCACTACAGTGGTAGTCCTCTCAAGCATAGCAGCCGGTGTGGGGAGTATAATCACCAAAGGAGGTATAGGCATAATCCTATTCGGGACAATCGCCGCCTTAATCTCCTGGTATGTCTGGGCGTTTCTGACATACTTTATCGGGACAAAACTGCTTCCTGAGCCGCAGACAAAGGCAGACGTAGGCCAATTGTTAAGAACTCTTGGTTTTTCTGCCTCTCCCGGTTTAATTAGAGTCTTAGGTATTATTCCGGGATTGTCAAAGCCAATATTCCTTATTGCGGGGATATGGATGCTGGTGGCAATGGTGATTGCAGTCAGACAGGCCCTGGATTATAAGTCAACCGGCCGGGCTGTCGGGGTCTGTGTAATTGGTTGGCTTATTCAGTTATTAGTATTCGGCTTATTAATTTACCTGTTAGGAGGGGGCACTTGTCCTTTATCTCCCAGGGCATAAGTTTTAAACCTACAGCTTGTGACGTGTGGCATGCGACCATTAACCATTAACTAAAGAGAGGTGATACGTGAAAGTTTTAATCTGTTCATCCGAAATCGTTCCTTTTGCCAAGACCGGCGGCCTTGCTGACGTAGCAGGCGCATTGCCGTTTGCCCTTGAAGAGCTGGGCGTGGAAGTAAGATTAGTTATGCCCAAGTACAGGACCGTAAAAACCAATCAACAAACCCTGGGCAAAAACATCATTGTCTATTTCATCGAAAACGACGCCTATTTTAACCGCGACGGCCTATACGGCACAAAGGCCGGAGACTTTCCGGATAACCTGGATAGGTTCTCATTCTTCTGTAAAGAGGCCTTAGAATTAGTCAAACGCGAGGGGTTTCAACCTGATATCATTCATTGTAATGACTGGCAGACCGCGCTCATCCCGGTCTATCTAAAGTCTCTTTATGCGGAAGACCCGTTCTTTAAAAATACCAAGACCGTTTTTACCATTCACAATTTGGCTTATCAGGGGCTTTTTCCCAAAGAAGAACTTCCCAAGACCGGCCTTCCCTGGTATCTATTTAATATGGAGGCCCTGGAATTTTACGGCAAGATAAATCTGCTTAAAGGAGGCCTGGTATTTTCGGATTTAATAAATACGGTGAGCTCCGCGTACGCCAGAGAGATCCAGACCAAGGAATTCGGCGCCGGCCTTGAGGGCATGCTGGCCAAAAGAAAAAACAGCCTCTTCGGGATATTAAACGGCCTGGATTACCGGATCTGGGACCCTGCCACAGACAAATTTATCTTCAAGAGTTTTAGCCCCAAGGCATTAAAGGATAAGACGGCTAATAAGACCAGGCTGCAGGAGGCCTGTGGGCTTAAACCCTCTGCCTCAACCCCGTTATTTGGCATTGTCTCACGGCTTGCCGAGCAGAAAGGTTTTGATTTACTGGCCGGGATTATGAAAGACCTCTGTAAGATGCCTATACAAATAGTTATCTTAGGTACGGGCGACCAGAAGTATCACGACCTTCTTGGTAAGATTGCCAAGCAATATCCCGAGCGCCTGTCGCTTAATCTTAAATTCGATGACCCTCTTGCGCATCAGATCTATGCCGGCTCTGATTTCTTCTTGATGCCTTCTAAGTATGAACCCTGCGGCCTGGGCCAGATGATTAGCCTGAAATATGCTACCATCCCGATTGTCTATAAGACCGGAGGCCTGGCTGATACAATTGTTGATTTTGATTTAAAGAAAAAAATAGGCAATGGTTTTGTCTTGAGGAAATACAGCCAGAAAGAGTTACTGGCGGCCATAAAACGGGCTTTGTCTATTTATAAGAAGAAGCCTGTTTGGTCGGGTTTGGTGAGACACGCCACCACTTACGATTTTTCCTGGAAGTCGGCGGCTGCGAATTATATCAAGTTGTATAATAGACTACTTTAACAATTTGTTTAACGCGAATTAACGCTAATCAAACGCGAATTTACGCTAATAAATTGGCGACCATTAGCGTTTCCGCCAAAGTTCTTGGCGGATCCGCCAATATTTGTGGCGGAAGATTCGCGACCATTCGCGTTTAGAAAGATGATAATAGGTATAACAGGCGGATTCGGAACGGGGAAATCTACTGTAGCCGGGCTTTTTAAGGCCAAAGGCGCCTATATTATTGACGCCGACAGGATAAATCACGGGCTGCTTAAGGAGAAAACAGTAATTAATAAAATCCATAGAATATTCGGCAAGGGCGTATTGAGAAAAGCCAAGACAATTGACCGAAAGGCGCTCGCCAAGGAAGTATTTGGCAGTAAGCGAAATTTAGAAAGACTTTGCAGAATAACCCATCCTCTTATAATTTCAAAGATCAGGGAAAATATTAAAAAGATAAATAAAAACCGGCTCATTGTTATCGATGCGCCGTTACTTATTGAAGCGGATTTAAGGAAATTCATTAATTTTTTGATCGTGGTAAAGGCAGGCCCAGAGACTTCATTAAAACGCCTTAAGAGAAAAGGCTTTTTAAAAAATGAGGTGTTCACTCGAAGGCGCATGCAGATCCCACTTAGGAATAAATTAAAACTGGCTGATTTTGTAATCGACAATAACGGCTCGATGGAGAATTTGGCCCAACAGGTTAACCGGATATTTCGTGCCCTTTAAAAAAGGGCAGAACGCGGAGGTAGAGATGGCAGAGGTAAAATTAGACATAGTGAATTTAAAAGAGAAAAAGATTTCGGATTTAAACAAGATGGCCAGGGACCTGAATATTAACGGCATCAGCGGCCTTAAAAAACAGGACCTCATCTTTAAGATCCTGCAGGCCAGGGCAGAGAAAGAAGGCCTGATGTTCGGGGAGGGGATATTAGAGATCCTGCCCGACGGCTTCGGGTTCTTGAGGTCGCCTAATTATAATTATCTGCCCTGTCCGGATGATATTTATATCTCCCCAAGCCAGATTAGAAAGTTCGACCTGCGTACCGGAGATACGGTCAGCGGACAGATCCGGCCACCTAAAGAAGGGGAAAAATATTTCGCCCTTCTTAAGGTTGAGGCGGTGAATTTTGAGAATCCCGAGGATGCCAAAGATAAGGTCCTCTTTGATAACCTCACCCCGCTTTATCCGCATGAGAAGTTTAATCTTGAGACGCGCAGAGAAGAGGTCTCCACGCGCATTATGGACCTCTTGACTCCTTTAGGGAAAGGCCAGCGCGGCATGATTGTGGCAGCGCCCTACAGCGGAAAAACCGTGCTGTTACAGAAGATTGCCAATTCCATTACCCAGAATCACCCGGAGGTTATCCTGATTGTGCTTTTGATTGATGAACGTCCGGAGGAAGTAACGGATATGCAGCGCATTGTAAATGGCGAGGTTATCTCTTCGACCTTTGATGAGCCTGCAGAGCGCCACGTCCAGGTTGCCGAGATTGTACTTGAGAAGGCAAAACGACTGGTGGAGCATAAAAAGGATGTGGTGGTTTTATTAGATAGTATCACGCGGCTCGCTCGCGCCTACAACACCGTTGTGCCTCACAGCGGAAAGATACTGTCAGGCGGCGTTGATTCCAATGCCCTGCATAAGCCCAAGAGATTTTTCGGTGCGGCGCGCGCATTAGAAGAAGGAGGCAGCCTTACTATTATTGCCACAGCCCTTGTAGATACCGGCTCGCGCATGGATGAAGTCATCTTTGAAGAGTTTAAAGGAACAGGCAATATGGAGCTACAGCTTGACAGAGGCCTTTTCCAAAGGAGGATATACCCGGCCATTGATATTAAACGCTCCAATACCCGCAGGGAAGAGCTGCTTCTTAAGCCGGAAGAATTACAGAAGGTATGGATCTTACGCAAGGTCTTGAACGAATTAAACGCAGTCGAAGCCATGGAACTTTTGATTGAAAAACTAGGCAAGACCAAAAATAACGAAGACTTTTTAGGGAGCATGAACCAGTAAGTGAGGCCACAACTTATGGAGCCTTTTGCTAACTTAAATGCGATATAAGTTGTCTGGCCGAACTTACCCCCGCTGCTTCGCTTTGCGAAGCAAAGCGACGGGGGTTAATTCGCCCCGACGTATCGTCGGGGCTCATTAAGGAGGATTTAAAAATGAAAGACAAGATTCACCCGAATTATCAGATAACCACAATAACCTGTGCCTGCGGAAATGTGATTCACACGCGCTCTACTAAACAGAATATCCGCGTGGAGATTTGTTCTGCATGCCATCCACTATTTACGGGAAAACAAAAACTCATTGACTCTGCAGGTAGAGTGGAGAGATTCAGGAAGAAGTACGGCGTTAAATAATTAATGACCAATTACCAATGTCAAATTAATTACCATATACTGCTCCCCGTTAAGCAATTGATGCATTTTAGGAGAAAATCTCCTATAATAGCATCATGGAAAGGGGGAGCCAATGAAATACCGCAAATGGGATCCAAAGACCAAGATGCAAATTGTACTCGAAGGCCTGGAAGGC
>JAZDFF010000038.1:0-35803 GCA_043808095.1 Candidatus Omnitrophota bacterium
TTCGCATAATAAACGCAATGCCCCAGTTTCTTATATTTCACAGAGCTATTCTACCATATCAAAGGACGACAGCGGATTGTTCTATCCCTCTACGGGCTTACGCCCGTAGATTCCCGAACGGGTGTTGAACCCCCACACCAATTTTTGAAAATGCCTTTGAATTAAAGACGTATTTCGCTATCATCCTATATCTATAAATCCAGTATTTCTACAAAAATTGGTGTGGGGGTAAATTCAGCCAAATAACTTATGTCGTCATGAAATCTTGAAACTCCATAAGTTATGGCTTCATTTAATTATACCAAGTATCAAAGATTTTAGCCATAAATTTCTAGGCCCTTAAGGCCACTACACCTAAGGCCTTGGGTCCGACATGGGAACCCAGGACGCAGCCTAATTCTGCAATCAGAATGGGAAAATCTCCTAAATCATTTTTTAACAAATCCGCCAGATCCCCTGCTTCCTGAGGAAGGCAAGAATGGATTACCCCTAAAAATTGCAATTTTCTCACCATCCCGATATCTTTTTTTATCAATCCGGCAATGTTTCTACCGGCTTCTTTAAGGCCGCCTCTTACCTTATTAACCGGTTTAATCTGGCCGCCTTCTACTCCTAGGATAGGCTTTAAGTCCAACAACTTACCTAAGAACGCCTTGGCCTTGCCGATCCGGCCGCCTTTTTCCAGGTAGTCAAGCGAACCTACGCTGAAATAGATTATGACTTTTTTTATATCTTCTTTGATTTTAAAAATCGCCTCATCTAAATTATTAAGCTCATTTATATAGTTCTTTGCCTGAAGGCACAAAAATCCTAATCCTAAGGAAGCAAATTTTGAATCGATGACCCGGATATCCATGCCCTCTATCATACTTGAGGCAGTCAGTGCTGACTGAGTTGTCCCGCTTAATTTTGAAGATAAATGTATTGAGATAATCTTATTTACCCCTGCCTGCTTTAGGCTGGTGTAGGCGTATAAAAAGTCTCCGGGAGAAGGCTGTGATGTCCTGGGCATAATTTTCTGGGTCCTTAGTCTTTTATAGAAGACATGCGGCTTAATATCAACGTTATCCAGAAACTCTTCGGCGCCAAAATAGACCTTAAGCGGCACAACGCAGATTCCCAATTCTTGTGCGCAAATTAAATCGCAGGTACTATCAGTAACAATAGCGCAATTATTTATGCTCATAGACCTTTAGCTTCTAAATGCTGATGCTGCATATCATCGACCTTAATCTCGCTAACAACCCCTACCTTGGAAAGCCTATTTAGTATCTGCCTTGGTTCTTTGCTGTGGATATGAATCTTATAAATCATCACTCCGCCCTGGAATCCCTGGATTTGAGAGATGATAAGGCTATCACCCAATTTGGTCAAAATATCCTCCAAGGATTCTCTTCTTAGTTTATTTGACCGAAGAATAAATTCCGTGCAGAATTTGTTTGGGATTGGCACCTCTATTTTAAATGTGGGGCGGATAAGAAAAACCTTGCCTTTGGCTGCCTTCTTAATTGAGCGACCGAAATTATAACGCTCCATCCCCTCTAAAAAATAAACCAGGCCCTGGCCTCCTGAATCCACTACCTTGTAGCGGGAGAGAATCTTTAATTTTTTGGGCGTGGCCTTGAGCGATTTTTGTGCCGCGCCATAGGCGGTCTTCATTACTGTCTTAAGACTGCCGTCTCTTTTTGTCGCCTTTAGACAGACATTCGCCATGTCTTTTGCCACAGTCAGAATTGTGCCCTCTTTTGGCTTAACCACTGTCTGATATGCCTTATCCGAGGCAGATTTAAAACATAAGGCTAAATCCCGGCCGCTCAGCCAGATTTTGTTTCCTATCGCCTCGGCAAATCCGCGAAAGAATCCGGAAAGAATTACTCCGGAACAACCCCTTGCGCCCATTACTGCGCCAAGCGCCGCTTTTTCTGCTACATCAGAAGCCGAGCGCCAGTTTGCCTTTTTAAGATATTCTAAAATTGACGAGAACGTTTGATACATATTCTTTCCGGTATCTGAATCGGGAACCGGAAAGACGTTTATCGCGTCAACCTCATTCTTAAACAAACTAAACCAGTTGATTCCGGAAATGATACTCGCCTTTAGCCGAAGACCACTGCAATAAGATATATTTTTCATTATCCTAATAAAATATTATTTATGCACAGGTGAGCGCAGATTGCCTATTAAGAATCTGACTTTCGCACCTGCCTCACCGGCAGGCAGGGATTAGCACAAGATTTAATCTCGTGCTAATTTTGTATTATTGCTTATCCATTTTAAGCATGGATCTGTGCCTATCTGTGGAAAAAAATTTTTATTTAATTTTTTCAAGTATCTGGGGAATTACTTCAACTGCCGCAGCCTTTACGGTGTAGTCACAAAGATAGTTAAGGGCTGATGCCTCGGTATTTATCTCAATCAGGCCTCGGCCTTTTGATTTGGCCAAAGCCGGCAGGCCGGCTGCAGGATAGATGATGCCGGAGGTACCGATTAAAAATAGCAACGAGCATTTTTCAATTTCCTCGTGGGCCTGATGAAGCGCCTCTAGGGGCAATTCCTCCCCGAACAAAACAATATCAATCCTATTTCTGCCTCGGCAAGAAGGACAGCGGCCAAAATATTTACTTAGCACCCTCAATAGCCTAGGTCGCAAGAGCCGGTATTTTTTCAATCCAGAAATAAAATCTTTAATCTCTTCTTTGCTAAAATCTTTAGTCTTTCGGCAATGGATACAGCGGCGGCGATAGGCATTGCCGTGTAACTCAATCACCCTTCTACTTCCTGCCTCAATATGCAGATTATCTACATTCTGGGTAATCACACTACTCAATAAACCAAGTCGTTCCATCTCGGCCAATGACAGGTGCGCAGGGTTCGGGCCGGCCCCAAGAAGAACTCCGTAAAAATCAACACAGAAATCAACGAAATTCTGCGGTGTATCATAAAAAGCCGTAATTAATCCTTCTGGATAGGCATAAACTTGAGGGTCATATTTTTCCCAAAGACCGCCTTTGCCCCTAAATGTAGGCACGCCGCTTTCATAAGATATGCCTGCTCCGGTCAAACAGGTAATTTTCCCGCTTCTTAAACGCTTTTTTATATAATCTATGATCTCTTTAGAGACTGTCATCACTGTAGTCGATAACACGCCTGTCTTTGCTTTTTAAGAATAGCCCCACAAAAAGCATCCCCGCAAAGAATCCGATGATGTGCGCAGCCCAGGCAATACTGCCTTTATTGGCCAAAGAAGCGATAGTTGGAACGGTTAAATTATAAAGCAATTGAAACCCCACCCAGAATAACAAAAACCATATGGCACTGATTTTTACTACCCGCCAAAATAGGAATATGGGTATTAAGACTAATATCTTGGCGCGCGGATATAAAAGCAGATATGCCCCCAGTATCCCTGAAATCGCACCGCTTGCCCCGATTATAGGCAATCTATAATTAGGCAGGCTAACAATATAGCCCAACGTCGCAATGACTCCGCAGACTAGATAAAAGAGTATAAATCTAAAATGGCCAAGCCTGTCCTCAATATTGTTGCCAAAGACCCAAAGATAAAGCATGTTGCCCAAAAGATGCATAATGCCGCCGTGAAGAAACAATGAAGTAATTAGGGTCAGTAGTTCCGCGGGATTATTCGTATTCATCAGCCGCCAGGGAACAACTGCGAATTGATTAATTTTGTCTTCGAGTTGATCCCCCAGGCTAAATTCCCAGAAAAAAACCAGGATATTTATTATAATAATCAAAACAGTAAAAAAAGGAAAGGTCTTCGGGGGGTTTTCGCCTCTTAAGGGAATCATGTTATATTATGAAAAGTAGCGAGTAGCTAGTAGACCTTCCTGCCGGCAGGCAGGGAGTAGAGAGAATATTAATTTCCAATAATTACCAATAAGTACCAAATCCCAATAAATTTCCAAATCCCAATTATCCAATTGGTCATTGGTAATTGGATATTAATTGGTATTTATTTGATATTGGAAATTGGTCATTTATCTATCGTTTGATTTGGAATTTAATTTTTCTCGCTATTTACTACTTTCTCCTCTCTACTTATTTTAGTCTATGTCCATCTGTGGATTACTTCAACATAATCACCGACATCATCCTGCCGCAGGACGGGCCTTCTTTACGATACGAAAAAAATTCCTGATTATTACAGGATGTACAAAGCCCGGACTCGATAATATTTTCTTTATTTACTGCGGCGGCTTCAAGCTGTGACCTGTTTATCTTGATTAAATCAAGGTATAATTTTCCGTCTTTTTCGGTCAGTCCATCGCTAAAATAATTTTTAAACTCATTGCTTACCAGGTAGCAGTTTCTACAAATACAAGGACCGAATGCCACAATCAAATCTTGGGGATGGCTGTTAAATTCAGTGATCATCGCGCTGATGGTATTTTTGGCAATCCCGGCTCGACTGCCGCGCCAACCAGCATGGGCCAAGCCGATAGCCTTATTTAGCGGATCAAAAACAAAAATAGGCAGGCAATCCGCAGTAAAAATGGCTAAAGGAAGATCCTTTTCGTTAGTAATAAAAGCGTCATAATCATTTAAGGCATCAGTATAATCTAAAGCCCCTCTACCCAGATCGCAAAATCTAGCCCTTTTTATTCTTGCCTCATGCGGCTGTTTTAAACAGACAAGACTATAGTAACCTATAGAAAGATTTTCCAGGAATATCTTTCTATTCTCAATTAAGCAAGGGTTATTTTTGAAACCCAGATCAAGACTGCGGTCGCTAAATACAGCCACGATATCTTCTGCCTGCAACTTGGCAAAGCAGTAATAATTTTTAATCTTGGTTATGCAACTCTGATTAATTGCTTTTATACTCATCAATTACAGCATCCTTTTTTTCGATTTCTTTTGCCCGGAAGGTACTGGTTAATTTTTCGCTAAAATGCTCAAGCCGGCTTCTTGCGTCATTATATTTCTTAGAGGCATTTGTTAGATGCCCTCCCACAAGATCAAAATCCTCTTTAAACTTATTTAAATCAATACGCAATCTTTCTAACTGGGCGATGATATTACGGACATTGCGCTCTATATTCATGCCTTTTAGACCGTGCAGGATTACCTGTAAGTAGGCATAGAAGGTATTAGGCGAGACACTGATGACTTTTTTATTCTGGCAGAAACTACTTATCTCGTCATCACGGCTGACTTCCTGATAAATCGCCTCAGCCGGAATATACATCATGGCAAAATCAGACGTCCCTTCATCAGGAAGGATATATTTTTTGGATACCTCTTCAACGCGATTTTTAACGTCGCGTATAAATATCCTCCAATTAGCCTTTTTTTCGTCATCAGTATCCGCTTCCTGAAATTTTTTGAAATTTTCTAAAGGAAATTTGGCATCAATGGGTATCAGGAATTTACCGATCGCTACTGCCGCATCCACGGTATCGCCGCTTCTAAAACGATGCTGCAATAGGAAGTGCTCTTTAGGTAAGACTTGGGAAAGCAGATTGCCTAATAGGGTCTCGCCTAATTCCCCCCGGAATTTCGGAGCCCGAAGCAGGCTCTGCAGGCCCGAGATATCTTTACTTATTTCGTAGATCCTTTTGTTTGTCTCTTCCAGCCGTCCTAAAGAGGCCTGGACATTGCCAAATACTTTAGTCGCCGAATCCAGGCGCTCTCCCACGGTGCGGTGGGTATCAGAAAGGGCGCTTGAGACCTCCCTGATGCGCTCATTGACCTGCTGCGTAACGCTATTGAGCTGTTTATTGACCTCAGAAATCATTAAAGTAAGCTGATTATTCACCCGGCGGGAATTCTTCTCTAAGAAATAAAGCACAAAACCCAAGCCGATAATAAAACCTATAATTATAGCCCAAATCATATAGACCTCCTTAAATAATGTTCACGCATTGAAATTATTACGAATATTTTTAAGCAGGATTCCATAGCTTATTATACTTTAATCTGTGTAATCTGCTTTAAAAAATCCCTGCCTGCCGGTGAGGCAGGTGTGTAATCACTATATATGTTTAAAATTATAACAAATAATCTTTTTTTATCCGGGTTATGCTCCTAAATATATTAGTCTTAACGTCAGGGTTAATTTTTTCGATATCTTTGATTATCTTTTTCATCATGGTACGCTTTGAGGTATCGCTATTGGGACAACGGCAATGAGGAAGGGGAAAATTCATCTCTTTGGCAAAGTTAACAATCTCACCCTCTTCTACATAAGCCAGGGGCCGGATTATTGTAAGTTTGCCGTCGAATAATTCCTGGCGCGGGTTCATTGCCGAGATCTCGCCCTGGAAGAAGAGGTTCAGTAATATAGTCTGGATGATATCATCCTTGTGATGGCCAAGGACTACTTTGTTACATTTAAGCCGGCCTGCGGCCTCAAATATGGTCTTCCTGCGATTCCAGGCGCACCAGAAACAAGTAATCTCGTCTCTGGATTTTCCTTTCAAAAGATCAATTTTTTCTATCGAGTACTCGTAACTGTTTTTTTAAAAAAAATCTTCCAAGACCTTATGGTGAATGCAGTGATAGCCCAAATCAACATGAATGGCCATCAGCTCGTATTTTATGGGCACAAACTTTCTTCTGTCTTCTAAGACCTTTAAAAGGGTAAGGCTGTCTTTGCCTCCTGAGACTGCCACGGCAATTCGGTCTTTGTCCTCAATCATCTTATAATTAAAGATAGCCTTGCCTACTTTCTTAGAAAGAAAATATGCCTTACGTCCTGGCTTAGTAATTCCCTTCTTTCTCATTTGTAATTATTAGCTAAAATTTATTTTTTACTAGTATCTGGTATCTTGTATCTAGTATCTAACTATACAAACTCTTTATTTTTAATCCTCTGGTTAAAGATATCCCGGCAATGTTTACAAAGATTTAGATTATATTTCACATAAACTTCTTCCTCTAATTTTTTGGGGTCCTCATCATTTAATTTATTGATTAACTTTTTAATCTCTTCGCGGGAATCCTTTTTTAGATCCTCTTTAGTAATTTCAACTTCCGGGCTAGCATAGAGTTCTATTTTTAAGATATAACGCTGCCGAGGATGGGTTAATTGTCTGCCGCAAGAGTCGCAATTTATTTTAAGTTCCTTTTTTAAATCTTTCAATGGACAGACACAACAGTTGGGTTTTGTCTTACAAATCTCTTTTCCCAGACGAACTATTAATGCATGGAATTCATTAAATAATTTGGCATCGCTCTCGAGATTATTCATAAACAAATCTTGGACCTGGCTGTAGCCAGTATCTTCTTCAATCAAACGATGACGCAGGAGTATCCTTTTAGTATAGGCATCAATGACAAAAATAGGGGCATCCAGCGCATATAACAAGATTGAATCCGCGGTTTCAGCGCCGATGCCTTTTACCTGGAGTAATTCCGTTCTTAGCTGCCAGATATCAACTTTTTTTAACAGCCTTAAATCCCCTTTATATTTAGAGAAGATAAAATCAATAAAATTCTTGAGGCGCCTGGCCTTGACATTAAAATAGCCTGCCGGGCGGATCAGCCTGGCGAGAGATTTAATGTTTATCTCTTTTAGTTTTTGCGCAGTTAAAACTTTTTCTTTTTTAAGATTCCTGATGGCCCGCTCGACATTCGCCCAGTTGGTATTCTGGGTAAGGATGGCCCCCACCATTACCTCAAAAGGGCTATCAGCTGGCCACCAATGCTGAGGCCCGAATTTTTTATAAAGCCGCTCGTAGATATCAATCAAAATATGATCTTTATTTGAATCTTTCATTTTGCACAGATGGACACAAGATTCTGCATTAAACTTACGTTTTCACAGATTATCACAGATATCTGTGTTAATCTGTATCTTTTCCCGCTAAGCGGGATCCCGATAGAATCTTTTATTTTGGTACGGGATAATCTGCGCTAATCTGTGATTATTTTAACGGCGCTTGTGTCTTGACTTTGAGCGCAACATCTCAAGATACAGCTCGCTAACGCTTAAATCTTTTTCTTTTTTCTCGACATGGCCCGGGTCAATCTTTTTGACGTCAAATTTATATTTGGGATTTTTTGCCGGCCTCATTTTTAGCCTCCATCATTTATTAGATTTTTTCCATTTTAAATAATCTTGTAAAACCTTTGCGTGGTCAAAGGCAAATTGGATGTTTTTGAAATCACTGACGTTAACGACCTTGGCATTTTTGGCGTCGCTGCCTGCCTTAGGCATTCCTTTCGCTTTGGCCACAAAGACGGTTGTGACGGTATGAAAACGCGGGTCTCTTTTAGGATCTGAATAGGTATGCAGTTGTTTTAAATCCGTTATATCAAGCCCAGTCTCTTCTTTGGCCTCTCGGATTGCACCATCTTCCAGACTCTCACCATAATCCAGGAATCCTCCGGGAATAGCCCAGCCAAAAGGCGGATTGCTTCTTTCTATCAGGACAATACCCGCGGGTAATTCGATGATAATATCTACGGTAGAAAACGGGCCTACCCCTAGTTTATACTGGATGTATTCAAGGTAACTAAAGACCTGCTCTTTAAAAATATTATATGCCTCTTTGTCAAATAAGACAAATTTGATTTCTTTGAGTCCGGTTTTATTTTCTCTTAAAAATTTTAAAACTTCTTGAGACATAATCTTGGCACTGGCTACATAGGAAAAACCCCCTACCCCGCAACCCATGGCCGGAAATGCGATATTTTTGATCTTTAATTCATCAGCCCGCTTTAAGGCATTGGCGGTTGCATTTCTGATTTTGGTCTCATCGGTAACAAAATCAAGGCCCATGGTGGCGGCATGGATAACATATTTTGCCTTAAGGCTTCCTGCCTGAGTGACAATTGCCCCGCCTATTTCAATCGGACCGAGTTTGGTGGCTTCCTCTTCAATGGATTTTCCGCCCTTTTTCTTAATCGCACCGGCCACGCCTGCGCCCATCACCAACTTATTATTAGCGGCATTAACAATGGCATCTACTTCTAACTCGGTTATATCGCCCTGAATAACCTTAATTTCTGTATCTTTTATTTTCATTCTGTCTCCTCTTAAAATCTATTAATCACAGATTACCACGGATATAGTTTACGGATGGCCACGGATTTACCTCTATTATCTTTATCCAATTAATCCGCAAATAAATCCGTAAAATCCAGCCCTTTTGGTTGTTATCCCGCCTTTTTATTTTTCCAAAAGGGCGGGATAAATTCGGCCTAAAAACTTACGTTCACTTTGTTCCGTAAGTTTTGGCCTCATTTAGAATTCGGCCCTTTTTAAATTTCTTGCCCCTAACCAAAGCGGAAGAAAACAAGTAATCAGACTTGTTATAAGGATTATTATCCCTGAAATGCTCAAAATAAATTTAAGGTTGTTAAAATTAATGTATTTGTTTACAAATAGATGTAGCGGGATAGCTAGTAAACTTAAGACAAATCCTAGATATGCGAGGGCTAAAATCAGGTTCATTGTCCCTCCGAATCCTGAGACAATTACCGCGGGATTATCTTCTCTAAAATTAGGCCACAGCGCCCCCAGCCCGCAGGCCAAGCCCATCAGGCCGAAAGAAACTACAAAGACCACTGCCATGGAAAATAAACTCATCCACAACGACGCCTTTAACATGACATTGGAAAGAATTACCAAGAATTCCGTTATGCATAAACTAATAATTAAAGACAGCCAGAATTTCTCCCAGATTAACTTCTTAAAACTTACGGGGGTCAGGCCCAAAATCCAGAATGTCCTTGCCTCAAGGGATAACTGCGGAAAAACAAATCGAACTGACAATGATGCCAGCACTAAAGTGGTGGCAAAGAGATTCAGGAAAGATACAGCGTTCTTCCATTCTATCGGCAATAAATGGTAAGACAAATTCCCTAAATTGCCAAAATATATGGCCAGCAGCCCGAAAAATATAAGAAATTGTGTTCTCTGAAGGGGGTCGCGCCAGAACATCTTAAGGTCCTTAATCACCAGGGCGCGATCCTCTTGTCTTAAGAATGCAAAAATAGGCCTCATCTTTTCCAGGATACTGGATGCCAATGGAAAGGTCTTTGTCCTTTGGGGTGAATCTAAGTTTATCCAGCCAAGATAATAAATCTTTTTCGCCAGATATAAACTAAGCATAAAGAAAAAAAGGCAGTTACTTAAAAGCAATAAAGCAAAAAAGGTTGTCTTGGAGAAATCGCCTCTTGTGACGCTGACAATCGACTCGACCAGCCAGAAATTCGGCAATATCGGATTCTGGGCAAATTCAAAATTCGGAATAAGCTGATTGATAATAAAGGTAGTGGTTGAAAAATACTGCTGGGAGATTCTATAACGAAGGTAAAAAGCTCCTATAACAGCCGCAATTATCATTAACAGAAAGACCAGCAACTTCTTTTTAATCTTGTTAAAAAACCTCACCACCAAGAGAGAAATCATCGCGCCGATACTCGCGGATAATACTAAAAACGGCAAAAAAACAGCCGTTGCCACTAAATAAAAAACAAATTCTACCTTTCTAAAAATTCCGTAGGCAACCAGAAACGGCAATAAGATAAACAAGAATGCCCAGGAACTTAAAACTACGGACTCAAAGAATTTAATACAAAATATTGCCGGGGATTTAAGGGGCAGGCAAAATAATAACCTGAGGTCATCTGCGCGATAAATAGTTGAATAGGAGACAATGATGTTACTGAAAATAAGCATGAAAAATAACCCCATAAAGAAAAGATAAAATAGTCTTTCAATAATAATGAGACCGATATTCTCAAGTGAATTTAGGAATCTAAAGCCTTCATAAAAGGCCAAAAACGCCCCTATAAGAAACGCACAAATAAAGAGGCTTATAAAAATTACCTTTACTGCCGGCTGTGACCCAACTAGGCCAAAAGAATTCTTGACTGTCTTTAACTTGTTAATAAAAATAATGGGGTAATCTTTCATCTTATCAGGCGGCCGGAATCGTCTTCGGTCAATCTTAAAAATGCCTCTTCCAGGCCCTTGTTGGTACCGGTCAGTTTTTTTAACTCATTAAGACTTCCGAGTGCAATTAATTTACCGCTATCAATTATACCAATCCTATCTGCCAATTCTTCAGCCACTGACAAGATATGTGTTGACATAAAGATGGTTGCACCAGCCTCTGATCTCTTCTTAAGAATATCTTTGACTAAACGGCTGGCCTGCGGGTCTAGGGCTACTAAGGGCTCATCAATAATTAAGACCTCTGGCTCGTGGATTAGGCAACTGATATATATAAGCCGCTGGCGCATCCCATGGGAATAATCCTGGATTAGGGTATCTTGATAAGCTCCGAGACCGAAGAGCTCAAACATCTCCTGTATTTTTGATTCTAGGGAAACTGCGTAACTTCCATAAACCTCTAAAATAAACTCGACAAATTCTCTTGCCGTTAATCTTTCGTAGAGATAAGGATATTCGGGGATATAGCCGATAATCCTTTTTGCCAGAAAGCCTGAATCTTTCATATCATGGCCGCCAATTAATACCCTGCCTTGCGATGGTTTTAATAAACCAGTCATTAATTTTATGGTCGTAGTCTTACCAGCTCCATTGGGCCCTAAGAAAGCAAAGAACTCGCCTTTTTTTATCTCTAAATTCAAATCTACCACTGCCTTGGTATTCCCGAAATCCTTGCTTAAATTTTCGATTTTAATCATCGCTTATAGACTCGCAAAAAGACATTTTAAGCACAGATGGAAAGATACAGATCTTCACAGATAACTATCTGTGATCATCTCGCGAAAACACCAATTTAATGTAAAATCTGTGCCCATCTGTGGGAAAATTTTTTATTTTATTTATATTCCTCAATATCGATCTCAATCTTATTGATGAGACCGGCCAAATTAAGCTGCTGATTTAATTCTCCTTCCAATAAACGGATGTGCGTAGCATCAGCATTGTCCTGTCCGAAGGTAGGATCAAGACTAAGCCACTCTCCGACAAATACCGCCGGCCAGGCATGATAGAAGAACCTGCCGTCTCTAAAAATGAGACCCACCAAAATTTTTGCCGGAATCCCTAATGACCTGGCAAGAGCAACAAACAGATATGTATGCTCATTGCAGTCGCCTTCTTTTGAATGTAAGACCTCAATGCTGGAAGGAACACTTATCGTAGGAAATTTCCTGAGAGTTTTAAAGACCCACTTATTTAATAGTAATGCCGCATCCAGGGCATTGGTCTTATTGCCAACAATCTGTCTTGCCTGTCTGATAATCTCTTTATCATTGGCCTGTATAAAATCACTTGACTGAAGGAATTCCTGTGTTTCTTTATTGTTTATGGGGAGAGTTACGGTTTTTTCTCTAGGTATCTCATTTCTCCTAATTACTAAAAACTGACTGTCTTTTTCTCCTATAACCTTTTGTCGATTATCCTCCAAATCTCTAATGGAGAAATTCAGCCCTTTTATTCTTAGCTTAAGATACCGGGTTTTTCCGGGCGAAGGTATATCTAGATTCGCCCCTACTGAATAGGCGCTTAAGAGATCAAGCGAGTCTTTAGGGTCTATCTTGATATTATTGATTGCCTCTTGAGGCGACTCTGAAACAATTGTCCAACCCAGAGGAGATTCCTGCTTCAGCACCTTGCCGTCAGGGGCCAGCCACACATCCGTAAGCAGCCCACGATAATCAACGCTGACTAAAAAGGCGTCAATATCTTTTCCTTCAAACGGAAATTTAATCTTATCTTTAACAACGAGAAAAACCTTCTCATTAGTTAAAGCTATGGGATTAAAAAAATCCATGACAAACTTTTTGCCTTTTGAGATATCAGAGAGGATATTTAAAGGCACCAGGGGATTATAAAGGATCGAGTTTCTAGGCATGGGTATAAATCTTCGCTGGGAAATTCCTGATGAATTGATTTCTAAACCAAGGGTTTCTTGGTTAAATCTCAGGCCTTTTACCTCTATAACGCTATTATCGGATTTAAGCATAAAATCAAAATCAACCAGTCCGCCTTCACTGTCCACAAACGAACCTCCTTTAAAAAATACCCGTCTAATCCCGCCCAAAAGAGGCAGCCAAATAATTGTCTCATTCTGAATGCTATAGCCGCTAATTAAGCCTTTTTCTTTAACAATCATATAGGTATTAGAGTAGCCGATTTTTGAGCCGTTAAAATATATCCCCATCCATTCGTCTCTCAAAAGCAGCTGCCTTGGTAATATATCTTTGTAAGTAATCGTCCTTAAACCAAAGAAACGATCTGCTATATAGTCTTTAAAAAGCAGGCCCATCATTATTAACCAAAATAGTGTTATGCCGATAATCAGGAAATTTCTTATCTTCATATCAAATCAACTTTTGGTTAAGTACCATGGTTAGGATCGGGATGCCGATTTAGTTATTGGGTTAGGTCATAGGTGTTTTTGAAAAATACTTTTTACTTTACCCAACTACTATACCTGCCTGCCCCGAAAAATCTGTAAGATTTCCGGGACTTAGTCCTTGGAATTTTACATTGTAAAATTCCTAAGGGCCGGTGAGGCAGGCTGACTTCCTTGCCCTAACATAACGACCTAACCTTGCCTGGTTCTTTTTTATAAACAAATCAGCGTGGCGCAGGGCCTCTTTCTTAGTCTTAATTAAACCGACTGCCTGCGCCTCCCTGATCTCGGCGAGGATTTTTCCGATTAAAGGAGAGGGCCCTAATTTAAATTTCTTAATCAAATCATGCCCGGTAATTAAACGCGGTTGTTTTCTCTCTTCTTTGTCTTTAAAGTATTCGCCGATTAAATCCGCAACTAGTTTTTCGTGGCGGCTACGGCTCGTCTTATTTGTAAGCGGGCCGCGGGTGGCCCTCTGGTCGGCAAGTGAAATTAAAAGTACGCTTAGCGCCTCCCCGGCGGTATCGCGGAAAAATCTGAATTTTGCTCTTTGGCTTAAAACCTTGCTATCTGCAAGATAACCCGGACGAAGATGCCAAAGGACAACTCTGCTTATCAGCTCTTTTTCCCTAGTAGAAAACCTTAACCTCTTTGAAATTGCCTCAACGAATTTAAGGGCTGCCCTTTCGTGTCCGTAAAATTTGGTCTTACCGTCTTCAATAAACATAGTTTCGGGCTTTGCGATATCATGTAAAATTATGGCTAGTTTAAGAAGCTGAAATCTACGGTGATTGGCAGATATGACCTCTTCTAAATAATCCTTAATGCGGCTATCTTTAGGTAGCTGCCTGATGTATGACTCAAACTGAAAAAGGGCCTCAAGGGAATGCCCCCAGACATCGAGATGATGATACGGGCCTTGTTTAACTGCATACATTACCTTAATCTGCGGGATTAGAATCTTTAAAACCTTGAGTCTATCCATCATCCTTAAAATATTAACAGAATCATCAGTGCCTAATATCTTGAATAGCTCTTCATTGATTCTTTCGGCGGCCATATGCCTTATTTTTTCTTTCTTTAGTTTTATCAGGGATAAAGTCCCAGGCATGATCTTAAAACCTAGGTTTGCCGAAAGGCTAAAGGCGCGTAAGATTCTTAAAGGGTCTTCATCAAAAGTCTGTCGGTTTAAAACTGCTATCTTTCGGCCGTCAATATCAGAAATTGCATTGTAATGATCCTTTACCGATTTCTTAAAATTGCCTATCTTTTCTAAATCATCCAGGGCCAAGGCCAGGGTATTAATGGTAAAATCCCGCTTATATAAATCCTCTTTTAAGGAGCTGGCGCGAAAGTCAGAGAAATCGATAGTGTGCTTGGCATCTTCCTCTCTATAAACTACCCTGGCAGTTGCGTGAATTTTATCTAAGACCACGAACCCGGATTTTAGTTTGCGCGAAAAAAACCTGGCAATCTTTATCGCGTCCTTAGGCGTGGCAAAATCAAGATCGTAATCCTTTTTTAGCCTGGCCAGATACAGGTCTCTTAAAAAACCACCTACCAAATAAAGCTTAAATCTTTGTTTTTTAGCTATCTTAGAAATCTTGTCGATGAAAGGGTCTTTTTGCAGGCGATATACGAGGGAATCCATAGAAAGGGAAACTCCTGGAACTGGCTATTTTTCTTTTAAAAATTCTGACTGTTTGATTACATCATCTTCTACAAAGATAGGTGCGTCCGCCCTCACTGCAAGGGCAATGCTGTCAGAAGGACGCGCGTCAATAACCAAATTGGTTTTATTGCTGTTATTAAGATACAATTTCGCATAAAAGGTATTATGTTCTAGTTTGTCAATAACCACTTTCTCGATCCTGGCGCCGAGATTATCAATCACAGACTTCAGGAGGTCATGGGTTAATGGCCGCGGCGGCTCTATGCCTGAGACCTTCATCTTGATGCTTGATACCTCTAGAAAGCCGATGACTATGGGAAGCAGCCTTGGACCATTTTTTTCTTTTAAAACGATGATCTGGTCATGCCTCTTCTCATCGATAATAATCTTATTTAATTCCATTTTAACGAGCATGGCTTTTCTTTCCTTTGGCGACGCTGATTTTGGTCTTGGGTCTTGGGCGGCTAATATTGGTTTTGCGGCTAGATTTTCCCAAGATAGTCTCTAATTCATTCATAAACTGGCCCACATCCTTAAACTGTCGGTATACCGAGGCAAATCTTACATAGGCCACTTCATCTAATTTGGCCAGGTGCTCAATTACCAGTTCGCCGATTTCCCGGGAATTAACCTCTTTATCAAAACGACGTTGGATAGTCCTTTCGATATGGGTGATGAGGTTTTCCAGGAGCTCAATACCAATCGGCCTCTTCTCGCAGGCCTTTAAGAGGCCTGATAAAATCTTTTTTCTCTCAAAAGGCTCTCTCCGGCCGTCCTTTTTGATGACCATAAGAGGGATCTCTTCAACATATTCATAAGTAGTAAAACGCCTTGCGCATTTAAGGCATTCACGCCGGCGCCTTATTGCGTTGTTATCGGAAGTTGAACGTGAATCAACTACTTTATCTTCTGGATGATTGCAAAAAGGGCATTTCATTTTTGGTTTTAGTAACTAGTAAGCTAGTAACGAGTAATTAGTAATTTCAAAATCGTGTAACTCAAAAACTCGCTAACTCGTCAACCCAATAAACTATTTAACTCTTCTTATCTTAATCTTTGCCTCTTTTAAAAACTTTTTGGCCATCTTGTCGGGGTAGCCTTCTCTTATCACGATCTCTTTTACCCCGGCGTTAATCAGCATCTTGGCGCAGATAATACAGGGCTGATTGGTTACATAGAGGCTACTTCCTTTGGCGCTTACTCCGTGTAAGGCTGCCTGCAAGATTACATTTTGTTCAGCATGGAGCCCCCGGCATAATTCATGGCGCTCGCCTGAGGGAATCTTCAATTTTTCTCTTAAGCAATTAAGATCAAGACAATGGACCAAACCAGAGGGCGCTCCATTATAGCCTGTAGCCAGGATACGTTTGTCTTTAACTAATACTGCTCCCACTCTACGCCTTAAGCATGTAGCCCGCCTTGAAACGAGTTTGGCTAAATCCAGGAAATATTCATCCCAACTTGGCCGTAGATATTTTTTTTGCATGTTTTTGCCTTATCTTTTATAGGGCGTCACAAAAGTGCCGCCCTTGATTACGGTGATTAAGAAAACAGATTACAGCGATTAAACAGGTCGTCGAGATAATCGCTGAAATCTTATTAGAAATCACTGTAATCATAGGCTGGAACGACTTTCGTGACAGCCTATTATCTTTTATAAAGGGGGAATTTTTTGGTTAAAGAAACAACTTCTTTCTTTGCCTTCTTTATAACTACCTCATCCTGAGGAGATGCCAATACCTCATCAATGAGCCTTGCGATAATATCCATTTGTTTTTCTTTCATGCCTCTAGTAGTAACTGCCGGGCTGCCCAGCCGAATTCCGCTGGTAAGTGCCGCGGACTGTTTATCAAATGGGATGAGATTTTTATTCACCGTTATATTGGCCTTATCCAAAACATCAGCAGCGTCTTTGCCGTTAATACCGTGATTGGTTAAGTCGACTAATAAAAGATGATTATCAGTTCCGCCGGACACAATACGGCAGCCTCTCTCTCTTAGTTTTTCGGCAATTCTTTGGGCATTTTTTATCACCTGTAACTGGTATTGTTTAAAACCTGGCCTTAACGCCTCCCCTAAAGCCACGGCCTTCGCTGCAATAACATGCATCAGCGGACCTCCCTGAATCCCGGGAAAAATCTCAAGATCAATTTTTTTTGCAAATTCTTTTTTACAGATAATCATCCCTGCCCTTGGGCCGCGCAAGGTCTTATGTGTTGTGGTAGTTACAAATTCGGCGTAAGGAACAGGCGTTGGATGTAGACCCACAGCGACCAGCCCTGCAATGTGGGCCATATCTACAAATAAATACGCGCCGACTGAATCGCAAATTTCGCGAAACTTTTTAAAATCGATGATACGCGGATAAGCGCATGCACCTGCCAAAATCATTCTGGGTTTGTGTTTTTTAGCTAATTCTTTGACCTCATCATAATCCAGGAATTCAGTCTTGGGATTTACGCCGTAAGTAACAATTTTATAGAATCTGCCTGAGAAATTGTGCGGATGGCCGTGTGTCAGATGCCCTCCGCAGGCAAGATCCATAGCTAAGACCGTCTCACCCGGCTCAAGGGCTGCAAAATAGACTGCCATATTGGCCTGCGAACCTGAATGCGGCTGGACATTCACATATTCTGCCCCGAATAATTTTTTGGCCCGCTCAATTGCCAGGCTTTCTACCTCATCAACATTCTCACAACCACCGTACCAGCGCCGAGCAGGGTAACCTTCGGCGTATTTGTTGGTCAGGACCGAACCTTGGGCCTCTAGGACAGCATTCGAGGCGAAGTTTTCACTGGCAATCAACTCAATGTTGTGTTCCTGCCGATTTTCCTCCTCGACTATGATTTTGTAAACTTCTGGGTCAACCTTCTTTAAAATAGATAAATTCTTACTCATTTCTTCCTTTCAATTCTTTCTATTTTTCTCACTCGTCTCAAATGTCGTCCGCCTGCGAATTTTGTCTTTAGCCAAACCTCTAAAATGCCCTTAGCTAATTTATCGCTCACAAAACCCGCAGCCAGGACTAAAATGTTTGTATCATTATGTTCGCGGGCCAGGCGAGCTAATTTTTTATTATAACAAACAGCGGCCCTTATGCCAGGAATTTTATTGGCACTGATACAATTACCGATACCGGAATAACAGATGAGGATGCCACGACTAGATTTATTCTTTGAAACAGCTTTAGCTACGGCACAGGCATAGTCAGGATAATCAACAGAAATTTCTGCATCAAAAGGCCCTAAATCCAATACGTTGTAGCCTTTTGATTTTAAATAAAGCTTTAATTTGTTTTTTAGTATAAAACCCCGGTGATCAGAACCTATAAATATCTTAGTCATTTTTTACTCCTGCTATAGTCTGTAATGTTATATGAAATGCGCTTATCAGTTATGCTAAAATTACAAATTCCAAGCACCAAATCACAAACAAATTACAATGACCAAATTTACAATAGAAAAACCTAAGTATTAAAAACAGGCGGTTTGTTATTTTGGTCTTGTGGTTTCGGTATTGTTTGTAATTTGTTAATTGTATATTGTAATTTACCAAATTTTTAAAAACTATAGTAATTTTGCCACCCTTTCTACTGCCGTTTTTATTATATTAAAAACCTCCCTATAAAACTCATCCGACTTACCAATGGGATCAGATATATCTAAAGAACCATCCCTCATATCTGCAAATTCTTTTAAAAGATAAAGCCGGCTACGTACAGAAGGCACGCGTTCCAAGATATTAAGTTCGTGTTTTTTCTCCATAACCAAAATCAGGTCGGAACTCTTAATCATTTCATCGCTAAGTCTCTGGGCCTGATGCCCGGATACATCAATGCCTTCTTTTTGCAGGAGGTCTATTGTCTCTAAACTTGCGCCCATGCCGGCAAAGGCACCGATACCAGCTGCGTCGATCTTAACATCGGGCCTGTCTTTTAAAATATTAGCCAGTAACTCCCTGGCCATTACCGAACGGCAGGAATTTCCTGTACAGACAAAAAGCACTGTCTTTAAACCAGCGACCTTCTCAATCTCTGTTTTGCTTATTGCCGCCTCGCGGATGACCTGGGGCCTTGCACCAGTCAAATCAACCACTGTAGATTCAATCCCAAGTTCGGTGCCTCCGGCGTCAATCGCAATATCAACTAGGCCCATTAAATCAGGAAGCGCCTCATCTAAGGTCTTGGGTGGCATATGTCCTGAAATATTGGCTGAAGGCATTACTAGCGGAACATCAGCTTCTAAGATTACAGCCAAGGCAATTCGATTACGCGGCATGCGTAAGCCAATATTAAAACCATCTTTGGCCTTTAGGATAACGGTCAGTGGCCCGGGCCAGAATTTTTTAATTAATCTATAGGCAGCAGGCTTAATATCTACAGTCAACTCCTCAACCTTATCGATCTGGGCGATATGAATCGTAAAAGGTTTATCAGCCGGCCGCTTCTTTATCTGACGCAACCGCTTTATCGCCCTTTCATCCAAAAGATTTGCTGCCAAGCCATAGACTGTTTCCGTAGGAAGACAAGCTATGCCGCCATTCTTTAAAACTAAAGCAACCTCCTTAATTTTACTTAGGTCCGGATTATGGGGATCGAGTTTTATAACTGTGGTATTGCTCAAATCTTTAGCCTCTGCTTTTTGATACTTGTTGCCAGCCCTTTTTTAAAAGTGCCTAACTTCGTGCGGATTTTCTTGTCTGTCAAACCCAATATCTCTAAGGCAAATATGGCCGCATTTTTAGCACCAGATTTTCCGATGGCCATAGTTGCTACCGGAACACCTGAGGGCATCTGGACAGTAGAGAATAATGAATCAAGCCCTTTTAGACTCTTGGTCTCAATAGGAATACCGATAACCGGTAGAGTAGTATGACTGGCAATTACTCCGGCCAAAGCAGCAGCGCCGCCTGCTGCGGCAATAAAGACCTTAGTTCCTTTTTGGGAAGATTCTTCTATATATTTGGTTAATTCCTTAGGGCTTCGGTGCGCAGATAAGACCTTGACTTCAAAACCAATCTTAAATTCTTTAAGTAAATCAATCGTCCCTCTCAATGTATCCAGATCTCTGCTGCTTCCCATGATAATACTGATAGCTTTCTTCATAAATCCTCCTGTCAAAATCTAAAAATCAAACTCCAAAAATCCCTGCCTGACGGCAGGCAGGAAGATTACAATGTAAAATCCAAAATTTTAAATTTTGATATGTCATTTTGATATTTGATGCTTCGATTTTACTCAGCATCAATCCTGAGCGTAGTCGAAGGATTGATTTCTGATATTTGATACAGCTCTATAGCCAATATCTTTCCTATAATGCATCCCTTCAAAATGTATTTTTTCTGCTGCTTGGTATGTCTTATCTATTGCTTCTTTTACAGTATTACCCAGGCCTGTCACTCCCAAAACCCGTCCCCCGTTGGTAAAATATTTTCCAGAAGATTTTTTAGTGCCGGCATGAAAAACCTCAACATCTTTCATCTTTTTAGTTTCTTCTAGGCCAGAAATCTCTTTCCCTTTTTCGTAATCACCCGGGTATCCGCCTGATGCGCAGACTACGCAAACGCAGGCCTGCCTGCTCCAGTCTAATTTGATTTTATTGAGTTTTCCGTCAATGGTATCCAACATCACTTCTACTAAATCGGAATTAAGCCGGGGTAAAATCGCCTGGGTCTCCGGGTCGCCGAAGCGCACATTAAATTCCAGAACCTTAGGGCCGTTTTTTGTAATCATAATCCCGGCGTATAAAACTCCCTGATAAAGAATGCCTTCATTTATTAAGCCATTTATGGTTCGCTGAATAACAGTGTCCAAAATTTCTTTAAATAATGCCTCGCTTACAACAGGCGCAGGCGAATAAGCGCCCATGCCTCCGGTGTTTGGGCCTTGGTCATTATCGAATACCCTTTTGTGGTCCTGGCTTGAGGCAAGCGGCAGGATGGATTTTCCGTCGGTAACCGCTAATATGGATGCCTCAGGGCCTTCTAAACACTCCTCTACGATAATCTTATCTGCCGCATCGCCGAAAATTCTTTCTTCCATCATGGAGAATATCGCCTGTTTTGCCTCTTCGGTGGTCTTGGCTACGAACACGCCTTTACCCTGGGCAAGGCCATCTGCCTTGACCACACAAGGCACGCCGACCGTGTCAATATATTCTTTTGCCTCTTGGGCCTTGTCAAAGACCTTAAAATCTGCTGTCGGCACGGCGTATTTAGCCATTATCTCTTTGGCAAAGACCTTACTGGCCTCTAATTGCGCAGCCCTTTTATTCGGGCCGAATATCTTTATTTTATTGCTGGCGAATTCATCAACTATTCCGGAGGCTAAAGGCGCCTCAGGCCCTACAACAATCAAGTCTATTTTTTCTTTTCGGGCAAAGGCCATCAGGGCGTGTGTGTCCTCGGCCTTTATATCAAGGCACTCAGCCAGCGCGCTGATCCCGCCGTTACCCGGAGCGCAAAAAATCTTATCTACTAATTTAGACTGGGCAATCTTCCAGACGAGGGCATGCTCCCTGCCTCCGGAACCAATAACTAAAATCTTCATTTTTTTGTCTTAAGCCTTATCCTTCTTAAGAGGCAGCACGCCTGCCATTTCGCCGATTACATTGACCAATTCTGAATCTGAAGGAACTATAATCTTGGCATTGTTTTGAAGAGCGGTCTCAACCGCCTGGAGTTTTCTTAAGATTTGGGCATTGCCGATAAAATATCTTTCTGCGGCCTCGTTTACCAGCCTTATTGCCTCGGCCTCGCCTCCTGCCTGCAAAATCCTGGCCTGTTTAATACCTTCTGCCTTCTTAATCTCGGCCCTCTTTTGCCCGTCGGCAACTGTCTCGGTGGCAGTGGCAAAATCGATTGCGGCAATCTTTTCGTTCTCGGCCTTGACTACTTTATTCATGGTCTCCTGGACATCTTTAGGCGGGTCAATCTCTTTTAATTCTGTCCTTACTATTTCAATACCCCAGTGTCGTGTTTCTTCACAAAGCGTTTTGTGCAATTCAGAATTAATTTTTCCTCTCTCGCTATTGGCAGATTTTAAAGTAAGGGTGCCGATAATGTTTCTTAGGGTTGTCCTGGCTAAATTCACTATCTGCCATTTATATTTATTTACATTGTATTGACAACCCTTAACATTCTCCTCGTCAGACTTGACCTTAAAATAAACCTGGGCATCCACCCGGGCATTCAAATTATCATTAGTAATAATTTCCTGCGGTTCGGCGTCAACCATCTGCTCTGTTATGTTTACTTGATATAAGTGTTCGATTACCGGCATAACCCAGTTAAATCCCGGATTTGCAAAGCGGTTATATTTGCCTAATCTCTCAACCAGGCCGCGGTGAGTAGGCCTTACAATCCTAATACCCAGAAAGAATATGGCCGGAATTACCGTAAGTATTGTGTATAAAATATGCATCTGTCTCCTCCTTTTTTTAACCTAAGGCTAGAAAATCGTTTCTTCTTCACGAATTATCACAAATTTCACACCAATATACACAAACTTATGCAGACCGAGAGATAAGTATTCGTGCGAATTCGTGTGCAATTAGTGTGAATTAGTGACAAAATTAAATAATGACTTCTTTGTTGCCCTTGATAACCTCGCCAATCACCCAAGACCTGAGATTGAATTTAGCTAATTGCGCTCTTATTGTATCCGCCTCTTTTGCGTCTGCCACTAAAACCATGCCAATACCCATATTAAAGGTAGAAAACATCTGGCGGTCATCAATATTGGCTTTGTTTTGCAGGTATTTAAATATCTGGGGTATCGGCCAGGAGTTCTTGATAATCTTTATGCTCAATCCTTCGGGAATAATCCGCGGGATCTTCCCGAAAAATGCGCCTCCGGTAATATGGGCGATTCCTTTTACTGTGGACTGTGCCTGTCCGCCGTAGCCTTGGCGGAGGCGGAGACTGTGGACTGTGGACTGCAAAATTGATAAGACCGGCTTAACATAAAGGCGTGTCGGCTTAAGCAATTCTTCGTGCATCCTGATTAATTCCTTTTTCGATAATACCTTCCTTACCAGGGAATATCCGTTAGAATGCAGGCCGTTTGACTCCAGTCCGATTACTTTATCGCCCATGCTAATTCTTTTACCGTCAATAATTTTACCTTCTTCAACTACGCCCACGCAAAATCCGGCCAAGTCATACTCTCCGCCCTTATACATCCCGGGCATCTCGGCAGTTTCACCGCCTATTAAAGAACAACCCGACTCAATGCAGCCTTTATTTATGCCCTTGACTACATTAAAAAGCACGCCCGGGTCTAATTTTCCGCTTGAAATATAGTCTAAAAAGAAAAGCGGCTCGGCACCGACACATAGGATATCGTTGACATTCATTCCCACTAAATCAATACCTACGGTGTCGTGTTTGTTGACAAGCGCGGCGATCTTTAACTTTGTCCCGACTCCGTCGGTAGATGAAACCAAAACCGGTTTTTTATATTTGCCTTGAGGGAAGCTGAAAAAACTTCCGAAACCTCCGATGTCCTTAAGGACCTGGGGGCTAAAAGACTGTCTGACCAAAGATTTTATATTCTTCTTGAACCGCTCGGCCTTCTCGATATCTACTCCGCTAGATTTATAGGTTATCTTTGTCTTTTTCATAGCATCTACCTCGAAATTTTTGGCACTTAAAATTTTGTTTTAAAACAATCTTTAAAAATAAGTTGTATGTTTTTTATTAATAGGATTGGTGTGAGTTTTGAGAAAATTATTTTTTATAAAATTTGTTGATTATCCGGACTACTTCTTTGGGGTTATCAGTGACATGGAATATGTTCAACTCTTCTTTAGAGATACAACCGTTTCCTAAGACAGGGTTCTTTAGCCAGTCTATCAGGCCCAACCAGTATTGGCTACCCACCAGTATAATCGGAAAAGGGTCAATGCGTTTTGTCTGGATAAGATTTGCGGATTCAAATAATTCATCGAGTGTTCCGAATCCTCCGGGTAAAATTACAAATGCCTTGGCATATTTTACAAACATTACCTTGCGCACAAAGAAATAGCGGAAATCCAGGAGGGTTTTAACGTAGGGATTTGGTTTCTGCTCAAGGGGAATCTGGATATTGAGGCCTACCGATTCGCCTTTAGCGAGACTTGCGCCCTTATTGGCCGCCTCCATAATCCCCGGGCCGCCGCCGGTAATTATAGAAAAGCCGTTTTTAGCCAGATGATAGGAAATGTCCTGGGCGAGCTTATAATATTTATTATTTTTCTTGATGCGCGCCGAACCAAACATAGAAACAGCCGGCCCGATTTTAGACAGGACCTCAAAACCTTCGACGAACTCGGACATAATGCGGAAGACGCGCCACGGATCCTGCGAAACAAAATCATTTATGGAATTTTTAGTTCTCATAGTCATCTTTGAGACTCCCTTGTCTAGAGGATAAACGTATAACTTAAATGACGCCTTTGTCCATAAGTTACCTACACAAATTTATCCGGCGATAATTCCCGCTTCCTTTTGATCAAACTTCTGTCTTAACGATTCAAATAATGCTCTATTGCGCTACTGTAGGCTCGATACAAATCATTAACAGATAAATTAACCGCATCGTTAATGATAAGTCTTGTACTGCCAACCTTACCAATTAAGGAAATAGGGGTTTTATTCTTTTTGGCAATCTGGATTAATTTTTTAAGCTTTTTTGCTTTTGTAGTTACGATGATACGCGACTGGGCTTCACCAAACAAAAGTGCATCCGTCCTGATGGCTGAGGCCTTTAAATTAACCACAGCGCCTAATTTTTTCTTCGGATTAGTTATGCAGCTTTCTGCCAAGGCAACAGCAAGTCCGCCTTCAGAGCAGTCGTGCGCAGACTGTAATAAATCTTTCTTTATCGCCTCGAGCACTGTTTTCTGGACGCCTTTCTCCAATTTTAAATCAATATTTGGGCAGTTGCCTTTCTTTAAGCCATGAACCGTCTTTAGATATTCGCTGCCGCCTAACTCTTGTTTATTTTTACCGACCAGTAAAATTATATCGCCGCTTTCTTTAAAATACTGTGTCGTTATCTTGCTTCTATCTTCGATTAAACCCACCATACCCACAATCGGCGTCGGATCAACTGAACCCTTGGGATTCTCATTATTAAAACTCACATTACCGCTCACTACCGGAGTATTCAAGGCACGGCAGGCCTTAGAAATTCCCAATACTGCCTGTTTAAATTGCCAAAAGACCTCGGGATTTTTAGGATTACCAAGGTTTATGCCGTCGGTAATAGCCAGGGGCTTGGCACCAGAGCAAACCAAATTCCTGGCCGCCTCTGCTACAGCAATAGCCCCGCCTTTAAATGGATCGAGGTAACAATAAGTAGAATTGCAGTCAGTAGTAACTGCAACTGCTTTTTTTGTACCCGGAATAGCCACAACCCCTGCATCAGAACCCGGGCCCAATAGTACACTACCGGCAACCTTAGGGTCTGCATGCTTAAAAACCCAGCCTTTACCTGAAACGGTCGGGTTGCTCAATAATTTAATCAGGGCTGGGTTGTAATTCCTGGGTTGTTTTATACCGGCCAAATTTAGGCGATTGGCGCCAGACAAATATTTTGGCCTGGTGGCCTTTCGATGATAAACCGGGGCTTCAACTAGGGCCGCAGCAGGAACTTCAGCAATAATTCTTCCTCCGTCTCTAACACGCACCATCCCATCGTCTGTAACCTTACCAATCACGTCAACCGGCACATTCCACTTAGCAAAAACTTTTTCCGCTTCATTTAATTTTTCTTTATCAACGATCACCAGCATTCTCTCCTGGGACTCTGAGAGCATGACTTCATAACCATTCATGCCTTCTTCCTTGCGCGGGATTAAGGAAATATCTATTTCAATGCCGGTTTTAGCCTTGTAGGAGGTCTCGCAGGTTGAACAGGTAAGACCAGCAGCGCCCATATCCTGCATGCCGACAACTAACCCTTTGTGTATCAACTCAAGGCAGGCCTCTCTCAAAACTTTACCCATCTTTGGGTCACCAATGGCAACTGCAGAACTTTTCTTGGTTGCCTCTTCATCCAAAGCTCCGGAAGCAAAGGCTGCGCCTTCAACTCCGTCTCTTCCTGTGGCGCCGCCGACAATAAGCACTAAGTTATCCACGCCTTTGGCCCTAGCTTTGACAATGGCATTATTTTTCACAATCCCTACTGTCATCGCATTCACCAAGGGGTTGCCTTCATAAGACTCGTCAAAATATATCTCCCCGCCTAAAACCGGGATACCGACGATATTGGCGTAATCGGTAAAACCGCGGATGATATTTTTAAAAAGGTATCTTACGCGTCCCTTATCTAATTTGCCCAGGCGCAGGGAATCTAACAGGCCTATGGGTTTTGCACCCATGGTAAAGATATCCCGGATACAGCCGCCTCCTCCGGTAGCCGAGGCTGCATAAGGTTCAACCGCAGAAGGATGGTTGTGCGACTCAATCTTAAAAACAACACCCAGGCCACCGCCGATATCTACAACTCCCGCGTTTTCACCAGGGCCCTGAATAACTTGTTTTCCTTTTGTGGGGAAAAGTTTTAGTACCGGCTTTGAATTCTTGTAAGAGCAATGCTCGCTCCACATCGCCGAGAACATCCCTAATTCTGTATAATTAGGCTCCCGTCCCAGGCGTTTCTTGATTGATTCGTACTCCTTTAAAGTCAATCCTTGTTTTTCAACCATATCTTTAGTAATAATATTATCTCCAGACATATTAGGCTCCTTTTGAAAAATTTTGTTTTAGAATTGCACCCTAAACTTCTTCAACAATCTTTTACTGCCCAAAGTACTATTTAAAAAATCAACGTTGGAACGACTGCATACCTGCCTCATCGCAGATATTATTTATTCTGCATCATTGCAGACACCAGGAAAAAATCGTTAAATTATTTTTCTTCTCTTAACGTTGCAGGCTTTTGCGGACAATTTAGTGAATAATAAAATGAGGGTCATTTAACCAGTTACTTTTTAAAGACTTCACGGTAGGCCTCTTCGACATTTCCTAAATCGCGCAGGTATCAATTAAAACAAGACTTCTTTCTATAAATCTCTTGTATTACTTTATCCCGGTCTTTTTTAAAATCCTCTCTACATAGCGCAGATAATAATCCAGATTAAAACAGGCCTCAATCTCTTTTTTACTCAAATACTTGAGGACTCTTTTGTCATGAAGTAATGCTGCCTCTAAATTAAGGACCGGGTTTTTCCAGACCTTCATCGAGGCATCCTGGACAATATCATAGGCTGTCATACGGCTGAGGCCTTTATTCATTAAGGTAAGTAAAACCCTCTGGGAAAAAATCAGGCCCCGGGTCTTGACTAAATTTGCCAGCATATTCTCAGGATAAACGATTAACCCCTTCATAACCTCAATGAATTTATTCAGCATATAATCCAAAATCAAACAGCTATCCGGCATAATTACCCGCTCAACCGAGGAATGACTGATATCGCGCTCATGCCAAAGGGGAATATTTTCTATGGCTGCCAGGCTATTTGTACGAAGTAACCGGGCGAGGCCCGAGATGCGTTCACAGATTACGGGATTTCTCTTATGCGGCATGGCTGAAGAACCTTTTTGACCCCGGCCAAAGGGCTCTTCCACTTCGCGCACCTCAGTCTTCTGCAGATGCCTGATTTCAAGGGCAAATTTTTCTAAGGATGCGCCAATAATCGCCAAGACTGTCAAGAACTGAGCGTGGATATCGCGCTGGATTACCTGGGTAGCTACGTTTACCGGGCGAAGACCTAATTTGCGGCAGATGTATTCCTCAACTCGCGGCTCTAAATGGGCGTAATTTCCCACGGCCCCGGAAATTTTGCCCACGCAAATTTCGGAGACCGCATCTTCTAACCGTTTAATATTCCTGTTGGTTTCGTCAAACCAAAGACAGAATTTTAATCCTAAGGTTATGGGCTCAGCATGTACGCCGTGGGTCCTGCCGATACAGACAGTATCTTTATATTTTTGGGCGCTTCCAGCCAAGAGCCCGCTTAAAATTTTAAGGTCTTCTAAGATAATTACCCCGGCCTCCCTGAGCTGAAGGGAAAGCGTAGTGTCTAACAGGTCGGAGGAAGTCAGGCCCAAATGCAGGTATTTGGCATCAGCACCTATATATTGGGCGACATTGGTAACAAATGCCACTACATCATGTTGTGTAGCCTGCTCAATATTATATATCTCTTTTATATTAAATCTTGCTTTCTTTTTTATTCGGGTGGCGCTGCGGCGAGGGATCTTGCCTGATTTGGCGAGGGCTTCGGCTGTAAGTATCTCTATTTGCAGCATCTTAGAGAATTTGTTTTCCTCTGACCAAACAGACTGCATCTTGGGAAGGCTATAGCGTGGAATCATGTCTATCTCCTTATATTTGGAACCTAATAAATATAGCAGAAATACCGGTTTTAGTCAATCAATTAGTAAGGGGAAAATGTGGCTAGAAAACAACGCAGGATTTTAAGGTAAGAATATTTTTTAAGGCCTACTTCTGTCTTTAAAAATGAAAATCAGCGCTATTCCCGCTAAGAAAACAACTCCAGCACGCTTTAAGATTATTGGCCAATCGTATTGAACCTGGGCAGTGCATTTTTTAAAGAGGGGGCTACTCTGTTCGGTGCGGATATAGTTTCCTGATGAGCCAAGCGAAACCATTTTATAGCGTGGGGTAAAATAAAATATAGCTGCGATGATGGCGATGGTTAAGATTAAAATGAGAAATTGTCTTCCATTCATATATCAGCCTTTCTTTGTTGCCGTTTCTTTTATATTGATAAAGGAGCTTAACTTTTTGGTATAGTAAAGGCCTTTCTTTTTGGTAAAATAAACCTTTCCGTCACATAGGGCAAAGAGAGAGCTTCTTCCTCCAACATTTAATCCCGGCTTCCATTTTCCGCCCTCTCGGGTAAGAATGGTGCCCTTTTTTACAAACTGGTTATTTGCGATTTTAAGGCCCCTGGTTTCTTTATAATGTATGTGCGATAGCCCGCCTCGTTGTGCCATATAATCCTCCGTTTAATGAGTACTTGATTTATGCCTGCCTCACCCCAAGAAATTCGCACCCTGAAATTTCAAAGAAATTTCGGGTACTTTAGTCCTGGAAATGCTCCGCATTTCTCAGGGGAGAATTTCCGGGACTTAGTCCTTGGAATTTTACAATGTAAAATTCCTAAGGGCCGGCAGGCAGGCCTGCCCAAATTCAACATTATTATCCGGGCCGATTACCGGGTTTAAGAAAGACTCGATATTAAGCTGTAAAACTCCCGGCTGTTTAAGATTGATTTTCTCGAAGAGCCAATTGATATTGCGGCCGAATCTAAAGGCCAGTATAATCGGCTCGTATTCTCTCTCTTGGGCAAGATGGCCCTTAGCAAAACCCAAGAAAAACGCCTTTTCCTTTAAAAAAGTCCGTTAATCTTGGTTTTAGTATCAGCCGGCTCTGCGAAAGAAAAACTAACGACACATAGAACTAACGCAGAGGCTAAAATACTTTTTAAAATTAATCTATACATAAACCAGCGATGAAAAAAGATTCTAAACATTTCTTATTATATATCAGAAAAAGCTTTTTAGCAATAAAAAACCGCTTTATGTTTTAAAGCGGCCATTAAACCACCTAATTATAGTCTAACGCGCAACGTTCAATTCCTGTCCTGCCGAAACCTCCTCTGTGAGGGCCTTATACTCTTCGTATTTGTGAACCTTAAGCCAGATTTCGCCAAACGTCATAAGCCATTCTAAGGCTGATTTTTCTTTTCCGATATCGCGGCCGACTTTCTCGCTCTCAATCCACTTATACCTTTCAATTTCTTTCTTGACTCTTACATCATTCAAAAGTTTTAACATCTTATAGGTAAGCATCTTAGTAAAGAAAATATGAAATTCTGAAATTATTGGAATTTTAAAAGACTAAAGGTAGGAAAAATAGTAATGGGTTTTTAAGACTGGCAGCAAGATGCTAACTTTTCTTACAAGCTACAAATTTATATTAATCTGTGCAAACAGAATTTTTTCCGCCTTCGATTTCCCTAATATAATAATTCATTTGGAAAAAAAGTCAAGCGGAATCTAATTGAAACGCGAATCATCATAAATCAAACGTTAATTTACGCGAATTATCGACGGGAAAAATACATAAAAAATATTGATAAAAAATAATTTAATTTTATCGCCAACTGTGAGTTGTTAACTTTTACCAAAAAGCCGCCGTGATTGCGGCGGCTTTTTGTAAATCTGGTTTTTTTAAAGATAGGTTATTTCTTTGACTTCAGCTTATCAATGAACTCAGCAGTATATTTTCCGGCAATATCTTTACAGCCCAAGCCAAAAGCTAATGCAACGGCAAGACCCAAAGATGCTAAGACAATATTTATGGCAAGCGCAACTACTGTGGTAGCGATATTAAGTTGCTGCAGGGCAATAATTATTGCAAAAATCATTACCGTAACCTCAACAACCTTGCTTAAGAGGTTTATCTGGGAAAGACCGATATTAGCGGCTGCGGTCTTAATAATATTAGTTAGCATCCTGGCCACAAACATACCCAGAATCAAAATGAATATCGCGCCGATAACATTGGGGATATAGAGCACTATTCGGCTTAAAAGGTCCGCTGCTATAGTTAAACCAACGGCATTAATAGCAACTATGACAGTAACCAAGATGGCCAGCCAATAACAAATTACACCCACTAATTCTGAAATAGAATAGTGGATTCCTCCTTTTACCAAGATGTCGCTTAATTCAATCTTTTCAGAAAGTTCATCGAGCTTGACAAGCTTTAACAATTTAATGACAAACGTCTTAATGAGTTTAGAAATAGCCCAACCCAAAATGAGTATAAAAATCACTAGCAGGAGATTAAGCAGTAACTGCCCGATTTGCGCAATAATTATCTTCGCCGGGTCCAATAAACTATCTTTCCAAGCACTCATCTTTTATCCCTCCTTTTTGGTTTCTGGCCCTATTTTAACTATCGGCCTTTGATATTGCCTACCGATAGGATTTTTTTACCGGCGTATTTAATATAAGATTATTTTGCCCAAAAAAAGGCAACCTCTATTTATTTTTAGAGAGTCGCCCTGGAAATTTCAAATTTATCTTTATCTGCCACTCTTTGCGGCTCATGTATAAATAATACTCTCTTGGCAGAATATGTCAATGTAATTTTACCGATAACGACAGGCTGTTAACTAAAAAAAAGCCACCGCATTTGGCGGTGGCTTTTTTATGGTTAATACCAGTCTTAAGTTTAATATGGCGAATTTTCCTTAAACCCTTGTATAGTTGGCCAGGGTGGGATTTTTCTTGCCCACTACAACTACTGCCGCCCAACTTGCGAAAATGGCAACAGTGATGGCCATCCCTAACATTAAATCCGAAACGATATTTTCCGAAATGAGAAACAACTCCCTATTCCAAAGGTGGTCAATAATCCCAAAAAGTGCTCCTCCCCAAAACAACAAATTGAGCCACCATATCCTGACGCTCTTCGTCTTATGCCATATACAAGATGTCACTATAGCCCCCATAGCCGGAAATGCATAACACATTTTTACCACCTCCTTTAATATTAGCCTCTCAAAAATTCCCTGGTTAGTCGCCTGCGCTCATCACCAGTTCGCCGTGCTTTATGCCCTTTAAGGCGATAAGCCTGTCAGCCAAGTCCTTAAGTTCTCTGGCCTTGCCTTTTACGATAATCGTCTCAAGGCAATTGTTATGGTCTAAATGCACATGTTGAACGGCCAGGACCAGGTGCTGATATCTATGCTGCACCTCTATGGATTTATCAAGAAGCTGCCTCTTATGATGGTCATAAATTAAAACGACGCAGCCGCTGACATTGTCATTAGCCTGCCATTTATCCTGGACTAAATTCCTTCTTATGAGAAAACGGATGGCCTGAGAACGATTGGGTAATTTCCGTTTTTTAACTAAGCCGTCCAGCTCTCTTAATAAATCATCTTCTAAGGAAACTCCGAATCTTTTCATTTATCCTGTGCCACCTTTCTAAATAAGATAACATCATTTTAGATTGTGTCAATAACTTTTTGGCAAAAAAAAGGCTGTTGTTTAACAACAGCCTTTTTAACTGATTGTCCCTCGCCCGTGCTCGAGACTTCACTGCTAAAAACCCGCAGTGGTTGGCCGCCTCGTCAAAAGCCCTCGGCGGCACTGCCCTGAATGGCAAATGGCTGGCAAATTTTGCCAGCCATTTGCTACACTAAGGTGGTTGCGGGGCTCGGATTTGAACCGAGGACCTCAAGGTTATGAGCCTTGCGAGCTACCAGGCTGCTCCACCCCGCGAATAACCTTAAACTAAATTACAAAAAACAAAGTTAAAAATCAGAATAAAACTTATTAACCAAACTTGTCCCGAGGCGAAGCCGAGGGGCTCCACCCCGCGAATAACCTTAAACTAAAATTCAAAGAGCAATACTTCTATATCGAATAAAAACTTTAATTCCGAGCTTGTCCCGAGGGGGCTTCCTTCGATTCACTCCTCACTATGTTCGTCGTTCACTCAGGACAACTTCGACTTACACTGAGCGAGCAAAGCGAGTCGAAGTGCCACCCCGCGATATTCCACACAGATTATCACAGATAAAATAAATCTCAAAGAACAACACTCTAATAAATTCCACAAATGATCACAGATGTTATTATACCGCAAATTATCTAAAAAACCATTCTTTTTTCCGAACCCAAACACAAATCTGTGCTAATCTGTGTATTATTATCTGCGCTCATCTGTGTTCTCAGGGACTATCTTATATACTACCTCGCCCTTACGGACCACGCCCATCTTGTCCCTGGCCACTGCCTCAAGCGCGGAGATATCGCCTTTTAATTTCTGGCGCTCTTTCTGAAGGTTGAGGTTCTCTTTTTTGGTCTTGGCAATTTCATTCTTTAATTCAATATTTTTCTGCCTTAATTCCTGCAATTTGATAAAACCCGGCAGGTAAATCAATAAAACCACGAATATAACTCCACCGATTAATAAAGGACGTCTTAGGATCATTTTCTTAGTAAACCACAGATGGGCACAGATTATCCCGCACCAAAATAAGAAAATCCAGCGGGATCCCGCTTAGCGGGAAAAGATCTTGATTAGCGCAGATAATCTGTGCTAATCTGTACAACAATAATTTTTCTATTATTTTATCAATTTGAAATCGCACCCGGCATACACAGCCTTCTTGCCTAATTCCTCTTCAATCCTCAAGAGCTCATTATATTTGGCTATGCGGTCGGTCCGGGAAACAGAACCGGTCTTTATCTGGCCTACCGCAGTAGCTACCGCAAGATGGGCAATGGTCGTATCCTCGGTTTCGCCTGAGCGATGCGAGATTATGGCATTGTATTTATTCTTCTTGGCTATTTCTATGGCTTCCAAGGTCTCGGATAATGTGCCAATCTGATTTACCTTAATAAGGATGGCATTGGCAATGCCTTTTTTGATACCTTCCTTAAAAATCTTAGGATTTGTTACAAATATATCATCGCCGACAAGCTGGATTTTATTACCCAGGGTTTTGGTGAGTGCACCCCAGCCGGCCCAGTCATCTTCGGCAAGACCGTCTTCTATGGAGATAATCGGATATTTATTAACCAAATCGTTATACATCCCAATCATGCCTGAGGCATCAAATTCTTTAGAGTCGTCCTTTAGATTATATTTTGCCCCTTTAGAAAATGAACTGGCTGCAGAATCAAGGGCGAGATAAATGTCTTTTCCCTCTTTATAGCCGGCCTTCTTGATCGCCTCGATGATAAGCGTTATTGCCTCTTCATTACTGGTTAAATTCGGGGCAAAACCTCCCTCATCGCCTACAGAGGTAACCAGTTTTTTGGCCTTTAAAATTGATTTTAAATTATGAAATACCTCGGCAGCATAGCGTAAGGCCTCGCGGAAGGTCGGCGCGCCCACCGGCATAATCATAAATTCCTGGATGTCCAGATTATTGTCCGCATGCATTCCGCCGTTTAGGATGTTCATCAAAGGAACGGGCAGGATGTTGGCACCTGAGCCGCCCAGATATCGGTATAGAGGCTCATTATTATCTAAGGCATCAGCCTTGGCTACAGCCATAGATACCCCTAAGATGGCATTAGCGCCCAACCGGGCCTTATTCTCAGTTCCATCTAAATCAATTAAGAGCTTGTCGATCTTCCTAAAGTCAGGTTCAAGTCCTTTAATTTTTGCGGCGATTTCCGTGTTGACATTTTTTACTGCCTTGAGCACTCCCTTTCCTAAATAACGGGCCTTATCACCGTCACGCAGTTCTAAGGCCTCGTTTTCACCGGTTGAGGCGCCTGATGGCACTGCTGCTCGTCCGATGACTCCGGAATCTAATAACACATCTACTTCAATTGTGGGATTGCCGCGCGAATCCAATATTTCTCTTGCCACTACATTCTTAATCTTTGACATATTTTCTCCTATTGATTGGATATTTTAAAATTGGATAATAAAATTATCACAAACTTTATCTAAAGTCAAGGCTCATAATAACCAGCAGGGGTTTCGGAGATATTGTAGAGGCCGCGTTGGCGCAGGGGGAGTTCAGAAACAACATTTTGACTAGGTTCAGGCCCTCCCCAAAAATTCCCACAGAGATACTGGTCATTAATATAGATTGAGTCTATAAATAGATTGCCATAAACACTCATTGCACAGCGACCAGCTCCAGATCTTAAAGTAGATGTATAGACGAGGCCCCAGAATTTATTCTCTGTCCCTTGAGGAATATCTCTGCCTATTTCTGTAAGGCCTGTATTCGAAGAACCAGAAGAAACCAATAACCTGGCCTTAACCTTGGTATTATTGCCTATATATACAGAAGGATAGTTAGGATCAGTCCCCCATTTGGTAAAAAGAACTGTTCCTGCGCCACTCATTTGATTCGGAAGGCTGTCGCTATAAGTCCCTCCTACCCAAGAGCCATCATTAATTGTAATCCTTCTGTTTGTAATAAGATTTATCCTGTCACCAATTCGACTATTATTATTAATTATAATGCCATCAGTAGAACTAGTATTTGCTACTATTGCTACTATAGTGCCAGGACCAAGAGGAGTGCTTCCAGATGGCCAGTTAATCTCTGCTCTTCCATTTACATAGATAGTCCTGCCTTTAAGACCACCACTATATTTAGAACTAGAGGGATTTATTATCTCAACAGAAAACCCTCCTCCAACAATAGCTAATTCTTTATCAAAATAGGTAGTATTAACATCTGGTTTGGAAGGAACTGGCTTTCCTTGCGTCAGAGGAAATACGCCTGTGTCACTACCGTCAAAAATATCTGTTCCCTCCCAACAAGAAGGGGGCCCATCCATACAACTGTTGCAGTCTTGTACATTCATGCAATTAACGCATCTACACCCTGGTGGAAGACTGTTACTAGAAGTACATTCAAAAGGAAAATTAGAGATATAAAGATAATGATAAAGGGAGGTGCCAGCAGATAGTATTGCATTGCCATTAACATAGAGGTCATTGCCACCACTCTTAAACCAGCAGTAACCACTACTTGCGTTTCCATTAATAAATGTATTTCCAACATTCATTACAAAGTGAGTTCCCGTTTCAAAAAAACAACAAGGTTTACCCAAATAGAAAATAGCGCCACCAGGGTTAGGATTATGTACATACACCCCAAAATTCTTCATATCCTGCGCCAGGCCAGTAGTGGCATCAGAAAAAGTCTTTTCTATGGTGCGAGTGATTTGGGTTTCTGCGCCGGGATTGGCAATGCCAGTGAATCTAATAGTGGCTGAGCGTTCATTGCGGACAGGATAGGTAACCTCAAATCTTCCG
>JAZDFF010000039.1:0-44489 GCA_043808095.1 Candidatus Omnitrophota bacterium
CTTAAGGAAAAAATCAGGCCAGAGTACGATGGAATACGCAATAATATTCGTGGCTATTCTTATAGCGTTTCTTTTTATCCAGACCTATGTCAGGCGCGCAGTGCAGGGCAGGCTAAGGGGCGCCTCAGATGATGTGGGCGAGCAGTTTTCCGTAGCAGGGACGATGAATTATCGGGTCACCCGTAATACCAAGACGACTGAAAACTCTGCGGCAGACGGCTCAACTACCACAAGTTTCTCCAAAGATAGTATGTCAAAGTCTGGTCAAGAGAAGACAGCGGCCTATAACGAAGAGCCATGGAAATACTAAGGCCATAGTGCCTTGTAAACTAAATAATGTTATGTTCCCAGTGATTTAAGAGAATAGATTACGGTGATTATCCGCCACAAAGATTGGCGGACCCGCCAACGTATTGTGGCGGGAAAATCCGATTATACAGATTAAAAACATCTTCGGTATTATCTGTGTAATCTCTTCTAAAATCTGTGTAATCATAGGCTGGAATGAAAATCATTCCAGCCTAAAGAAGGAAAAAAAGATGGGCCTAAAAAGGTTTCTTGCTCATAGGAAGCTTGCACAAAGCACCATTGAGTACGCGGTGCTTATCGGCGTTTTTGCCGCGGCGGTTTTATTGATGTTCGGCTATATGAAGGCTGGCATAAAGGGCAAATTTAAATT
This sequence comes from Candidatus Omnitrophota bacterium, assembly GCA_043808095.1. GTDB lineage: Bacteria > Omnitrophota > Gorgyraeia > JAZDFF01 > JAZDFF01 > JAZDFF01. Next base: position 680 of record JAZDFF010000039.1, read on the forward strand.
TTTAGGCGATGAGATGTGGTTTGGGATGACCGAGAAGATGCCAAGCTGCGGCTGGAGCACTTTTACTACCTTTAGGTGCTATAAGGGAAATAGCAGTACCACGCTGCGCATTGCTTGTCCAGAAGGGAAGTATATGGCTGGTTTAAGGGTTATAAAGAACCGGATAGATAACGGCGACCGGGATTGTTATAATTTTGGAATATTTTGTTGTGATTATAAACTTATCAAATATTAGAAGGGGAAAGCATGACAGGGAAAATATGGAGAATTTTTGGTGGCTTGCGTTTAAAATCCGTAATTTTTGTGACTATTTTTACTATCGTTGGGTTTGTCGTGCTTAATTTGGTGGGGCTAAACACAAAATGGGATTTGAGTTTTTTGGGAGCAAGGCCATCTTTTGGCCAGGCCCCCTGTGACTGGGCAGATAGGACTTGGTTTGGTTGTCACAAGGATCATTTCGATGAAACATTTACCTTAAATTGCCCTGCAGGACGATTTCCGACTATGGTAGAGGTTATAAAAGACAGGAGAAATGACGGAGACCGCGACTGCTATAATTTCAAATTTTATTGTTGCCAATATTAATAGGGGAGAGAGATGAGGATAAGGCAGGTTAAATATATAATCTTGATTACCGGGCTTATAGTTTTGATAGCGGCCTTATTCCAGGGCATCAGGTCAGGCACAAGGGGTAGATTAGGCCTATTTGGCGAAAGGCTTTCTTACGGCCAAGGCGCCTGCGAATGGACGGATTGGAGCTACACAGCCTGCTGTGATGGCGATAGCTGTGATAGCGACAGCACCATAACTTGTCCGGCTGGTAAATTCGTAAGCAAGATGGATGCCTATAAAGTGAGATGGAATGGTTGGGATGGAGAGTGTCATCGTTTTAGACTTTATTGCTGTCAACCTTAACAGGAGGGAAAGGTGCGTTTTAAAGACCCTAAAGCCCAGATTACCATAGAATACTTTATCTTATTTTTGGCTTTGGCGGTAGTTACGCTTTTGACCATTTCGAATTTTTTCCCGCGCCTTAAGACTATGGGCGAGGATTTTTTTAAGATTGCGGCTAACAGGATACTACAATGAGAAAAAAAGGACAGACTGCCTTAGAATATGCGTTACTGGTAACCGCGGCAATAGCGGCAATGCTCGTGTTCAGCTGGTATCTGGGCAGGGCAGTCAAAGACAAAACCAATGCCTTTGAGGATGAGATGATTAGCCTGCCGCAGCCGTCTCCGTCTCCATGAGAGGTTATTATGTTAAAGAGAAAGAGCGCCCAAATGACTATCGAATATTTAGTCTTACTTTGCGTAATAATTGCGGCCCTAATTTTAGGGGCAACTAACTTTATCAAGCCGGGCACAAAGACAGCGATGAGCGATTTAGGTAATGTCTTAAATAAGGAGATGCAGAAGATAATTCACTAAGATGACTAATTTATTTAAAAATAAAGCCCAGAGCCTGAATGAATACGCCATACTTATCGGTATCCTGGCGGCAGCTTTACTGATTATGCAGGCGCCGGTAAAGAGATTAATCCAGGGTCGCCTGAAGGATGTTTCAGACAATTTCAGGGATTATTTATTTTTGGCACAGTCCAATTCAACATATTCCAGTGATATGGGCTCGGAAAGCGCGATGAATACCGTTCAAGGCCAATATTCGCTCCAACGGCAAACTGCCGGGACCACTGCCTTGACCAGCGATGTCAGAAAGGACGAGAAAACACATAATGAGTTTTCAGCAAGTCATACGTATGAAAAACCGCCACCGGATTAAAAAAAGATGGCTGAAAGGCCAGAACATTGTAGAAGTAGCGATATTATTTACGCTGATAGTTATTGCAATTTTTGCCATGAGTAAGTATGTAAAGCGGGCAGTATCAGGCAGGTTAAAAGAGAATGCCAGCGAATTCAGCGGCAGTTTTTACAATCCAAGAGGAAATACCAAGATTGATACGACGCTTAACCTGGTTGAGAATATCTACGTAAATTCGTTACCAACAGGAAAACAAGAAAATGTGGATGAGGTTTATGGAGATACGGAGCTCGAGGATGAATATCTGCAGCGGACCTGGACAGAGAGGAATGAAAACACTACCGGAAATGAGACTACTTTTTTGCGTTAATAAGGGGCAGGCCTTAGTTGAGTTTGCCACCTTTGCCGCGATATTTTTGGTGGTCTTAAGCCTCTTGGTGCGCTACGGCCTTAGTATTAATTATTATCAGCAGTCAATGATGACTTCATTGAGAAGGGCACAAAACGAAGCCAGGGCCCTTGGTACCGGGACAGTGCGCAGCCCCTCGGTTACCCTGGTTGAGGACCGCCGGATGCCTAATACCCAGGATGAATTTGGGATTACCCCTCGAACGCCGGTTGTCACAGGCGCAGCCCTGACCTGGAGCGAAGGACTCAATCCTGAGAATTTAGACCACGATGACAGTGAGACACCCCGCCAAAACTACATTATTGACGGCAATGAGCGGGATTATGTATTTAGGGTAGCCAGCCAGGAGTATCGTTATTGCGATCGTCTGGCAGGAGATACGCCCATAATGATACGGGTTAAGTGCGATGACTTAACTGATGCTGATGGCGATAACATCTTTTGGGAATGGAGTCCGCCATTTGATGTCTGGGACAACTATGACTCAGAGGATCAGGCCATAAAATACCATATTGATGCAGATGGCGAGAAAGAGAGCATCAGCATAGCTGACATAGCAGAATGGAACGGCTCAGGTTATGTCTTCGATGGAAAAGAAGAAAGTATTACTGAGGTTATCAAGAATGTCGTAGCAGATGATCCCGAAACAGAAGAGGATGAATCAACAGAGGAGATCGCTGTCTGGTATTTAGATTCCCAAAAAGGCGATTTAGATTTAACGGTTGACAGCAAGGACATCAAATATGGAAAGTATAAACAAGGGCTCTTTGATACTTATCTTGGCTCATTGCCGACAGCGGCTCCTTCAGGAAACATAGTCATCCCGGGAGATGACCGCATGACCATAATTAATCCTCCGGGAAGTACTTTTAGGCGGGAGGAGACCCCGGTTTATTATAAAACCACCACGGATTATAATGTTTACGATTATATCTATCGCACGATTATTCTGAATAAGCCAGCACCAGGCTCGCAGTTGTGGATAGAAAGCACAATTCCGAAAGATGAAAAAGTTATCTGGAAAACTCAACCTTTGCCGTAAGAGGCGTGATACAGACAAAGCCCAAGCCACTATTGAAATGACCTTTGGGATTATTGGATGTTTTTTGTTGTTTTTATTGACCGTGCAGTTATTTGTCTGGATTAGCCGCGTGATAATTGAGCGCAATAAAGTCTATGAAGACAGCCGGCTTAAGGCTGGAGGTTATGACCTAAGCGGACAGACGGACCCAGGCGCAGCCTTTCAGGATAATGACCCGTCAACTCCTCTGTGGACGCCGCCAAAGTTTATGCCGGACTAATTTTAAATATGATTACACAGATTAAAAAACTGATTACAGAGATTAAAAACAAAGTTATGCCGAGGGGATTTTTAGATTACTGGCGGCTTAAGAAAACAACGCCTTTTGCACAGATTGCCACCATCTTCACAATACTGATTATGGTGGTTTTTTTATTGACGGTTATCACCGTCAACGTAGGCCGGGTTGCCTTGATAAAGACGCGGGTTTCAAATGCTGCAGACTCAGCGGCCCTGGCTATGGTCTCGACCTTAGGCAGTATGTCGCATTATTTTACGGAAAAAGAAGGCTGCGAGATGGACTGGGGCCAGTTGTTTGATTTGATTCTGGCTTTAGCTGGATTTGTCATTTCGCTTATTCCCGGAGGTGCAAGTATTGGCGTACCGATGATGCTTGGCGGGCTGGCTGGTTTTGTCGCAAAAAATATTATGACTGCCACTGCCATGCGGGCATTTAACCGTAAGATGCAGAAACTAAACGTAACCCAGCAGATTGGCGAAGGCGCAATTCTAAATGCCTTAGGCAAAGTAGTTGATGATGATAATTTTGTGACGGATATCCATGACTATGACGAAGACGGAGAAACAGATGATAAAATTTCCTATTTTGTAGACTGGTATTCGCGCCGGCTTGATCAATTAGACCAGATAGGAAACCAGGCCCAGGAAAGAGCCGGCCAATTACGGGATAGGGTCTTTGAGTTTCTTTTATATACAGGAGGGATGGTTAGATGCGCGTATTTTGGCTGTGACAATGACCTTGACCCGGATCCTGATTTGTATTCGGTCCAATGCCATTATTGGTCAGACTCCCCGAGTTTAGGCGGCTTCTGTTATCCTCCAAATCCCCTTCCTCCGAATCCCTGGGTTTTCATGGGTTATGACGATGCCCTTGACGAAGGTATTATCTGGCCTGGCATTTTCTTCCAGGCAAAAGGTTTTCGCGATTGGTTCTTGGTGGATACATTTATTCCGCTTTTAGATATCCTAGAAAATGGCCACCTGCCTGAGTGGCCAGGTTATCCCGTATCTTTCTGGCAGACCGGCGAGAATAACGATCAGGTAGATGAATTACTTTCTGAGATGGATGAATTTTATTTCTGGGGCAGGTTTATCTTGGGTTATTACTTTGACAATAGTGGTCTAACGCGTTATTTAAATGACTTTATCATAAAAAAATTTGCTGAATTCTGGATACCAGATTTATACCGAGACCCGCATCTTACTGATGAAGACACGGACTTTACGGAATGTCCGGTCATCGCGCTAAAAGACAATCCTGATGACCCGCAGTGCGCGGAAAAATGCAAAAACCGAAATCACTGTGCCGCAGACGATGTTGAGTGTAATTTTAGCTGTGAGACTGCTTGTAAACCTGACTGGTATACGCGCCTGGGCACCTGGTCGATGAGAATAGGCAATAAGACTACGCCAGGGACCTGGATATATGAGTTGGATAAGGTGATCAAGCCACAAATACAGGCAAGGATTAATGAGATTATTGATGATGAGATCAGGCCGGCTTGTGTGGCTAGTTGTAATATCCTGATTGATGCCTGTTGCCAGGGGATTATTGATGACTGTAAAAATGGATGCTGTCTTTCCTGGAGAGATAATATCTGTATACCTGATTGTAGTGATAAGAGATGGCATTGCGAATGGGATCCTCCAGCCGGATGTCGTTATGTGCGTCAGGCATGCGAAGATCTTTGGACTAAAGCCTGTGTTTGTCCACCTCCGCCTCCAATGTGCGCGATACCTTTATGTTGCCCTGCAGCTAATTGTATTAATTTGAATTGTCCACCTGTAAATCCTGCCTGTTTAGCGGCCTGTGCAGTTGCTGAGGGGCAATGTCTCAATGGTCCTGGCGGCTGTGTTGAGAGATATAATGACTGTAGGGCTGGTGTGTCAGGGCCCTGGGACGGATGTAGGGCCCAGTGCGAGATAACCTATGACTACGATACCTGCATGGCTACCAACTGTAATCACAATCCCCTCTACGATAACTGCGTGCCGGATTGTATAACTGCGGCCATACCCGGTAATTCAAAGATAGTATACTTAAATGGCCTGATTACCCAGATTAATACGGCGATTATCAGATTAGACCAATTGAAGACAAGAATCGATAATTTTAGATCTGATATAAAGAGATTAGCCGAAGACTATTATGACAAACTCAGGCCAGAGCGGATTGCACGTTATAGTTGGGCCAATAAAGACGCCAAGGGAAACTTAATCTGGCATCACGTGCAGGTTAACCGCAGTACATTCATCGTTCCTTATGCCAATGCTTTTCAAAAGTTCATGCAGAGTTGCACCGGCGCAAAGAATAAATGGGGCCATGTCTGTGTTAAGGTGATACGTTATGACTCAAAGAGCCCGACTGCGCTTTGGGATTTTCACATGCACCCTATATTAACTGATGATAGCATTAATGTTGTGGGGGAGCATGCAGACTATAAGATTGTTACTATTGATCAGTTTGATGATGCGGCAGAGGCGAAGGCTAAAAGTCTTCTAGCTGACTACGGCATTAAGTCTGTTGCCTATGCCTGTTTTGGGCCGTATCTGGATAAAGATGCTCAGGGCGCTCAGGGCGGTTTTATCGGTCTTACCGATAAAACCAAAACGGGAGAGTGTTACCGATAAAGATGGATAGAAAAGGGACTTTTACCATTGAATACGGTCTTTTGATTGTCATCGCAGTGGTTGCGCTTCTTGGGATGTTTGTTTATTTAAGGACTGCGCTCTGCGGCAGGTGGCGCCAGTCTATTGACGCCTACGGCTCAGGAAGGCTTTATTATCCGGGAAGAACAACCATCAATGTAACTGGGCATTAAGGCCAAATGAAAACATCCTTGACACTATGGTGTCAAGGGTTCCCTGCCTGCCGGCAAGCAGGAATTCGCCCGCCACTAATTAATGGCGGGCTCATTGAAGGAGAGAATTTAGATGCCCATAATTGTCTCGATATTAATTTTGGTTTCGGTTAGCCTGCTTTTGGGGTTACTGCTTACCATGCAACGAAAAGGCAAGGATGAGTCAGGCTCGACTCAAGAACCGGATAAGCCAAAAAAGTCATCCAAGGACAAATCGCATAAGATTAACACTAAACAGATAATCCTTTTATTTATCGCCTCTCCGATTATTATGGGGATGTTTGCAGGAACACTCTTAAGTAAGAACTTATTGGTAGTCTTAGGCGGAGGTTTCGTTGGGCTGGTTATACCGGCTTTATGGATTAAGGGTGCACGCCAGAGGATGATTAAAAAGTTTGAGAGTCAACTGCCGGATTCATTAATGATTTTAACCAGTTGCCTGCGCGGAGGCCTAAGTTTGATTCAGTCCGTAGAGGTCTTAACCGAAGAGATGCCCTACCCGACTAATGTTGAATTTAGCCAGCTCCTCAAGGAAAATAAAATGGGCATCAGCCTCGAGGAATCTTTACAGAGGCTTAATCAACGCATGCCATTCGACGATCTGGTTCTTTTGAGTTCTGCGGTAATGGTTTCGCGGGAAACCGGCGGAGACCTGACCGAGGTGTTTACCCGCTTAAATGATTCTATCAGGGCGCGCAACAAACTTTTAGAACAGGTTAAGACCCTGACGCTTCAGGGTAAGATCCAGAGTATAATCCTGTCTGCGCTTCCCGTAGTTTTTTCCGTCGCGGTCTTCAAGATCAGCCCTAATTATCTTCAATTATTGACGGGCACAGATACCGGCAGGATTATGCTGGTAATTGCAGGAGTCCTTTTAGCTATCGGTTTATTGTTGGTGCGCATATTTAGCAAGGTAGAGGTGTAATTGCACAGATTAGCGCAGATTATCCCGCACCAAAATAAAAAATATAGCGGGATCCCGCTATGGCGGGAAAAGATACAGATGGGCACAGATTACATTTATAAAGACTTAACGTATAAAATTATCGGAGCACTTTTTGAAGTTCACAAGAATCTAGGACCAGTGCATAAAGAAAATATTTATCATGAAGCAGTAAAAATCGAATTTAAACTTCGGGACCTTTCTTTTGTTGAAGAAAAAACACTCGAAGTAAAATACAAAGAACAAAGAATAGGTTTTTATAGACCAGACTTCATAATTGACGATAAAGTTATCCTTGAAATAAAAGCTGTACCTATTTTAGCTAAGCCAATGGTTGACCAAATGTATTACTATGTAAGAGGTTCAAAATATAAACTTGCCCTTTTAGCTAATTTTGGTACCAATAAATTGGGAATCAAAAGAAGGATTTATACTTAAAATCTGTGCTAATCATGTATCTCTTATCTTGTGCCCATCTGTGTAAGATTATTAATTGAAGGAGCAATATGCAGTTTATTATCTATATCTTGAGTTTTACCGCAGGAATATTTCTAGGGCTGTCTTTATTCTTCGGGGGCCTAAAAGACGAAGTAAGCCTCCAGCAGATTGCATTATTTGAGGCTGACTCAAGTAAAGCCAGGAGCAAAAAGGCAAGAAGGATAATTGCACTTGGCCGCTATTTAAATATATTTGCACCTCTAAACCGGCGCATAATGATGAGGTCGTACCGAGCAAATGTTGATAAAGGCCTGTCGATATTAAAGACAAAACTCTCGGCATTGCAATTCTTTACACTTAAAGAATTGTTTATGATCGGCCTTCCCTTAGGCGTTTATTTAACCTTGGGAAAGTTAAAATTAGTTTGGGTGGTTGTCTTAGCAGCGGTAGGATTTCTGCTTCCTGATCTCTGGTTAAGGCAGCAACAGCGCAAAAGGAGACAGCATATAATAAGATCACTACCCGAGGTAATAGATTTACTCTCGCTTTGCGTTAGCGCCGGTCTTGATTTTATGTTGGCGGTGCGTTGGGTAGTTGAGAAGTCACGGAAAAATCCTTTAATTGATGAATTAGCCCTGGTTCTACAGGAGATAAAGATGGGCAGGTCTCGTCGGGATGCGCTTAAGGATATGTCCGGCCGCTTAAATATCCCGGATATCAGTTCTTTTGTCAGGACGCTTATTCAGGCAGACCGCATTGGCTCTCCGGTCTCAGAGACGCTGGCTATAATCTCTGAAGACTGCCGCGAAAGCAGGTTCAGGCGAGGAGAGCGGCTTGCTTTGCAGGCGCCGATGAAGATGCTCATACCTTTAATCTTTTGCATATTGCCAACCGTAGCCATCATTGTCGGTGGTCCGGTATTTTTGCAGTTTATGCAGGCAGGCTTCAAATTCTAAAACAAAGTAGCGAGTAGAGGGTAGCAAGTAGCGAGAATGGAAAGAAAACCGATAAAAAGCGTAGAAGATTTTGAGGTTTATCAAAAAGCGGTTAAATTATTTGATGACTTTTTAGAGAAAGATTTACCGATATTAGAACAAAGTTTTATCGGAAGGACGTTAGCGAGAAATCAATTAAGAAGTTTAGATTCTATCTGCGCTAATATGGAAGAAGGCTATGAAAGAAAATCAGGAAAAGAGATTAAGAATTTTTTCAGAATGTCCAAAGGCTCAACAGGTGAATCAAGAGGAAGGTATAAAAGACTAAGTAAGATATTAAATCAAGAGACAATAAATAAACGTGTAGCAGTTTTAAATGAGATTAGGGCAATGCTTGAATCTTTAATTCTTAAATGGAAATAATCTCTCTACTCTCTACTTGCCTGTCTGCCGACAGGCAGGCTACTCGCTACTTTAAAGCATAGTTTTTTAGCCTTGAAATGATGGAAGCGCTTGCAGGAAAAACAGGTTTTTCCCTTGACAAATCAATGAGTTATATGTTATATTTTAAGTGCTAAAATATAAATAGGCAACGAAAAGGCAAGTCCCGAATTATAGGGATGCGCAAAGCCACGGGAACTTGAAGGAAAAGTTAAGCCGGGTTACCGAAAGCCTAAGAGGTGAGTAAGTGCCACGGCTTTTTTATTATGTACTTATTAAGGACTTTTAGAAAGTGTTTATAAAGGATAAAAAAAGATGAAAAGCGCAATATTGAACGAATTAAGCAATGTCCTTGAAAAGAGTAAAATAGGTTTTATATATTATTTATATTTGTCAAAAATTGTGCCAGACATAGAAATATTGGTGTCAGACACTATTATAAGATAAAGAGGAGGGGTCAATGATAAAAGGAGAGAGAGTTTTATCCGTTTTTATCATTATTATTGGAATCGTTGTTTTTGGATTAATTAATCTGGCAGAAGCCGGCACGTTGGGATCCACTGGATTAATGACTGCCCGGCCTACGCGTTCTCTAGCCACTAACGGCAATATTGACCGCGCAACAATGTTAGGCAGGCCTAAAATTGGTAATGCAGCCAGGCCAGGTGAGCTTCCTCAGGCCCTCAGGACCTTGCGGCCCGGTTTAGGAGCCAATGGTCTAAATAGGCCACAGCCAAGATTAGGGGGCATTGGTACACCTCGGATTTCTAATACCCTAAGAGGAGAACGCCTTGGTAATATAGGAACCAGGCAGTTAAATAACAGGACTCCCAAGGTTTCAACGCCTACGCTTTCCAGGATTACGGATTTATCGCGTGGAATTTCACCCAATTATTTGAGTCCAAACAGAGGATCTTCTGCCATGGGTTATGGCAGATAAATGGGTAACTGGCAATGGACGATAGCCTAGAGCTACAGACAACTGAAGGTTCCGAAGAGGTCAAGCCCAACAAGTCCAGATTCAAACCCTGGATGAGGACAGTGGCCCTGGCTTTAGTTATTGCCTTTGTTCCGGAGCAGGTGAGCTGGGCGATTGAATATAATCCCAGGGTCCTATGGAGGAACCTAAGCCAGAACCTTTCCCTTCTTAATGAACCAGGAAGCCAGTCAAATGACCCTGTGGCAGTCAATAAAATTATTGCCGAGAGCGTTAAAGAAAGCCTCAGGCAACTCAGTTATAAAAACCTGCAAAAAATACAACTCTCCGAGAATTTCGTCCTTGAGGTAACCGGCCCTGCCGAAGGAAATACTTTATATATTACCGATAACGATATCGAGCGCCTTTATAATTGGCTGGTCGACCCCAAGACCAAGACCGTATCCTGCGGCATCCAGGCCCTTGCCCGTTTGTTAAAGACCAAAAATATCAATAAGCCCGTCGAGGAATTAGCGGTTTTAGCCATCCTCATCGATTATTTAAAAGGAAATTTAGAGCCCCAGCTTGAAAATAAGCGCATTGAACTAAAGAATTCCCTCTGGACTTTATCCAAGGTCAGCCAGAATTACGGCCTCATTCTTTATCCGGTTAAGACCGAACCCAAAGAGGCCTTACGCTATACTCCTTTTATCGCCCATCTTTTACCCGAACACTTCATCCTGGTAACCGAATTCCAGTCCATAGAAAACAAGGTATATTTCATAGATAGAGACAGGACCACATTTTTACCCAAAGAAAAATTCCTCCAGGAATTTTCCGGTTATGGTTTAGTTACAGACCAGAAAGAACTCAGCCTCCTGACGGATACAGAATCCAACAACATCTTTGGCAGCGCCAATTACAATTACTCTCCGTTCTTTAAGACCGATTTTATGACCGCTTTTACCTTCTTTATGCTAAACATCGGTTTTACTGCTGCTTCAGCGGGTTTAAGTTCTGCGCTTTCGCCGGCCTCAAGTACCGCCACCAGTACCGCCGCCAGCACAGCTACCAGCGCCACAGCCAGCACCTTCCAACATATTGCCTGGGCTTATGCCGCAGGAAATATGGGCCAGTTAGCCGGGGCAATCTGCCAGTCTGCGGGTTGTAATCCTGATTGGACCCAGTTTGTCAGCACAGTTACCTCTTCAGCAACCATGAGCGGGTTCCAGGGTTATCATGGCGGTGGGGTATTAGGCAAGATTGGTAATCCCACAGTTGCGGGTATACTTAACGGCATTGGCCAGGGCGCGGTGTATTCTGGAATAAATATTGGATTAAATAAGGTATTAAGCGGAGTAAACGAGATTCCGGATCCGCTTAAGTACTCCCTGTCTTCAATAGGAGCTCAATATTTAGGTGGACCGATTTGGAGCGGCCTTGGTTCAATGACCGGATTAACCTCGCCTTATACTATTATTGAGACTAGCGATGTAGGTTCAGTCCAGCCTTATGATGAAAAATATGATTTAGGTTTGGGTTCTGGTCCAGGTTCATATATGGATACGATTCAACCCAGCGGTAACATCTTCAGCAAATTCTGGCAGGGATTTAAATACCCGATTACCTTTAAAGACCCGGGCTCAGGCAAGAATCCTTATTTAAACAGCCTGCTTCAGACCACAATCAATATCGGGGTGCAGCAGGCAGCGAAAGCAGCAGGTGTAAAAAATGTCTATTATAATGGACTAATTGGCGCAGGCTTAACTAATACCTTCTTCCCAGGAGAAAACACTTATGTCCAGATTGCCAGAGATGCGGCAATTGATTTTGGTTTGACGCTCTTGGCGGAGAAGCTCATAGATAAAAAAGATCCTAAGGCTATATTTAAAGGCAAAGACCCTTCGCAGATATCAGCCCACGAACTAAAGGAGTATTTTAATAGTAAACAAGAAGGCAAGACCGGGATGTCGCCTTACAAGGCCTCGCTCTTAATCTGGACAGGCGGGCTCTTAGCCAGGGGTTTGGCTGGTTCTGTCGAAACTATTTTATTAAAGGATAATGGCAAGGCCAGCTTTACCGGTGCTCTTTGGCATGGCATAAAAGAAGGTTTTGTGGATACGGCTAAGCAATATAGTAGTATGGGTATAACTGAAGGCACAGATAGCTATAAATTAGCCGCCTTAATCTCAAAGACTTCCTCAATCTACGGCCTTGATGGCTTGGCAACCCGAGCCTATAAGTTAAATAAAGAAGCAGGCAGTTCCAAGGCCTGGAGGGAAAATTTTGGGACCCTCCTGCCGCAGGCGCCTTTAGTAAATTATATGACCAATGTCCTGCATTATGCCTCGGTTAATAATGTCGTAGGAATGTTAAGTTATGTGCCCAATCCGCTGCATACCGGGAAAAGGTCCAGTGTTTATGATGCTGGCAATAAAAGGAACGTATATGTATATAGACCACATAGTTATAATATGGCACAAGGCAAAAGCGGAGATTTGCTATATACCGTAGATAAAAAGGGTAACATTATTGATGCATTTGGTCTATACGGGCCAGGTATTGCACCAGTTACTAAGCCGCAAAAAGAAAATTATCCCAATACCCCGAAAGGCAAAGCAGCCTATAACCAGGCTAAGCAGGAATATGGAAAGTACGCTGTCAGTCAGCAGATGGAGAATTTCATAAAAGGAAATCCCAATGCCTCCTATACCATTGCCGGCAAAGGCTATGATGGCACAGTTGTTACTACTTATCGTCCGGATGGTAGCCGTACCAATTTAAACAAAGATGGCACAACTACAACCTTTATTACCAGCCAAGGTCCAAAGTCTTGGCTGGAAAAGACGTTTGACCTGAGAAATAAACCCAAAGATAATAAATTAGGTAATTTCAGTCTTCGGCAAGAAGACCAACCACAGGCACCCAATAAAAATTATGTATTTGTTAATTATGATAAAGACGGCAAGGCAGTAAGCACTACTAATCTTAATGCCTTTGCCCTTTCGGGGACAATAGTAAGCCATGACCGCCAAGGTAATCCTACCTCGTCTTTGGCTTATGGTGCTGGTGGTTATGTGTTTTCAAGTTATAAAAACGGTGTTCCTGTCAGTCAGACGCAGGCCTCTAAAGAAAATGGTGTCATCTCAACCACTTATCTTGGCAAAGACGGCAAGGCAAGCGATGTTACGGTGACTCTGCCCAAGGGTTTTAAGATTATGGGGACAGATGAAAGGCTTCCTCAGGTAGAGGTAGATAAACTCATTCAGGCAGAGGTAGCAAAACGCGTCCAGAATGGCCAAAAACCCGTCTTAACTCAAGCCGAGGTTGATAATTTGACCCATGCCCAAGGCCAGAGGCTTACCCAGGCCTTAACCTATAGAAGCAAAGATGGCAGCATGCCAGTTGGCCTTGAATTTTCCACGGATAAAGAACAGACTTATACGAAGACAACCACTTATAAGAATACAGCCAGAGGGATTATGAAAGTAGGCTATACTCCTCCTGAGGGACTTAAAGCTGGGGGCGGAAAGTATACTACAGCGGATAATCAAGGCCAGGTTGTCACTGTGTATGACATTGGCAAAGGCATAACCAAAGTATATTACAATCCTGATGGTTCAGTGAAGAGTCAAGAGATTGAATCCTTCGCCAAGTCGAAATTAAGTCTCGGCGAAGGTCTGGCAAATAATTTTAATACCAAAACCACTATCGACTTCAATTCTCCAACAGGCGATGATTACCAACTGGTTAAAAAAGTAGAATTAGGCGGTAAAGACGTGGTTGTAGGCGATTATAATATCAAGACAGAACCAATAACCGGAAGGGTCCTGGTTTACAATGATAATATAACAGGCAAAAGCCAGCAATTCAGTTATCTTGATAATGGCAGGACACAAGTTTCCCTTAAACAACCAAAGGGCGGCGTCATGCAAGTAACGCTGGCTAAAAACGAGACTTTGGCCCAGACCAAAGAAGGCGATGATATTATTGCTAAGATTAATCCTGCTACGGGCAAGATGACAGGGCCGTGGACTTATATTGACCAGGCAAAAAGAAGCAAGATAGTAAAAGAACAAGAGAGACTTTTATCCGGCAAGAACGACCTTGGCCTGAAATATGATTTAGGAAAAAGCGGCGCTGACGGCTGGGTCGGACCTAAAACTATAGCCGCCTTTGATGATTATAGCCAGAGGGTCGTAGAGCACAATAATAAGGCTGAAGCATACAACAAGGCAACTCAACAGGCTGCCTCCTCTATTAATGAAGTTAAGGGATTGGCGGGTTCTCCAACAGCCCAAGCACTTTATAGGGATGTAGCTACAAATTTATCCAATGCATCCCTCTCAGCAAACCCTGCGGATTATGCATATACTATCAAAGTAACATATCTCGCAGGCAAGAACGCAAATCTTGTAACGAAGGGCGATGAGACTCTTATTGGCGGAGAACAGATATTTAATATGGATACCGGCAATGCGGGAGTTTTTCTTAAAAATCTTACTCAGGCACTGACGATCGCTAGTGGATTCGAGAACCACGGTTATAAAGTCAGTTATGCTTTTAATGAAGGGTTGAGCGAAGGCCCGGTTTCTGTTTCCGAAAATAATCAAAATATGGAACCTGTCAAGGCCAAACCTGTAGATACTGATACAGTTTCGCTGAAGCAGGAAAAATCTATGACGTTGCCTGATAGCAACAACGTTGCAGTCGGCGTAAATATGACGGTTAATCCCCAGCTAGTGCAAGAAGGTAATCTTGATTCCGCCTATCAGGCAGTTAATGCGGCGTATGAACAGGCTACAACCCTCTTTAATGCCGGCCAGTTCCAGAAGGCCGATTCTATCTTCAATCAGGTTGCGGCAAAGTCTGATTCGTTAATTGGCGTTATAAATACGAGAGAAGAAATGGCCAATCTAAAAAATAATATCTTAAACAGCAGGACTAATTCTAATGATGTCTCCTGGGATGTGGCTAAATGCCAGACTTCACCTGCCACAGATAAGCCTGTCAAATTAAATAAGATGAAAGATGTGCTTGGGGGTATATCTCAAGATGCCAAAGCGAAAATAAACATACCCAAGCAGATTAGCTCAAATAATCTTGCCAGGCCCAATGCGCCTCTCTATGCTGCAAATAATAGCGCAATTTCTAAGCCCAAGGCACCTGTATTAAGGAGTAATAAAGGTGGCGGTGTGGGTGGTGCAGGTGTTGGTGGCGTTGGTGCAGGCGGAATTGGTGGCAGCGCAGGAGGAAGAACTATACCCGAGTTACCCAAAACCACTAACTACAATAATAGGCAATTATCACCTTTCAATGAGCCGTGGTTTGCTAAAAATACGGTGTCTGACACCACGGAGAATCCATTCAGAAATTTACCTAAAGATTTACCCGCAACCACCAAAGAAAATCCGCTGGCAACTATTCCTGCGCCAATTCAAACTGCTGCTATTCCTGACCAGGGCGCCAATCCCAAGCCGTCAAAACCGACTTCAGGAAACGGGAGTTCACCCAATAATGTTCAAATAGTCCAGCATTACAACCCGGCAATGTTTGTTGCCGCTGATAATACCGCAGTAAATTACGCAAAAAAAGGCGTAGATTATAATGCTGCAAAAACAGATATCTTAAAAGATCAGTTTATAGCATCTGGCCAGGGCGCAGGACCCATAAGAGCGGCCGGCGGAAACACCCTCGTTTCCGACGGTCAGGTAACAGAGGAAAAGTTCTCCGCAGGAACCCTACCTAATTCCAGTGGTTCTCGAACTGTTTCTGATGAACTCATACAACCGCGAGTTCCTCAAACTGCTTTTACACAAATCCAATCTGCCGGAATGTCTGGCACCGAAATTCCTCAAGGAAATTCTTTGTCTTCTAATAGTATATTACTTATATATAATCAGCCCAAAGAAGGCTTATTAGCCAAAGCCTGGAATGCGATTAACCTATTTCCCACCACTGCCAATGCCGAAGTGCTACCCACCACAAACACAGCTTCCTCAACTGCCTCTGCCTCCAAGCCAGTTACCTCGATTTCTAAGATTTCTAATGAAGAACTCTTCAATATATTTGCCAAAGAAAATCCCGCAACTAAGATAGCTGGGGAAGTAGCCGCCCAATATCCCCTGGCCTCAGCCATAAATAAAATGTTGGATGATGCCAATAAGGTAAACCAGGAAATCAATTTACCTACCCAGGGGAATTTAGGGCTGACAGGATTAAGGCAGACTATAGCTGGTGTGGTCTCAAAACTAAATCAAGCCCAAGATCTCTTCTCCAAAGATCCTCAAAAGGCATATTCTTTATATAAGGAAGCAGTGGATTCCTGGAATAATGGTTTAGTTATGCCCAGTAAGTTAGAGGTCTTAGAGGCATATGTATCAGATACCAGAGGATGGCCGGGGGTATCTGAATCAAAAGTTCCCCGAGCCGGTTACGAAAGGGCATTTGAATTAGTCCAGGAGGCAAGAGGCGCCTTAAATAACGGCAAGATAGAAGAGGCACAACATTTAGCTGCCTCTGCTAACGTCGAATCAGCGCTTACTGATAATAAACAGGCAAAGTTATATTTAGAAAACAACTTCGATACACATTCTGATTTTTCAGGAAAACTGCAAAAGTTAGAAAAGACAGTAGCCTATGCAACCTCAAATGCTCAGCAGGCAGAAAAAATCAATGGCGCTATGTCTATGGGTATCCAGCCAGGAGATATTGCCCCTAATCCATCCCAGAGGCAAGAGATAATGAAGGGAGAACTTCCACCGAATGCTTATTATGATGCAAGCTCTAACGCCTACGCCCTCCCATTCATAGATGTAAGGACAAGTTCAGAGGAAGCAAAAAGTTATGGTAAAGATATCAGCGCAATGGAGAAGCAATGTCAGACATTAACATCTCAAAGAACAGAACTCGCTTCTCAATTGGATAATATTGGTGAGGCAATAAGGAGAGTAAATATTAGTGACGAGGTAAGCGTAGACTCTCTAATCAAAGTCCAGCAAGAGCTTACTGAAAATATAACCACTTTAGACCGGAATATGGTTTCTCTTTCTAATATTGCATATTTAAAGGATGAATTGGTTAAGGATGTCTCCAGATTTGGCGTGGAGTGCGACAGAACATATAGCAAGATGTTACTAGGCCAGGTGGATGATATTTATAGAAATACCATAATCCCCTCTGTGTTATCTATATCAAAAGGTGATTATAGCTTGGCAAACAATATACTAAATACTTCTAATCCGGAAATGAAATTGGTTAATCTCGCCAATAATTTTACCTTGGCAATGAAGGCTGAAAAGATCGGATTTCTTATATACACCGCGCCTCTTAATGTTGGCGTAATTGGAGCTATAAGCGGTGCTTTAAAAGGTATACCCTTGGTAGGCGAACTAATCAATGGGTATAAAACATTATCTTTGTTAGAAAAGTTGGGAGTGCAGTTTGGTGTGGGTGGCGTAGGAATAGCCGGCGGCACTACCGCAGTGGGAAACCTTATTACTGGAAGGCCTCTTACAGAGAATGTATTGAAAAATATAATCATATATGGAACCGTTAGTATGGCAATACCACTTTTGGGATATGCAAGTGCTGGATTAGCTAATTCAGCTAGATTCGCAAGAGTAACGAATCGTGCTATGTCAATAAAAGGCGTGCAGTCGGTATTAAGTGTTGCTAAAAACCCCTATGTGAAATGGGGAACAGTTATGGGTGGGCTTAATGTGGTCAGGGGCTGGACTACGGCATCATTTCTAGATAGAGATTATAGTTTGCCTCAAGGGGCTATTGACTTTGGGTTGGGTTTTGTTGGCGGTATTGCTTTGCGCGGCATAGCCGGGTCAACTGTTACGAATAAATTATATGGTTTGGTTCCTCAGGTTTTGGATAAGGGAGTTAAAGTTCCGCTTATGGGGAGAACTTTTAGTCTATTTTTAGCGAGTGTCGGCGGTGCGTTAGTCACAGGCGCAGCTGGTGAGCTGGTCTATAGGACGGGTTATTTTGGTTTAACTGATAAACAGGCGCCTACTTGGGGCCAGAGGATATACAATATGACTATAGGAGGTCTGGGCGCGCCTATCTTGGGTGCAATGACTAAGCAATTGGCTGTTTCCGCAGGCGCCAATTTGGTTAAATTAGGCGCCAAGGATGCAAATCATCTGGCTATGACTTTAAGAGGCGCAAGGGATATGGCTTTGATTATGCCTGTTTGGAATGTAATAGATGTTCCGGTTTACTTTTTGGCTAAAGGCTTGGCAGCCGGAGAATGGAGTTTAGATTCAGCGCTTAAACATAACTTGTTAGTTACTGACGCCTCGGGCAGGAGCCTGGGTTTATATGGAAGTTTAGCCATGCATATGCTCGGTGGCGCAAGATTAGGTACCTGGATTGGGCCGGCATTTTCTGTCTTTGGTATGCCTGAGTCTGCATTTACTGGTGAAAATCCTACTGCCTGGTTAGATAAAAGAATATATGCCTTTAGCCAAGAGCACAGCTTTGGTAATTTATACAGAAGTTTCAAAGACCCTGATGCTGTTCTAGCACAGGCAAAAGACAAAACAGCTGCAGAGATTTTATCCAGAACTTTAGAAGAAGGTCAAGCATTGCAGATGGGAGGAAAGTCCATCTCTTCTCGTAGCCCAGAACATTTAATAAGCGGAAGTGCAACGGTAGTTGTAGAACCGGCAGCCCCTTCTTTTACTGGAGGATTGTCAGGGGGAATATTGACTGGTGAAAGGCTCACTGGCCTTCCTTTCATTGTTTCTACCCTGGATGTTGCTGAAATTGCCACTGAGCAATTATTAGTTAAGGGTTTTGACTTAGACCCTCAAAGGGCAAAAGGCATTGGCCGCAATGTTGCATTTTACTCCCTTTTCATTTTGCCGAAAGCTTTTGTCTCTCAAAATAATATCTTAGAATCTATAAAGAATGATCCGGAAATATTGGCTAGACATTTTAAGAATAATTTTGAGAGGAAGTTAGATTTTACGGCAACGATTGGCAAAGAAAAAGGATACGGAGTAAATATGGCTGGTCGGGAGGGGTATTGGTCAAAAGCTACTCTTCAAGTAGCCATAGAAGGTACATACACCAATCCTTATACTCAAGATAAATTTCCTGTAAGTCTTAAGCTCTCTGGTTCAAAAATGACTGGCATGCCCTTTGGACTTCCTGCTGAAACAGCTTCGTTTGGTCAATGGAGTTTGGATAATGAACCACAGGGTTCTGAGACAATAGGCGCAACCACTCCAACCTCTAGCGGAGCCGTATTAGGCAGGAATTATAGCTCGGGCATACCTGGTTTAGATGCGATGAGGGATGCAGTGTATTTTGCCAAGAATGAGGTCGAGACAGGCAGATTGAACAGCCAGTATACACCTGAATCAGATGTAAAACCTTTAGCAGTTATAATATATCCAGATACAAAGCGTGCGTTTAGTGATTTTAGTCTGACAAATCATATTAAAGACTTCGAGTCTCATGGTTACGAAGTGAAATCTTATAGAGTAGATAGATTCAGTAGATTAGTTGATAGCTTGGCAGAGGCCACAAAGGAAAAGCAGGCATCTGTAGTCTTAATCGGTGGCCATGGATCTGGTCATCTTATTCAACTCGGCCTTGAGAACGTAGCGGTCGGTGATTATAAAGTTTTGATGCCTTTTATTCCTGAACAAATGCCTTTGTTAGTTACAAAAGCCTCAGGAACTTTGAAAAAAAGAGGAGTAATTATCTTGGATTCTTGTTTGGCAGGCATCGGAGAGGATAAAATTGACTTAAATGTAGCTAATCAAATTAGAGAGATTTTCCCACAGGCTGCCCATATCTTTGCCTCTAAAAATGTAGCTACGGGCACTAGAATAAAATGGGGTAGTAATGGAGAAATAAGGACTGTCAAGTTTGGCACTGACGCTAGTTGGTGGAGGGCTGCCCATATGGGTAGATATGACTTGGATCCCCTTTCTAAATTAATTAGCTGGGCATTTGAAAAATCAGGTTTAGGTGCAAAAGGAATAATGGAGAAACGTGAGGAATACAGGAGAACCCATCCATCCAGCCATAACTTCGCATATGACGCAGCTAAAAGGCCGCTAAAAACAAGAGCCCTTGCCCTTGCTGAAACTAAGGCTTTAGTTCCTGTATCTAGCCTTATAACAGGTAAACCAGACCAGCCTAAAATCACAGATTCTTATTATAGATCTAACTCGCCAATCGTCCAAAAAATGAATCCTGATTTAGTGGATATCTTTTCGGGTAATGATAAAGAAATACACTATCGTGGCGAGGCGCCGGTGTTAGCTCGAGCCGAAGTCGTGGCCAAAGAACAAGGACTTGACAGTAAGGACAGGGTTGGCTTATTTGTAGCTTTGTTTGGAAACGCGGGTTCAGAAAAAATCGACCTTATCAGCCGGACTAAGACACCCCAGACCGCGCGCATCCTCTATGAAATTGCTATTAGTCCGGATGTCAAATATTCTCAAAGAATACTTGCCGAAAGAAAACTCTTAGGCTTTTTGGAAAGTCCTCAAGGCATAGATGCCCTTGCCAATATCAGCGTCATCCCTGATAATTACGATATGCACTTATCCGTTCCTTTCTTAAAGAAATTAAGACTAATGAATAACTCTCTTGGGGTGGCGGAGAAATTTGCCTCCAGTAAATCAGATGTTTTAAAGAGGGCTGCAATTACATTCTTAGAAGAAACAAATACCCCCGAAGCAAAACAGGTCCTTAGCAGAATCCCCAATCCTTATCCGCGCGGTAACGCCGTGGTTTTTCTTCCTAATCCCAAAGCTGACCTGGGAGGAACATTTAGTGACCCTGACCAAAATATCACTGTGCTTAGATTAGCTGGTTATAATACATACGTTAATAGAATAACTGGTAAAGGTAAAGAAGTTAAGGAAGGATTTGCCAGGGCAGTGCGCTCTATCGCCAATGAAGGGGGAAAATGGGGCCTTATGTACCTTGGAGGCCATGGAAATTCCAAAGGAATATCTTTAGGCAAAGAACGAGGATTAATTGAGTTGCTTTTTGATGCATTGAATCTACCGCTAAAAACGAAAGATTCATTAAAAGTCAGAGACTCCCAGCTGCTAAAGAGCCTGAGGTCCTATTTTGTTAAAGGCGCCTTGGTAATACTGGATAGCTGCTCTGTTTTAGCCCCCAAAAAGATTACCAATAATTTTGGAGAAGTAGTGGCAAAGTCCCTGAGTCTTGAAGTCCAGGGTTTAAACAAACCTGCTGGCGCTACGCTTGCCTTAGTAGATAATAAATGGGGCGTGAAATTAACAAATCCTCAGGGAACCAGAGTTGTGGGAAGTTATCATTCAGATACAGGCAGAGTTAAAGAGAAAGGTGTTGGGCCGCTAGCAAACAGGGCAAAAGATAAATTCCTCGGCCTAATGAAAAATGAAGATGGATTTTTAAGAATAGCTAAAGATAGAACCCCAGCCCAGACAGAGATAAATACTATTTCCCATCCAGTCCTTGGTGGATTTGACGGGAATTTGAACATGGTAAGCTTAAAGGTCAAAGGCGTGGCGGGTATTGGTACTAGGCAAGAATTAATTCCTCAGGCAGAGACAACTATTGGTAATAACAGATTAATCGTGCCTTGTGCGTATACGGAAAAAGGAGTTCGTGTCCTGGAAGATATTGAAGAAGGTGATACCCCGGTGGATCTGACCACGCCTTTGGAATTTAGCAAGTTCACAGAGACAGCCACCCCTAATTTTAATTCGCGCTTTGCAATAAAAAATAGCAATTCTTTCTTCTACACTGCCGAAGGCCCAGGAGATATTGCAAATAGAAATGATGCGCGCGATGAGAAGATTTTGTCTGAATTTATGGTTGATAATTCGCAAACAAGAGATAGAGACACGATTGAACTAGTAAAAAGAGGTGTAGAAGATATAGAAACAGGCAGGGGAATTGGTTTTGTATTCCCAGAGCATCTTAAAAGATTCTTATCTGAGTCAGGGATAGTTGAATCAGAAATCAGTGATTTAAGCCCTAATGATGCCTGGAAATTAGCAAGCCAGATCTTTAAACAAGGAGGCGTGGACAGGGTTTCTGCGATTAGCGATTCAGCGCCAGTAAGCGCGGCTATACAAAAGCCCCTAATTGATACCACTGAACCAGTCAGGCCACCTGAATCATTAAGAGAAGAGTCAAGGGCATTAGTGTCGGTAAATCAGGCCATTATCAATTTTGCCGGTGCCACCCAAAATATGGATAAAGATGCTCGCCGCATATTTGCGCAGAGCGCATCGTTATTCCCAGAAGCCAAAGTAGCAGCCTTATATCTTACCGAACACGTAGTCGCATTCGAAAAAATTAATTCCCAGAAAAGGGCAGATAGAATAGGAGAAATATTTGAGCGCAGGCTCAAGGCATTTGGCAATGATTATGAAGCCGCAGAAAGAGACCCGATTATGAATCAATTATTGGAAAGACTAAATATAACTGAAAGATTCGATTTAAAGCCTTTACAGGCAGAATTCATTTTACAGGCAGTTATGTCGAAGGGCGCCGAGGCCTTAGGTTATGCCTTAGGTGCTGGAAAATCCGAGACCATTCCTGTAATTGTTAGGGCAAAGAGTGAATTGGCTTCCGGCAAAGGTGAACCTCTAAGCCAGGTAATTGAGGTGGCTGAAAATAAGAACGTGAAGGGCATGGTGGGTGATAATGTCTCAATTCAGGCCATGGCCGAGGAAGGAACTCCGGTTTTTGTCGTGCATAGTGCTTCTAAAACTCCAGAAGGAATATTCACCGGTGATGTTAAGCGGGCAGTATTAGAAAATGGGAGGATAAGCTGGAAGCCTATCGGCGAAATCGGCACAGCCAGATTATTAAATGGAGATGCCCCGGATAGAAGCGTAGTCATACTTTCCTTTAATACCACTGAGGAATTGCATCTTGCAGGTAGCGGCCTATTAGATAACAATAATCAAAAATGGTTATGGCATCGCGATGATATTCAGTATGGACTCTCAAGTTCACCCATGCAACAGGGAAGAAACCTCTCCTTAAAATTACTTAAAAATCCGGTTGCACGCAAGAATTTAGAGATTTTGACGGATGCCTCTAGGCACTTAGCCAACCAGATGTATCAGAGGTATTTAAAAGATCCGGATGCAGTTGTCAAGGAGATTGAAATAGACGGCCAACAAATTCCTGGTGCGTTTGTGGCCAGGGAGGCAGTTGCAGAGGAAGTGGTAAATAATACAATAGAACATCTTAAGGCAAAGGGCTTAGTTAAAGACGGCGGTGAAAAAGCGTTGAAAGAAACCTTAACCGGTTTTGCCCATATTACCGCCAGGATTTTAAAGAGGGAGGTAGGAAAAGATATTACTAAACATGGAAGGCTTAATGTTCTTATCCCCATAGTTGAAATTGTGGATGGTAATAAGATCGTAATCGGTATGGAACCAGGTTCTGGCCCGGATTACAGCATCACTAACGGCTATGGCGTGGGTAGAGAAAAACATATCTTTGCTGACAAAGAAGAGGCATTCTTACAGGCACTCATCCCTTATATTGGGGCAGATACCGAGACCGCATCCAGCCATTTATTAAATATCAAGATTCAGGATACAGACTTCAGCCGTACTAACTTGGCTATCGGCGCAAAGAATAGTATTCTTTATTCCGCTACCTTAACTCCTTTCGTCAAACCATTAAATGATGCAGGGTTCAAGGTGCGCCAGTTTGGTAAAGAGTCAGATATAGATTATAAAGATGAAAGGATTGATTATGTGCCTGTCTCAAAGAGCCAACTAATTAAACAGGCTGCTTCAACTGCTGTTAAATCCGATACGCCGGCTTTATTGATTACCAGTTCCAGGTCTGCTGACTTAGATCAAATAGAGACTATACTGAGAACTGAAGATTCCCAGTCACCCCAAGCAGGACAAAAGATAATTATCCGCGCTTCTGGTGCTAATAGCGAGCATCAGGCTAAGGTGTTAGATGCCACTAGCAGATTAATCGATAATCAGAAACTGGCCGGCAGAACTGCGCCACAGATTGTGGTAATTGCCGAAGATATTACCCAGGGTTCTAACTTCTTAAAAAGGGTAGCTGGCGTTGATTTTGTCGGCGATATGATTGACCTTGGTATGGATAATCATGTAAGGCGTGCTCAACGCGCAGGTCGTCTTTTCGGCGAGAACAGACAGGGAAGGAAGATGTATATTTTTGTTAATCCTGTGCGCGAGGCAGATATTACCTCAAACCAGAAGGCGGCTTTAGAAGATATGACAACCGCTGAGCAGAAGACTTCTCTACAAGGTATAGAGCGTTCCTTAACCAAACAAAAAGAAGCCCAACTCCAACGCCAGGTCGAGGAGATGAACAAGAAGGGCAAAGATACAGTTGTTCAATCAATTCAGCCTTCTCAGCCATTTACCGAGGAAGAGATTCAGCAGGCAGAGGTTGACTTTATGAAAAAATACGGGTTCTTTAATGTGGGCGATGTCCGAACTCTTGGGGTGCAGAAGTTGGTAGCAGAAAAATACTATGAGCAGTTGGAACTCGGGTCAAAACAAGGTGAAAAATATGTTTCTATCCTAAGTGAAGCCTTTAGAATGCCTGGTTTGGATATTCGAGTTAATGATGATTTAATAGAAAGGCAAGGAAATACTGAAATAGGTATTGAACATACAATACTGGAAATTCTGCCCTGTACAGTTGCAGGGAAAACCTCTAACCAATATAGAGTAAGAACTTCTACTTCAAATGGAGTTGCGGAACAAATCTTCACCCAGAATAATATTGACGGCATATTAAGCAGTGGTTACATAAAGAGACCAGAGACACCTAAGGCCAAACAGACTGCAGAACAACCACAGACAGCGCCAAGGCCGCTAGCAAAACAATTAGACCTCTTCAATCAAAAACTTTCCGGGCAATTAGCATTTAGGTTCTTAAAGGCACCCTCTTTAGTCAAAAAACCTATCTCTCAAGTTTCTCAAGTGGCGTCTGGTGATATCTTAATAGTGGCAGGCGAAGATAAAGAGTATACAATTCTTGAGGTCCTACCTTATGGGATAGGGGTGACGACTAAGGAAGGCCGGGTGTTAAGTGGCACTGACATAGATAAAATTATAATAGCAGGGGGAATCTTAAAGAGGCCCCAACAACCACTGGTTGTTCATACAGCGCCACAGCCAGAGCAGCTAGATCTGTTCAATCAACGGCTTCCTGAGCAGTTGTCATTTGATTTTCTTAAAGATGCCTCTTTAGTCAGAGAACCTGTCTACCCAGTTTTACCTGGTGACATCTTAGTAGGCCAGCGAGGCACCTATAAAATAATCAGGGCTTTGCCTCCTCAGGTAGAGACTGAAACCCCGGTTATTAATAACACTGGCAATAAGACATTAAGAGAAGTCACGTCTAATAATCAGCGCTTAAGAAATTCCTATTATGCCAATAGAGGGCAGCTTAAAGATTTTGATGGACTTACGACCTGGCAGAAGGCCAAATTAAATCTCAGGTTCTTAAGGGCCTACCTATCTAGCCCGCGTATTTGGAATAGGTCATTACCTAGTATTGTAAGAGATTTAGCAGCTCTTAGTCAGCGTAATAATGTAAGAGCCGCACGAGGTAAGAAGATAGATAAGAAAACACGTTTTTCCGGTAAATCTTATGAAGCAATTATCACTAAAGCAAATGGCAGCGTAAAGGTGGTATTAAATGACACGGATATAAATAACATTATAAGAGCAGGAGGAATCTTAAAGAGACCCCAAGAACCGCTGGTTGTGCAGATAGGGCCACAGCTAGAGCAGTTGGATCTCTTTAATCAACGGCAGTTGGTGAGTTTAACACAGACGCCAAAGACAAAGGCGCAGGTGGCCAAACCCGAGAAAAAGGCAGTTGTCGGCCCTGTACAAAAACCAGTAACCAAATTTATCAAAGAGGTTACTGCTGGCGGGGCTCAGGCAGGAGAGCTTAGCCGCTGGCTAAAGAGTAACGGGTTGATGGAGGTTAATCCTGCAACTGGCAGGCCCACAGGTGAATTTAGTCGTAGAGGCAAGACATTTGAACAGACGTACAGAGACAATTTAGATAAAACCCCTGCTGAATTAGCCCGTAAGATTGATTTGTTAGATATAGGTAACGGCCAAGACTTAGAGGCGTTCTTAGAGACAAAGGCTATTGCCGATGATTTGGCTTTGCATGTTACCATGGCCATGGTAGAAGAAGATCCGGCAATACTCGGACAATTATATTCGCAGACCCAAGGACATCCTAAGACAGTCTATCAATTAGCCAATGCCCTTGAGCATAAAGGAGTAAGCAGGGAAACTCAAGACGAATTAGTCAGCCGGCTAAGACACCCAGATGAAGGTTTATTAGAGCCGGGTGAAACCAGAATTAAAGAGGGCTTTGCTAAGATTTTTGGCGTATTACAAACTGCAAGGCTAAGAGACCTAGACCGTTTGGCTGATGTTTTAGAGCCGATTATTACTGTTGGCCAGGACTCAAAATATACTGCCAATGCCTTTAGCGCAGTTAGTTCTTTAAAACCAATAATCAGCGCCAAAAAAGAGAATGCGCAAGATACCTTGGCCCGAGAGACATTCGAGCTGGCAGCTGCGCTTTTAAGCAGCGGATTTACCCCCGAGGATTATCAGCCCTCGCTGGCTTACTCTGATTTAATCAAAGGCTTCGGTACAACTAAGCCCTTGTCTTTAGATGCAATAAAGCAGGTTACTAAATTACTTAAGGACAGAGAATCAGCGCCAATAAATATTGCCAGGTTCATTGCTAATAAAACTGACGAGGCCTCCGTAGCCAGATATAGCGATTTAACCTTAAAACAAAAATTAACTAATCCCCATTTGGTCTTAGTAACACTAAAACAAGTCGTATCCAGAATAAAACAAGATGAATTAGATAAACTAGAGCCATTATTAACAGAAAATCCTGCCCGCGCTATCGGCAGGATCTCGGGAAAATCAACACAGCCATCAGTGAGATTAATACAGGATAGGCAGACAATTGATACCCGAAAGGCGAATTTAAAAGATAAAGAAAAAGCATACCAGGAGGCTGTTTCCGATAGCCCGCGTTTGAAAAAGGCGTATTTTGCTTTCAGAAAACAACTCGAAAACCCCGATGACTTAAAGGCCTGGCAGAAGGCCAAATTAAATCTCAGGTTCTTAGGATTATATGCGATTAGCCCCAGCCTCTGGAAACCCGTATTTTCCAATTACCTAGCCCAGAGAAAAGTTGCCAAGGCCCAGCCGCAAACGATAAAAGATTTAACCCAGATTAATGAAAGATTTAACGCTGCTAACCCTGATTATCGCCGAGGATTGATTGCCGCTTTATTAAGCAGTATACCTGTTGAGCTGGCCAATAGATTTACTCGTGCCGTTGTTGCCTTAAGGGACAATCTCGAGATACAGCAAGAAGACCTAGATAAATTCTCCATTAATGATATCTATACCAGGGCAATGCAGATTCCGTTCTGGTCGAAGGGCGATGTCATTGATGGCCTGCAGGCAAAAATCAGCAACCGGGTATTTAATACTGCCTTGGATATTGAGCATCTGGATTATTTGAATACAAAAGTTAAATCGGCCAAGGGGTACTTGGACGTGGACGAAGGCGTTATTAAAGGAGGAAGCATTGAATCATATGCCAAGAAGGAGAAGACGAATGTTAAGGAGGCCAAGGAATTCTTAGTTTATTTAGTTAAACTAGTAAATGATGCAAAAGAGAAGATTAAAGGTTGGGCGCCTGGAATTCCTGTAAACCCTGATCTTATGCCAATCATTGCTCATTCGAATAATGTCAGCCTGCGCACAGCTTACATCTTGGCCACTAACAATCTCCTGTTTGATGACGAGGATATAGTTGATATCAACAATAATCTAGCGCGGGTTAAGATTATTCATAACGCTAAAGGCGCCCAGTCCAAGGATGAGAGAGAGTTTAGTATTAGTATAAGAAATCTAACTATGCAAGGGTCAGATTACTTAGACAAAACTATAATTGATTCAGTAGCAAAATATGTTCTTATTACGGAATTGACTGAAGAAGAATTACATGATTTTATGAATAATCCAGCTCATCCACAAGGTGCAGTGCAAGGATTATTCCAAGTTGGGGGCAAAAACTTATTTGACCGCTATCAAGAAAGATTGGTCTTCGGGGTTAGTAAGTTAGAGGCCGAGTACCGAAAGGCGATGAAGACAACCCAGGAATCATTAGAGTCTACGATAAAAGATATAGAAGAGCGCCTGGCGAAAGATGACTTAACCGAAGCCAAGCAGCGCTATGATTTACAAGCTCAGATGAGTCTCTATAAAGAAAGGGTAAAACAATTAGGGGAGGTTCTTGCGGATAACCAAATACCGCTAGCCGAGAAGAGGAATTCTGTAAATGGCCTTAGCGGGAAACTCCCTGAGGGAAAATTAAAAGATAAGGCTTTAATCTTCGAGGTGGCAGATTGGCTGGTCCAAGAAGCCAATCCTACAGATTTAGAGGACTATATCAAATACAGCAGTATTAATGCTGATGATTACGCTCGTCTTAAGAAATCTAAAAGAAATAGAGTAGAAAAAGTCGAGCAAAAGATTGATGAATATGTTAAGGCAAAAGGTGGCAACCCCGATACCTTTAACGAAAAGACATTAATTAGTACGTTACAAGAGATGTCTTTAGAGAATCTTGCTAAACTAAGTGAGTCTAAGCCCAAGGTGCAAGTTAAGGTAAGGGCTAAAGAGACTCCTAGGTCTATTGCCTCAGTTGTTGCAATTAATACCAATGGTAACGGCGATAAGAAATTAATTCCTGTTGAATTTGCTTCTACTAACGGAAACCAAACCCATAGAGAATACTATCATCAGAGATTGCAAGCCATGCTCGATATTTTACCCAACATCCATCTTAATGGAACAAGAGGCATTAAGATTGTTGATGATTTAGGCGGCAGGCGTCTGGCCAGAATTAATGGCGATAATATTGTTGAGATTAACAGAGGGGCATTTAGCCATGACGGTCTTCTGATAATGGCTCTGGCAATTGGGCTTAATGGTGTTGGCGGCACTCAAGGCCAGGCCAGAAATGTTGTTGAAACGATTAGGGCCAACACCAAAAAGTTTGTACAGCCTACCGGAAACAGGTTATTAGATAGAACCGCCAGGCTGATAACAAATATCGGTGGCGTAGACCGTAGGTCCATTTGGTCAATTACTGATTATCTAGAAAGTGATTACGGATATATAGGTATAACTAATCTAGATTTTGTCAATAGCACTTGGGATGCAGTTTCTGGAGAAGTGGCCCTGATGCAACCCGAAGTAAAGGTATTACCTCAACCAGTGCAAACCGCAGAAACCACGCCCGCTGGAGAAAATAAACCCCAGGTAAAGTCCTCACCTTTGCGCAGCATAGCAAAAACAGTTAAAAGGGTCTTACCTATATTATCTATACTTGTCTTAATGCCGACAATTGGGCTTAGTAAAGGGTTGGCTGGCGAGGATGTGAATCGTAAAGCTGACAAAATGTTCTTCTCTGGCAATCAGATATATAGTGAATTATATAGTGAAGATAATAATCGGCCGGCCTCACAGGTTAAAAATCTGGCCCGTGGCCCGAGCCTGAACGTTTCCTCAAACGTCTGTCAGGCCGGTTGGTTATTTAATGATAATGGGTTAGCGAGTTTAAGTGCAAGAATAAATGACGATACTACCAACGTACCTCAATTACCGGTAAGACATACTGAGCCGATGATGCCAATCAATGTAGGTGGCACAGCTACAACTGGCAATGGAGTTGGTTCAGGCAACACTGGATTTGGCGGCACCTCAAATCCAACACAAATCGCATCAGTTCCTGAGCATAGATTAGCAATTGCTCCTCAGCCAGCCACGGCAGGTAAATTAATTACCAGCGAACAGCTAAAAATAGCAGCAAATACTGAAGCTGTTCAGAGCCGTGGCGCACCAAAAGAGGTCGGCCAAGGTATCCTTGCCTTAGCCGATTCAAGTACAAAGGAAAACCCCACCTTACAGACCTCCCTAAAAGGAAGTTCTATTCGTCTGTTTGCAATTCCTGAAATGCCAGTAACAAAGGTAGCGTCTGATAACCGCTCCACCTCCCAGAAGATTTGGGATGAGATAAATCCTGTTAATCTCTTTAGTAAACCTGCCTATGGCATTAGTATCGAACCCATCATTATAAGAAAGGATTCAAGCGGTAATGTGATTTCCGCTAACTACGGTAGTCTTTA
Organism: Candidatus Omnitrophota bacterium; assembly: GCA_043808095.1. Classification (GTDB taxonomy): domain Bacteria; phylum Omnitrophota; class Gorgyraeia; order JAZDFF01; family JAZDFF01; genus JAZDFF01. The sequence goes on from JAZDFF010000039.1 coordinate 30,950, forward strand.
TAACAATCCTGCCTTAAAGGAGGAATTGACTTATAAAGAGAAAGTAAGAATTTATGTAGTTGACAGTAAAGTAGGTGTGGATGTATCACCTTTTAGTTTATATCTCGACCCAGCAATGAAAGGGTATGACGTTGGAATTTTAAATATAAATAATGACCATGTTAAACAACTGATGGTTACTGAAGAAGTGAAGGATGGTATGGGCGGTAGAGTTATTGAAGAATTCGCCTTAGCTAATGGATTAGAGCCATTTGGTTTGTCAGGATTTATAGTGGACAAGATTAAAAGCGAAAAGCCATACGCCGGCCCTTATTTATATATCCACGGAAATACCCAGAATAATGAACAGGTCGTAGCTAAAGATATAGGTATTACGGGATTGGTGAATTACCTGGCCGAAAAATATGCGCTGCCGAGATTGCTCCTGATGAGCTGTAATCCAGAAGACGGGCGCTTAGGAGATGTGATTATACCTGTAGTCCAGCCTTCTGCTTCAGTAATTGTAAAAGAATACTACAAGAAGGTTGAATATAAAGGTAGCCAATACGGACTAGATAATATTTATTTGGCAACTGCAAAAAAAGGATATCCGTATCTCTCTAATGAAAAAGCCTGGGTAATGAAACTTCCTGATGGCCAGATACGAAATTACGATGGAAACTTTGGGTCAGAGGCAAAACTCGTCAAGCCCGATACCAGCTTAGGCGTGATTAAGCCCGCAGTTAGAAATCCCGATAAAGGTTATGTTATAAATACCATCGTAAGAGACACCCTGATTGTTGATGAGGTTAATCAACATACGCCTGCCGGGTATACAACTACTGGCTATAGTAAGCCCGATACGACCTCTTATGAGAATCTATTCCGCGTCCAGGAAACTTTTCAAAAAGACACAGTAATCCTCTATTGGAAAAGCGCAGCCTTAAAAGACAGCGCCTATCAGGGGATTGGCGCGCCTGATACGGTAAAGACAAACTTACCTGGTTGGCGTCTATTCCAGATAAGAAAAGAGTTTCTTGGTAATAGGCCGCAATCGAGTCTGCCGATAAATTCTAAACAAACCGCTCCTTTAACCTTGAGCCTGGCTTTGGTGCCGATGATGGCGGGATTTATGGGTGCGGGAAGATATAACCAGAGAAACAGCTGGAGGCCGCTAAAGATTGCGGCAGTGGTTGTGGCTTTATGCTTGGTTAGTGTTGGCATTATGACTATATTACCCGATCCTGATTTTACTTCTTTCGAAATCACTCAAGATGCCAAACACCCGATTAACAAGATGGTGCGTAATGTCTATAGAGATATTTTTGATATAGAATATTTGTCTAATGAGAATTTATATAATCAAGTAACCGCTGCGGTTGAAGCTGAAAGAAAAATTGAAGAAACAAAGAGATTTACAAAGGTAATAGCCCCTCTATACGAACTTGAGCCTGAATTCTTGGCCGCAATAATATATACAGAAAAAAGAGACATGAGTAAAGGAGAAGGCAGGACTGATTTTGTAGGTGCTTTATTTGGGCGTAATGTTTCTATCGGCTTAGGTCAACAGCAGATTTTGACACTGCGGATGCTTTACCCAGAATTAAAAGAATCTAAAGGTGTTACTATCGCCTGGAAGTTCTTAAGGAATGACTCGCTTGCTATTGATGCTGCAGCCAGATATTTAAGATACCTTGCCAATCAGGGCGCTAAACTCCAGGCCAAGGGTGAAAATAAATATGCGGCTCTACCGAAGATGGCCGCTTTAAAAGGAAATTCCCGACTCTGGGGCGACTCATTAAAGATTGTAGTTGCTGCTGGCTACACATCTTCTGCTTATAGCAAAGATGTATTACGCAATGGTTATTTTAAGCCGCCGTTTACTCAGTATAAAGAATTTGGAGATTACATTGTTAATTTTGAAAAAATGACAGATGAAGATAGGGCTGTTCAATTTGGCAAGGATGTTCTAGGGAAATCAGAAAAAGAAGACCCAGCTGCAGTTAGAATCAATGCCTCTTTCTATGCTTACTTAGTATTGTATGCCGAGCGTATGATAAAGGAATTAGAAATCTTTAAGGCAGATTCCTTAAGTAATATTAATAATGTTGGGTTTAAACAAGGGGCCCTTGTTGTTGAAGTAGCGAGTAGAGAGAGGCGAGGAGCGAGTAAGACAAATAGTTCAAAGACATTGCCGCTGGCAACAGCAGGGTTCTTAATGGCTGTGGCACCATTAGGATTAGTGGTAAGAAAAAATAATATACTCGAAGTTGGCGAATTGACCCATAGAACTCACCAGTTAATTAGGGAACAAAAAATACCCGAGTTAATGAGCCAGATTAAAATAGGTTTACATAACATTAGTGAAAAATTAAAAGATGCTAAGAGTGAAAGATTAACCGAAGGATGCGCTGATTTATTATCTCTCGATCCAACATTTGAGCAGATAAAGACAGATACTGGCGCTATTGAGTTTGCAATGAGGAATCCGGAATTTAGTGAGTTTGTAAGACACGAAGTGAATAATTATTTTACGGTTGTAACGGGCAGAATCAGTTTAATTATGTTTCCTAAGAAAGGCGGTCTGGAGACCATTATTGCTAAAGACTATATAGATAAGATGTTAGAGGAATTTAATAAGGCTGAAACGCTTATGCAAAGAGTACAAATCGGGGCGCTGGCTTATTTAGTAATTAAACATTTAGGCATAGATTTGCATGTTGATAATATTGAGAGTGCAGTTAACGCCCTTAATACCACAAAAGAACTGGCTAAATTAGATGAGGTCATTGGCCCAGCGCAAAGAATTTCAGAAGTTTTGAAGGAATTTGAGAATCCTAACGCAATTAATGAGTTAAAAGGAGAATTAGCCCTTGAAGATAACGAGCAAGTTTTAACCAGGGTGGTCGGAACAATAAGACATCATATAGGTAATGTCATTGGCCCAATTATGGGTTATGCAGGTTTACTGAAAACAGATGCTGGGATGCTCGAACAATACTTACCTTCTATGATTACCGCAACTAAAGAGGCGCGTTTGGCCTTGCAAATACTGACCGACCACAAAGAAGTGTTAGCAACCGATGATAGAGCCGGCCAAGCAATGTTTAACCTTGATGAAAAAATGAAGTCACTCTTGGCTGCAATGCCGCTATTTGCATTCACAAAATTCTCCGGCCAGGCCTTATTAGCGGCATTACCGGAATATGTATCTTGCATAATCGCAATTGTGTTGGCGGTTGCGGCCGGTTATTATTTGCTCAGGCATTTTGCCAATAGATTATCCACAGTGCCTGTCGGGACTGCAAGAAATCCGTTATTCCCTGTTACTATCCCTGTTAGAATTCCGAATGAGAACGGAACAAATGGTAACTTTGGTACAATAGTTGCTAATTCAGGAAATGGAATTGGCGGTGTTGGCTTAGGGGAACCTTCATTATCTAATGTGAGTTACGCCGAGGAAAATAAACGCTCTCGAGAAGGCAGAACAGTTTATTTAGCCAGAGGCCCGACAATAAGCGAGATGACCCAAGGTCTCCTCGCCTTCGGTCGTCGGGTTGTTAGAGGAATCCCCGCCGCAAGACTCGCCCTCCCCGCTGTCATTGCCTTTGTCTTTGCACTTACCTTAATTGAGTTAATCGCAAATGGAAATGTTACCACTTCGCAGGTAGCTTTAGCCACAGGTGCTTCTTTCGCGCTCTTCTCTGTATCAGGGCAGGGGCCAATTATTGAAGAACTGGTGGCTAAAAATGACCAGCCGATTATTTTCTCAACAACGGCTAACCCAGGCCAGCGCTATCAAATAAAAATACAAGAAGACGTTATTAATAGTTTACCCGCCTCAATAGACGGGAAATCGCACATGATAGTTGTAGAGAGTACTGAGGGCGATATATATCCTTGCGCCATAGCCACAGGAATCTTCGCGGATAGGGAAGGCATTATGAATATGGACTGGGTAATAGTCTTTGATTACCCGGCCATATTACAGGAATTGAAACGAAAGAATGTATGGTTTATGCCAATATCGATGACAATGGCCGCTTCTGCATCTCGTTGGCCCTATACTGAATTAGATGTACAGATAATATTTTTATCTCAGTATTTAGGCAAGCTCGGAATTAAAAGCAAAAAAGGAGTCTTTGAATTCCTGAAGAAGGCGCCTGAGGATTTAAGAAGAAGAGGCATTGGAACAGCGTTGGCCGAGTTTGTGGTTAGTTTTGCTCCGGTTGGCAGTAAACTCGAACTTCCCTTGAAGTCAGGCGATCCATCTAGGCCTGCTGTAACTAGCCGGTTCTTTAGACATCTGGGATATAAAGTGATTGAGGCGGAAACAGAATCAGTAAGCCCATTAGTTCTTTTAGAGAGAACGCGCGTTGGTGGTTTTTCAACAACAAATTGGCAGAATCCAACAAAGGCATTAGGCAAATACATCATAAAACTCGCCCTCCCTGCTGTCATTATCCTTGCCGTTATTACTGCCTTAATAAGTGGTTCTTCGAATGGCCTGATTAGTTTAGCAGCTGTGCCATTTATCTTAGGAGGCGTAGATGGTCAAAAGAGAAGTCCAGAAGAATATCTTAAACTTAAGGAAGTTTTATTAAGGGAGAAACTCTTAGGAGGAGCAGGGAAAGATAAAACTCATGATTTGAGCACTGTTCTCAAGCATTATTCAAGACAAATATCCAAAAAGATTAAAGACCTGGAGGTTACGATAGTCCGAAGTGAACTTACAATTAAATGGAAAATAGTTTCGATTGATAGCCATAATAGATTAGGAGGGAAAGTCGAAACGGTTCATTATCTTAACACCGCCGATGACCAGAATAAAGAATGGTCAAGAAACACAGGAGATGCGGTAATCGTATTGCAGCCGATAATTACAGCTATCTTGAATGATAATGGATTTAAAGGCGTCTCTCCTATAGATGTCTCTAAAAACAACAATATGTTCAGGGATGGATTCGCCGGTTTCGTTAAGTCCTTCTTAAAGGCCGGGATCAAGCAAGATTTATTGATAAAACAAAGAGACGGGGTGATGCCAAAGTTCAGTGAAGAAGCCAACGACGGCTTAGTGCTTATTGAGACCGAAAAGGCCTTAAATATTCTTGGTAGTTATTTCAAGAATGCCTGCGGTAGCCATCTGGGCTTAGGCTATGAGGCATTATACGTGGGCATCTCAGAGAACGCAAAAAGTAAAAAGGGAGAAAAAAGCGAAAGGGATAAATATAAATCAGCATGGGAGAATGTATTAGATGAAAGCGAATTGCCTACTCTAGAAACAAACACTTCTTACTCTGGCATAAGAAATGTAATTATGGGAATGGTCGCTTTGCCTGCAGGCTCGTTCTTAGATAAATTACCTTGTTTAAACTTAGGTCATAATGTGCATCAGGTAGGAATTAGTTATGAATGGTTGATAATCTTTGGGGCGCTGGTGGTAGCGGTCAGATTCGTCTCTGCCTTCCGTGGCTGGTGGAGAGATGGAGTTCTTGGCCGGCCTGACTGCCGAAGCACGCAGTGCGTAGGCAGTCCAGCGCCCCTTAATTTAATCACTGGAATCAGTTTAAGAAAACGGTTGATATCTCTATTTACAAGACCTCTCACCCTAAAGGGTTCGAGGTTCAATTCCCCCTCGCCATTTAGGCTCGGGGTCATTGAAGGAGGTGCGTCATGTCTAGCCAAGATATTAGGGAACTCAGAGTCGAACACATCGTCGATTTTGGTTACACCATCTTTGCGCACACGCGCCACAACGGCCGGGTCCAGGATTTCTGTATCTATAAGGAAAACGGCAAGGTCGGCGTCTACATCCATGGTAGGTTTAGGGAACTACCTGAAGAGCTTGCTGAGGAGCTTAAAAGCGTCCTTACTAAGGCGCGTAACCACCTCGTTATTAACGCTAAAAACAGCCTCGCCTGCCCTCCGGAGCACGAAGTGCGCAGGGGGGGAGAAATTCCTGCCTAAGGCCTCCCAGGCTGGTTTCTTCCTGCCCATTATTTTCATCGCCGGCACTCTCATCAGCCTTGTCGGTTTTGGTCTGGGGGGTTCAGCGCTGGCCAAGGATGCTTTCCAGCTCATGGGGCAGCAGCCAGTCAATGCATTTAATCTCTTTAGATTATTTGTCTTTGCCTTTATCGGCTACTTTATCGGAAACTTAATCTACCTTTATTTATCTAAAAAACTATTCCATAAGAACCACAAAGGCTCGGCAGGCAGATTTATTTCATTACTTATTGTAGGCACCCTCATCAGCCTGGTCGGTTTTGGCCTGGCGGGCGGTTCAGCGCTGGCAGATACTCTGTCAACCTTTGGCCCGCAAGTAGATACCGTAACTCATATTGCCAAGCAAGTGCCGGTGAAAGAGGCATTGTCTATTAAGACCATTGGACCTTACATCCCTTGGGCATGCCTGGCCTTTGTGATTGGTCTTTTAGTTTACGAATTGATTTCTGAACATAAGAATCATTTACCAGTAAAACAATTAAAAGCAGTTGCTCGTTCAAAAATCAAGATATTGCCATTACTTATTGCAGGTATTGGCGTAGGTATACTTAGCCTCTTTGTCTTCTCTAACACCGGCCTCTGCGGTCAGGAGGTTGCTGATACGGTCAATGTCATCCAGGAGGCTTTCACCCAAGATAGAGTCAATTACACAACCCACGCCATTGTTTTGTCTGCTGCCTTCGCGGCAATTGGACTTTTCATTCATAATATATATGTAATTGTAGAAGAATCGATACTTTTTGGTAAAGCTTTTTACCGCCTGGTAAAAAAGGTGTTTTTTGTCAGTGTATGCATAATGCTGGCAGGTTATTTTGCCGATTTTTATACTTGGCAAGATATATTAGGGAGAGAGTATCTTGGCCTTTTTGACCGGGTAACCTATTTCTTTAAGACTGGTGTTGTGTTTGCCGAGAATATCGCCGGGGGGATTGAGTTCATTTTAGGACTATTCCTCAAGCTTGTAAGGTTTGCGAAACCGCATTCGGGAATTGATACCAGGACGGTCTTTAGCACTTTCGGACTATTTAGTATTTCTGGATTATTGGCACTCGGCTCACTTGTGCCGGCTATACTAATTAGAAGAGCGAGGATATTTATAGAACACTTAGGCGAAAGATTCTTAGTGAGAGTGACCTATGCCGTCATAACTATAGGCCTGTTAGCCTTTGCTATCAACATCATTAATATCGTGCCGCCGCCGAAAGGCGTAAACCCTGCTACCGGAGCCATTGAACTTCACCAGAAAGATGGTCTTGAGTTGTTAAAGACCAAGCTGTCGATAAAACCAGATTCCACAGACTCAGCAACTGCCGCAGAATTTAAGAGCATCTTTGGAGAGGACGCAGTGAAGCAAGAAGTGAAGAAAGATACAACTTTATCTATGCGAGAGGATACTAAAAAGGAAGGAATAACAGGCCTCCTGGCAAGCATAGGCCTTGGCACTGCCCAGGCCCAGGCGGCTGAGAAATTTGATAAGCAGTCTAATTTGCAAGAAAATATAGAGAATCAGCAACCGAAAGAATCTAACCATACTGGCATTTGGGCAGTTGTTGTAGTTATCGGAATAGCTATTTTAGCTGGTATTGCCGAGGAGGTTTCCAGAATAATCAGAGGCAGGCGCACCTTACAAGAGACTTCAAAAGCCAGGGCAGAAAGAATAATTGCCGAGGCAAATGCTATTATTTTGAATTACCGCTTAGAAAAATTACTGGCTGGAGTAAGGAATATAGCTAAGACAGTTATTAAGCCGCTTAAGATTATTGGCCTGGGCGTAGTCGCCTGGCTGGTATTGAATATAGTTGCAACACTGACCCAGGCTAGCCAACCTTTTATTGGGCCGCTGCCAGCTATGCTTGATTCTACAGCCGTAAATTCCCAAGCAGTAATCCAGGTCTCAACTAACAGCCTGCACAATCCCTGGATTGCCGCCCTGGCTGGTTTAGTGATAATACCCGGATTAATATACGTCTTCAGAAAGCAGATTATTTCAACAGTAAATATTCTTCTTACTCCTGTTGCTGTAGCAATAGTGATGTTAGCAGAAAAGGATTTCCGTAATTCGTTTAAGGCAGAACACAATAAATCTGCTGATAAGGCGGTAGTTACTCATTTAGAGTCTAGCATAGCTATGCCGAAATGGCTAAGAGGTAGATTAATGGCCTGGATAACATCTTTGATTATGTCCTTCTCTATGGTTTCGCCGGCAATTGCTGAATATATGCAATTTGAGAATGACGCCCCAAGAAGAGAAATTGCTGCCCTCTTTGATCCATACATACAGGCTTATGAAAAGGCTACGCAGGAGAATTCAGCCCAAGGTAAAGATATCAGTTTCGAAGAAGCCGAGGAACTCGTTAACTTAAAAGAACCCATTCTCAGGCAGACCCTTACCTTTGCACAAGCCCAGCAAGATTCAGCAGGAATCAATCAGGTCGAAGAAGATATTGCTCAGTTAGAGAAGACAAAAGCGGATATTGCTGTGGTCAAAGATTTGAAGGTAATTATCGAGCAATATAACCAAACCTTAGAGGAAGCCAAACAAGATGATTCAACAACCATTAATCCCAGTTGCCTTGAAGAACTAAATAGCCTTAAGAGGCAAATCCTTGAAAAGAAACAGGCCTTAGCCCAGACCGAAGAAGAGAGACAGGCTATTTTAGAAGATTTAAAAGAAACAGCCAAGTTTGAGACCCTCAATAATATTATTGGCCGCTACCAGCAAGCCCTTAAGAAGGCACAGGAGAAAGATTCTCTGCAAGGAGAAGATGTCAGTGAGGATGAATCAAGAGAACTTATCGCATTAGAAAAAGAAATCTTTACTCTTCAAGAAGATAAGGCAGGTTTAGCCGTGCTCGATAGAATGGACGGCTTAAATGAGGCTCTTGGCCAATATAATGAGGCCCTAAAGAAGGCAAAAGAACCGAATTCTGAAGAGGCAGAAAATATTGGCCCTGAAGAATTCAGCCAGCTGGTTGCTCTTGAGGAAGGTATCTTGAAAAAACAATTAGAGATTGCCCAGGTCCAGACAGACAAAGAGGCAACCGCTAAACTTAGCCAAGACCTTGCTTATCTTAGCAAGGCAGCAGAATTCAAGACGCAGGTAGCAGACCTAAATAATGATATTGAACAATATAACCAGGCATTTGAGTCAGCTAAGCAAAGCGATGGAAAGATTACTGCTGAAGAAACAGATTCACTTATCAGCCGACAAGGGCAGATAGTTACAAAACAACTTGACTTAGCCGAGGCCTTTGAGGACACAGCAGCAATCCGACAGGCCAAGGAAGAGATAGACAGACTTAGCAAGTCCAAGGAAATTAATATGCTTAGCCAAGAGATAGAAGTAGCGATTAAAGAATATACCCAAGCCCAGCAGCTAGCCCAACAGCCTGATTCTCTTGGCAAGGTAATTATCAGTCCCCAGCCAAGCGATTCGCTCCTCATAAAAGAGGAGTCCATTCTTATCAAGAGCCTCGCCTTGGCTAAACTTCAAGCAGATTCAAGCTTAATCCAGCAGGCCGAGGAAGCCGTGGCAAGATTTGGCCAGAAGAAAGGCCTCCAGAGTTATATCAAGGACTTAGATGAGACGATTAAATTATATAAGGAATATTTAGAAAAATATACTCAGCCAGATTCCCAAGACGGAAGCAATATCAGCGATGAAGAGTCTAAGATTCTTGTGGGGTTAAGCAAGGCTATATTTGAGAAAAGGCTGAATTTAGAAGACAAACTTAAAGAATGGCAGGATAAGCAAGAAGCCAAGACAGTTAATTTACAGGTAAAAACAGTCCTTAGGGTCCAGGATAAAGCAGGCACTAGCACCAAAGAATTCAAGCCGAACATAGACCTTCATTTTGATATCAATTCCCCGAATTCAGGAGGCTCACTTACCAAGAATCAAAGCCTATTTTCGGATAATCAGGCAATCACTGCTTACTGGAATAATAAGCATCTTTCTTTAAATGTCTGGGATTCGAGGGCTGATTTGAGCGAAAGTCATAGTTTGAACGCGAAGTTTAGCCTATGGCCTGAAATTCATTTTTCAGGGGGATTTTCAGGATTCAGAAATAGAGACAATAGTAGATTTCCAAAAACAAGTTCCAACAGTTTTAAAGAATCATATAGTCTGGGTGCCGGAGTAGGATTTAAGAGGTTTAGTTTATATGTCAATGCAAATAAGGCTGCGGGAAATCCAACCTGGAGGGGCAATATTTCAGCCTCCGTATTTAAACCTACTGACCCAATAGGCAGTGTGAGACTGACCTTACCCACAGTTAGAGATAAAGAGAAGGTATTTAATGCATACAGCGTAGAACTTAATAAGAGGGTTAATTTTAAGAATCCGCTTATACCCGATCCTAGCCTGAAAGTGACCAAGAGTAAAAATGCTACATCTGCGACTACATCCGCACAGATGACTATGCAGTGGGTTCCCAGTAAAAATGTAAGTCTCAGCCCTGACGTTTCTTACTGGCAGAATCGCTACTCCTATCTTACTACTAAAGAAACCTACACCCGGGCCAATCTCTATGGTTATGTTAACTTTGGAAAGGATAGGTTCTCCTTTACCTTAAATGACCTAACCAGCAAGGAAAATGTATATAGTTCACTTAGTTTAAACGGAGGCCGCTTTGCTGGACTCGGAGGTCTTGGTAATGGCTCGTTATATATTTCCTTTAAGAATTATAAACTCCAATATTGGTATTATCAATTTATGAAAAACAATATTTCATTAAGGGTTTATGGCCAGGCAGATAAATCTATTGGCACCTTTGTTTCCTTGAACAACCCCTTAAACTCAGGCGTTGTTTTGGAGATAAGCGCGGATAAGGATTTGCGTTATAATCAGTTAGGTTATACAACAAGGTTATTAGACTCAACCAGAAGATGGGGAATTTCTTACAGCTCACTTAATGACGGTGAGGCACAATCCGTGATTGTAAACCTTCCTTATAATATTCAGGCAGGATGGAAACGCGAGAAACTTCCGAGTTATTCTTTTGCAGAAAACACGAAAATAGATATGTGGGGCCTTACCGTAGGTTTTGATATTAATAATGTTTTTGGTTGGGTTAGACAAAAACACAGTGAAAACAGCCGGCCGAAACAGATACCTTATAACTCCGGCAACCAAGCCCAAGGCAATAATAATTCTACTGCCAATAATACTGATAAGGCTGGTTATGTCGACAAAGCCAAGCAGCTATTAGAGAATCCGATAGTTAGGGCCTACATAACTCAAGTTGCAAGGGATAAAGGTATACTGCTAAGTAGTAGTGGAGACAGGGCTCCTCCGAAGGAATTAGTAGATTTGACTGCCTCTATCTTAGAAGACATCCAAGTTAATTCTAACAATGGCCCTTACTCCTCTTCGCAACAAACTCCTTTCTTAATCCTAGTCAGTGACCCATTCTTTAGAGACTTCTTTAATGCCGATACCAATTATACCAATGATGGCGGAGATTTCCCGCGCGCTACTGGCGGAGATTACCTCACTAAAGTTTATGACTTCATAGACTGGCTTAAGGGAAATTACAATATCAGTACTGATGCCGCTGCCCAGGCCTTTCTCCTTGACCTGCACAAGATAGATACGCTTTTAACTATGGATCAGAATAATACACAACATCCCATAACCAACCTCTGGAAGATGCCTATTGCCCACCAGGGGAATTGGGATAACCGCATTGACCTTACCTGGAATAAAGTACACGAACCCTACAATGACTATAAACACTTAGACAGGAATCCGCAATACGATCCTTCTTTGAACGAAGTAAATATAAAAGACCTCTGGCCCTGGGTTTATAACCTGTTTGCTTTCCGAGAGTTTAAAAATACTGAGAATGATATGCTTTATACCTTCCAGGATATTGCTGACCAACACACACTTTCCATTGCCCGTACTGCAGTCGGCTCACCCAGTGGCGATAAGAATCTCCTTGAGGCGTTATATGGACGGCCAGTCCAATATCATCTATTCACTGCTGACCGTCAAATCATAATTGACTTGGCTCGCTGGGTGAAGAGGTCAACACGCCTCGAAGGCGATATGCTTGATATTGATAACCCAACGGCCACTCCATACAAAACTCCTCTTAAATATACTCAGATAGAAGAATTAATTTCTAACCTACAGCGTCGCGAAGTAATTATCCATACCGGAAACAACCTTTCCTTGATTAATACCCTCTATAATTTAGGCAATGTTACCTACGACACCAGCGGACTCCTGCAGGCGATTGTTAGCTCTTTGGCAGATCCCTATCTTTTTGATTTGAATAAAGCTGTTGCCGGCTTAGGCACTGCTGCATATACTCCTATAACTGATTTTGATACTTATGTGGCTCGTCTGGGGCAAGATTTATCCAATTCAATTAAACTTAATAATCTCACCGGCATGACTGGGGCAATGGGTGCTTACCTAAAAGAGGCAATTAATCCTTCTGATATAGCCACTAAATTTATTGGAGAGTCCACGCCTACAAGCCTGGTTGACGCAGCGGGAAGATCCTTGAGCCGCTCTGGATTAAGACGCAATCTCCTGACCGGATTATTCCTGCATCCATTATACTATAACGGAATTAGTGTAGCTGAGGTTGAAGATTATGAAGGGTTCCTAAGCAACATTGTCCAAGGCTTAAATGAGACTGCCCAAAAGAGAGGGGAAGACCCAACAGGCTTTATTGATGACTTAAAAGAACGTTTCCCCGAGGTAATTAATTCAATAACCTATCAATTCTTCGGCGATATTTCTCCCAGCGGCTTTAATACTCCAGATGGAATACCCCTTTCTAAATCTGCCTTTACCCAGATTCTGGCTGGGAGCGAACAGAGAGACTATAGATTTATCCTCGATGCCAATAATGGCATGGGCGCTATAATTGAGATTATCAATGAAGTTATTGACCCAGCCTTAAAGCAGGAGCTTCTTAACCGCTATCGTCAGATGATCAGTGACCAGGCCTTTATGAAAACTCAATTCATTCCTGCCATTGCCCAACTTCTACATGACCGGCCTTATGCCCAGTATCTGACTGTCTCTGCATACGAGAACCACACCAAGATTCCGGGAATGTTCTATCCTGCTCCTAACAACACCCGTCAGGTTGATGCCACTGCCCTGATTAACATGATTGCGGCTGGTTTCTTAAGGACTTTCTGGTATAACTCTGTAGCCAATGCCGTAGTTGAGGATGATAATTGGGATAAGGCCAAGGTTGTTGCCGGTATATTAGACCTTAGCCAAAAGGTGAAAGAGCCTGATTTCTTTAACCGACTGCGCTTTGACTATTATATGGTTAGCGATAAGATTACTGAGCAACTCTTTGGCAACCAGACTCCTCTTAGCGGAGTAACACTCCCTCAAGGAATGACCTTTGGCCTTTCAGAATTTACCCGTATTGTAGCCACAACCGAAAAGAAAGACTTCCGCCTCAACATCCATGCCAATAATGGCAAGGGAGAGGTCTATGAATACCTCAAGACAGTTGACCCTGCCTTAAAGGCCTTACTCAATGAACGCTATTATCAAGGAGTAATGGACGAGGCCTTT
>JAZDFF010000040.1:0-65946 GCA_043808095.1 Candidatus Omnitrophota bacterium
GGTAGTGGCTCATATCCGTGCTGGCTATCATGAGGAAATTGCTTTTATCTTTTAAAACTTCAGCCAGGCTGGCCCCGAGCATTTCACAATTTTCCAGGGTCTGGTTGCCGATTATTAAGAGCACTACTTTGGGCTTGCCTAGGCTGACTTGGATAAACGGCAGGATAAGTTCGATAGAGTTTTCTTCCTCAAAAGCATCGGGCCTAGTAAATATTTTATTATTGCTCTGCATGAGTTTTTCGCTAAGTATTCTATCTGTATATAGAATGCCCAAGGGCGTTTTGATGCCGTCTTGGCTAAATATGGCTATGCCGTTATAGTCTTTTTGGTGGCTAAATCCCACGACGATAACTGTGTCTATTGATTTTTTTTGCACTGCCTTAAAGCCATAAGCTGCCACAGCCCCGGAGAATTGTATTCCGGCATGGGGCGAGATTATAGCTAAGATATCAGCGCTAATTGCCGTAGGATTTGCCTTGGCCAGATAATTATCAATCTTCTCTTTTAATACGTTGGCGTTAGCTGGGTACCAGTTTCCGGCCAGGTCAGCGTTTTTAATGTCCAGGCAGAAGGCTGCGGAGGGCAGGGCTAGTAAAAGAATTACGATTAATATATAGCGCATAGGCAAATTATACCGCTATGGTTTGAGGTAAGCAAATAAAATAAAAAGCCCCCAACTTTTTCTGTTGAGGGCTTTGAAAACTGGCTCCCCCTGTATGACGCATTTCGCAACTGGCTATTCTTTAAGGATTATGAACCAGAAATATTTACCAGCTTAATTCTATTCAGATAATCCAAAATCTCCTTGACAATAAATCTATGACCCTCCTCACTCGGATGCCCATCAGTAGTAATTTTGTATGGCTGGTTATTTTCTTGAATGCATTTCCTTAATGCAGGAAGTGCATCTATAAAATAAATATTCTGGTTCTTTAGAAAGGTTTTGGTTTTTAACCAAAACTTCTTTTCATTTTCTATTAGATTTCTGTATTTTTGTGAGAAATTTTCTAAATTTACAACACTTCCGCTAAAAACTAATTCTTTTGTAGGTATGAGTAACACTACAAATTGAATATTGGCTTCTTCGCTCCGATTTGCTAACATCTTAAGTGCTTTCAACGATATACTAAAGCCTTCAGATATCCTCGAATCGCCTAAATTTAAAGCAGATAAACGGTAAGCAGGGGTAAATACGGTCCTGAAATTTTTCGATTCAAAAATCTCAGTAAACTTTATATGTTTCATAGCATCCAACTTGACGTTACCCCAATCATATAAATTTAGACTTAGAAAACGCTCTATTGTTTCTTTATAGAAGCTCAAAAAAATATAGAGCTTTGAATTTTTGGAAAGAAACAGTTTAAATCGAGTTATATAATTTATCTTCCCTTTCCCCTTGTTATCCTCCATGCTAAATAATTGATTAATTTTATTTTTCAAAGGCTCATCTTTCTCTAGGGATTGGATTGAATCAAATAGTTGTTTATCGTTTGATTTCAATTCCGAGCACTTCCCTTCATAATAAACAATTGAATATGAATCATATAAATCGTTACCTGCATAAAATGCTTCTATTATCAGTTTGGGCTTGAATGTCTTTGCTTCTTCAAATAAAAGCAAGCTATGCACGGGACCATAACCCCCTTGAGCTATGCTATACACTTGTAACTTAGCCATATCTGCTAATTGGCGAGGCCACGCCTTATCTCTTGGTGCACCTGTTCCATAAGTTTGCGAATCTCCAAAAGCAACGATATCGGCTGTTACAGGCACAAATTCATTTCGGAATCCTTTCCTATCGTGTTCTGGATGATTTGGAAAAATATGGTAAATTTCTTTGGGGAATACCAAACAAGTAACGCGCAAAAAAATTTCCAAAATGGCAATGACGGTAATTAGAACCGATAGTGAGAATACCAACTTCTTTCTAAATCTCATCTTTTCCATTTATTTTCAATTATATTTTAAAACAAAACCCTACGCAAGTATTTTACTTACATAGGGTTATGTTTTAGTGGCTCCCCCGCGAGGACTCGAACCTCGGACATGGTGGTTACAAGTGACCCGAAATTGCTTTCGGACTTGGACTATCTCTTTACCATGACTAACGAAGCGGCTCCCTCGCTTTCGCTCGGGATAAAACTGTACTTCGTCCAGTTTTAGGTAGTGGGTGCATAGTCTCTGCACCTGCCTTCGCTAAAGCATCGGCAGGCAAGCCTTCTGCCTGCTAGCCTCATGCGAGGATCGGCTCAGGATTACCCCAGCTGTTTCGTTTTGCTGCGCAAAAGCGAAACAAAACGACAGGGGCTTCCCTGAATTCTCCCACAGTTTCAACTACGGTTTCCCGTAGAAGCTGCGCTTTGTAAGATCCTTCGGGTTTCGCCCTCAGGATGCTCGTCCGCCTTCGGCGGACTCGCACAGCCACCCGCTCTACCAACTGAGCTACAGGGGAATATTAAAAAATCAAATATCAAAAATCAAAAATAAAAATTATAAATATTAAAAATCGCGCCTTGACTCTAACGCCTTGGACAAAGTCGGAGAGTCAATGTATTCTAAATTTGCACCCAAAGGAATGCCTACGCCGATACGGGTAAGTTTTACGCCATACGGCTTGATTACCTTACTTAAATAAAGCGCGGTGGTCTCTCCTTCTGTATCCGCATCAGTAGCAATAATTACCTCTTTGACGTTATTCTGTTTTAGCCGGCTTAAAAGCCCTTCTATGGCCAAATCCCCCGGCCCTCTTCCTTCAAGCGGAGCGATGCTGCCCAATAATACATGGTACAACCCCTTAAAAGACGAACTGTTCTCAATGGAAATAACATTCTTGGGCTCCTCAACTACGCACAGAAGCGACCTGTCACGGCCCTGGTCCTGACAGATCTTACAGGTATCCTGTTCGCTTAAATTATTACAGACCTTGCAGAGCCTGGTTTTTGCTTTTGCCTCTGTTATCGAAGAGGCAAGTCCCTCGGCCTGATCTTTGGGGCTGTTTAAAAGATAAAAGACTATCCTTTCGGCGCCCCTCTTGCCGATACCGGGCAGTTTTACTAATTTTGCGATCAGCCTCTCTATGGAATCAGGATAGTTGGACATCTGTTTATTCCCTTCTAAAGACCCTGCCTCTAAAGGTCTCCAGTGCAGATTTAATGAATGACTCGTCTTCTTTTCTCTCGGTACTGCCTGTTTTTCCTATCTCTGTAGTTGTAAAATTAATGCGTAATTTTGTATTAAGCAGGTTATTGAGGGTATTCTCAATCAAAGACTTGTTGTCATTCTTCTCTAAAACTTCCCGATGAAGCGACGCAGATTTAGCAAAACCAACGGTAAGAAGGCTCTTTTCTATCTTTAACGGCGCGCCTTCCTGAAGATAAGTTGCCGTAGACATTTTAACCTTACCTAGCTCATTAATCAAGTCCGGCCAGACATTTTTAATCTGGGCGATATCAGTTATATGGGTATTGGCCTCTTCTGCCTTGGGCTCATTTGGACTGTGCGGCTCTTCGAGAGGCTCCACCAATTTAGCCGCGTTGATTTTAGGCTCCATAATTTTCGGGATGCTCGTTGGGTTTACCGGATTATTCCGGGCCTTCGGCTGTTGGGGCATTTTAATCGAAGATAGGGTATGGGGGTTATTTTCCTGTTTTTCTTTTAAGGCGCTTGGGCCCGAGTGCGTAAGTTTAACCAATAAGACCTCAAGAGGAATCCTCAAAGTCTCTAATCTCTTAGTGGTCTCTCCGGTAGAAATAATAAGATTCATGATATTTAGGAGTTCGGATATAGAGAAAAATTGCGACTGTTTATAAATTGTTTCCTGATTTTCTGCGGTCAGATCAATCAGCCCCTTTAGTGAATCTTTGCCGATTTTAGCCACTAAGATATTGCGGAAATGCTCTAATAAATGGGGAATAAATTGCGCTGTATCTTTACCTTCATTTATCAGCCTATCTAATAATTTCAAGGCACCGAGCGAATCCTTCTTAATAATATATTCCGTTAACTCAAATAACGACTCTTGCTCCAATATACCAAGAAGAGAGACTACGTCGCTTACCTGTAATTTCTCTTTAGAGAATGATACGAGCTGGTCAAGAATGGATTCTGCGTCCCTTATGGAGCCGTCAGAGGCCCGGGCAATCGCAAAGAGCACCCTTTTATCGACATTCAATTTTTCGCTTGCCGTTATCTTCTCTAATTTCTCGGTAATCTTCAAAGCAGGCACGCGCCTGAAATCAAAACGCTGGCAGCGGGAGATTATCGTCGAGATTATCTTATGCGGTTGGGTAGTGGCAAAGACGAATTTTACGTGAGCAGGCGGCTCCTCCAGAGTTTTAAGCAAGGCATTAAAGGCGGCATCAGAGAGCATATGCACTTCATCAATGATATAAATCTTAAACCTGCCATTAACCGGGGAAAATTTGACGTTTTCGCGTAGTTGCCTTACATTATCGATGCCGGTATTAGAGGCACCGTCTATCTCGATAACATCAAGGCTGCGGCTTTCGGTAATCTCGCGGCAGGCGACACATTTCTGGCAGGGCTTTACAGTCGGGCCTTTCTCGCAGTTTAAGGACTTGGCGAAAATTCTTGCGGTTGAGGTCTTACCTACCCCGCGCGGGCCGCTAAATAAGTAGGCATGGGCCAGGCGGTTATTAAGAATGGCATTCTTTAAAGTTTTAGTGATGTGATCTTGGCCTATTACCTCATCGAGTTCCTGAGGCCGCCATTTACGTGCGAGGACTATGTAGGACATGATTTCATTCCCGATGGTTTAAGCAAAACAACGCAGAAATACAAAATTTTAGTATTCGAACGGCGCCGCGCTCGCTGCGGCTCCTGTCATGTAAGACTCTGGCTCGGGCGGAGCCTCGCCAGAGTCCGTTGTTTCTTTTCTAGTTGTTGTGAAAAATTATCTTCCTTGCGGGTTGATGATTTTTCGCTTAAGGTAGAAACAACGGAGGAGTTGGGATTTGAACCCAAGGGCCCAGTTTACCCAGGCCAACTCTTTAGCAGAGAGTTGCTTTCAACCACTCAGCCACTCCTCCAAAGAAATTATTTCTAGTTATAAAAGCTCTGATAAGCCAAAAGTAAACGTTCGTTGTTAGAACCTATTTCTTTGAAATAACGTTTTATCTCTAATAAATCATAAATATAAACCCTATTTCCATTTTTTATTTTTGGCGTAAAACCTAAGTTTCTGAATATCAGTACTACTGATTTGAATAAAGGTTTAGAACAATTCGTAAAACAAATTCTCAAATATCTATATTGCTTTTCGTTAATCTTGTATGTATGAAAATAAGTACCGCCATCTGTATCCATAAGGCCTTTTAAACATGCCCGTTGAAATTCCTTATTTTTTTTAATCCAATTCGGAATATCAATCTTATTTCTGATTTTATCTCCTATTTTAAACCCCTGGCTATTTAAGAATTTCACTAATTCTACGCTTGAAACAATTATATCAGCTCCATTATTTCCTCTATTAATATGGCGTGTTGAATCAAGTAAAAATAATTCTTTTATCAGTTTTGCACAATAATCAGAATAATTTTTATCTTTTATATTATTATATGATATTGCAATCTGGTATTTACTCTTAACCCCTCCATCTCCCATAAATATGCCGATAAACTCAGCTAATTTAATAGAAGGAGACGGATAAGAAATTATTTTTTTTACCGTAACCCCAAATCTTTTAAAATATTCCGGATTTGTTTTTATTAATTCTTGAGTAGTTAAGCCGCCCTTTTTTCTTCCTTCATAAGTACCCGGATTTCCATATAACTTAAGCCTGGCTTTAGCGCCTAATCTTCCGGCATTAGAAGAATTCCAAGATTCTGGTAGAAAATTAGCAGTTTTGGGTATTAAAATTCCCGTCAGTTTCTCTAACTTTAAGGCAGATTCATAACTCATATTAAATTTTTCTCTTTCCCAATCACATAATGTCCTTGGGTGAATATTACAAATCTTGGTTATCCCGACCCGATGTTTAACTAATTTTGATTTATTCCTTATTATAAATTCTCTCTGTTTGCCCTTTGGAAATGATAATCTAGCCATTTTTACAACGTTTTTTCTTTCCCGCCTTGCGCTTAGTGCCTATTGTGGCGGGATCCCGCCAACTATTTAGTGCGTTTGCGGGAAAAAAAATCTTTCAGTAAAGAGCTGCTCTCTCTTTCTAAAACACCCTTCGTAACTTTTATGCGATGATTTAGTTTTTTGTTGTCTACTATATTGATTACTGAGCCGCACGCCCCTGCCTTAGGGTCGGCTGCGCCGTAAATTAGGCGCTTAATCCGCGCTAAAACAAGTGCGCCTGCACACATACTGCAGGGCTCAATTGTAACATATAATGATGCCTCGGGCAACCACTTACTAGCCAGGTAATTTGTAGCACTGGTAAGGGTAATCATCTCGGCATGGGCAGTTGAATCTTTGAGTCTTTCTACCTGATTATGGCCCCGGGCAATGATTTTCCGGTCATGGACAATGACGCAGCCAACCGGGACCTCGTCTTCTTCGGCTGCAATATACGCCTCCTTAAGCGCCTCTTGCATATAAATCTCATCAATCTTGCCCATAACCCTTAGTTCTTAGTTCTTAAATCTGAAGTAATGCGCCCGGCTGGAATCGAACCTGCAACAACTTGCTCCGCCCCTCGCTTTTACATTTAGCGGAATCCCGAGGTTTTATCAATAAAGTGCGCCTGGCTGGATTTGAACCAGCAACAACCAGCTCCGTAGGCTGATGCTCTATCCAGTTGAGCTACAGGCGCATTAAAATTATTACAAATAACTAACTCAGCTCGGGACGGAGTGCAAATAAAAACCGAGGGACTCCGTAGGCTGATGCTCTATCCTTCGCCGTAGGCGAATCCGCCTGCGGCGGAAATTGCCCGCCACTAAAACTTTGCCGCCACAAATCTTAGGCGGCTCGCCAATGAATTGTGGCGAGGCGGGTCCGCCAATCTTTGTGGCGGAAGCTACAGGCGCAAACGTAATTATTTAGCCAAATTTAGCCAGCTGAATCAAATTAATACAATTGACTAAAGATAACGCTGCAAGTATCGGGCCAAATATAGCCCTTTTTTCAAATATCCAGTCATCAATAACATTAATCTCGCCTTCGATTGACGATAAAAGTATTGTCCCTGAGCCAAAATTTATATTGAGAATCTCTTCTAATTTCGTATATGTCTTAGGCGAAAACATATAAATCAAAATTAATACAAATGAGGCCATGGAGGCCAGGAAAAGAAACACCGTTAACATCTGCAAGATACTATCTATGCCAAACATATAATTTTACCTTAAATTTAATTTGAAGCAAATTTTCCCTTTTCGGAAAAATCAGCGGAGGGAGTGAGATTCGAACTCACGTGAGCCTTACGACCCAACCGCTTTTCGAGAGCGGCCCGTTATGACCACTTCGGTATCCCTCCGAATTTGTCGCGGTTTTCCCCTCGTCACTTCGTTCCTCGGGACTCCGCTCACTCCGTTCGCTTCGCGAGACCGCTAATTTGCCTTTGTTTAACCCATGCAAATTATCCCGAGATTATCGAGGGGCGCATTCGACCGCCCGCCATTAATACTTTGGCGGGCGTCCGCCTAAGTTTTAGTGGCGGACGCTCTGCCAACTCTCCAAAAATTTATTTCATGAATTTTTGGATCCTGAATCCCGATATAATCGGGATGAAAGATCTTTCAAAACTCTTGGCTTACCGTTCGGCTACCCTCGCTGCGTAGATCCTTCGCTTTCGCTCAGGATCCGATTTGCTTTCCATTAAGGGAGAAAAAATCGGAGGCGGAAGGATTCGAACCCTCGGTGGACTTACGCCCACAACGGTTTTCAAGACCGCCGCTTTCAACCGCTCAGCCACGCCTCCCAAAAATTGCTTTTTAATTTTTGGGACTTCGAATCCCGCCATAGGCGGGACGAGAAGTCTTTGCTGAATGTTTTTTAGATCTCTCTATTCGTTATAACTACATCAGATCTTTCCTCTTACAGCCTATAGATTTCAAAGCCCCTTCAGGATCATCATTATAGGCGCGGCAAAAAGTTGTTACATCCTTCATCAGGCGGATATTTTTATCTTTTAGAATCCTCAATATCTTAGCGCGTATATTGGTTTCCTCTATTACCTCTCTGGGGCTTATCCCCTTAATCTCAGAAAGCCTCTCGCGGAACATCCCGCTTACGCCGCTATTTACAAATTCTTTTTTTGCAAAATCAAATGACCAGATGCAGGTAAGTAATACCATCTTCTTTTCCATGCCTCCGGTCTCATGAATTTCGGCAACCACCCGATGAATTCCGTGCTCATCCTGGAATCTTCTCATTACCACCAACACATCTATCAAACTCACTAATGCCTCAGGCACATTCATGGGTTCATTCTGAAGCCTGATAATAGTCTCTCTGGCAGTGCTGGCGTGTATTGTGCCGATACAGTATTTACCTATATTCATTGCCGTCATCATATCTTTGGCTTCTCTGCCGCGTACCTCGCCCACGATTATCCTGTCCGGACGCATCCTCAGGCTATTTTTAACCAAATCCTCAAGGCTCAGATGTTCATCGCTTTCTAAGCGCGAGCAATTCTCCTCTAAATCCGTATTAAGTTCTAAGGTATCTTCAATTATTACCAACCGTTCGCTGCGCGGGAGAAAACTCAAAATGGCATTTAAAAGAGTAGTCTTACCCGAGCCCGGCCCGCCTGAAATAAGGATATTGGCCGGCTTCATAGCTAAACCCTCAACATAAATCCAGAAATGCGCGGCTAAATCATAGCTCAAGGTCCCGTTTTCGATAAGTTCGATAATACTTAGAGGTATTTCCTTCGCCCGGGTTATGGTGATTTGGGGGCCGTAAGGAGAAAATATGATATTAACCCTTCCTTTGACATCCCTTAATTCAATGTTGTTGATTTTACGGATCTCGCTTCTTCCTGAAAATATCACCAATTTCTTGATAAATAGATTTAACTCATCATTATTTGTAAACCCGGCCTCGGTCTTTACCAGGCCGTATTTGGTCTTATGGATAAATATGGGGCTTAAGCCATTAATGATAATATCCTCAACCTGAGGGTCATTTAAAAATTCTTCGATAGGGCCGTAAGACAAAAATTTCTCAAAAAATGCCTCTATATCCAACCCCTTTATCTTCTTCAAGATGTTTTTGCCTTTGGCGGTATTGTAGACTTCCAAAAAATGATTAAAGATTACGCCTTTTTTTTCTTGAGGATCCTGGTTTAAGGTAATTTTTCCGGCAACACGATCCAGAACTTCGTTTTCCATATTTAAGAAATCTCTATCCATATTATCTCCTCAAATGACCCCGACGAAACGTCGGGGTTATACATTATTATATGTTTTAATCTGGCGCCTAATTATTAGTGGCGGCGCCGCGCTCGCTGCGGCATCCGCCAAAATTTTCCTTGTCGGAAAAAGCATTAAGGGTGCGGCGCCGAAACACATTGTTTCGGCATCCGCCAAAATTTAAATTGGCGAAAAACATTAAGGTGGCGGGGCCGAAATACATTATTTCGGCATCCGCCAAAATTTAAATTAATTTAAATTTTGGCGGAGAGGGAGGGATTCGAACCCTCGGACCCTTGCGGATCACATGTTCTCCAGACATGCCGGTTAAACCACTCCCGAACCTCTCCAAAAAATTGCTTTTTATTTTTTGGATTTCGAGTCCGCCAATGCTTTAATGGCGGACGAGAAATCTTAATTACCTTTGATCAACGCTAATTTCTTCTTACGGCTAAATCTCTTTACCTCTAATTCTCTTTTCCTGGCTAAATTATAATTTTCACACAATTCTTTATGTAGCAAAATCAAGGGCTTGCGAAAACGCGTGTAACGACATTTATTCGAAGTATTATGTTCATGAATACGTTGTTCTACATTTATGGAAATACCTACATATAAGGTGTTATCTCGACATTCTGCTATATAAACGTACCAGGGTTTAGAATAATTAACCTTAGCCACGAATTTATATTAGAAACTATCTAATTTAGATCTCTCACCATGACTGTGTCAGGGTTCGAGAACATTTTCGTTTATGCGAAAATGTCCACTCCCGAACCTCTCCAAAAAATTGCTTTTTATTTTTTGGATTTCGAGTCCGCCAATGCTTTAATGGCGGACGAGAAATCTATTTTCCCTATCTCAAAAAAGCTGTTTAAATACGGCGTATAGGATATTGTCAGCCACACGGATAAAATCAACGAAGAAATTGGTTAAAGAAAATCCATCAAAGATGAGTTTTATCAGAATGGCAAGTAATACCAGGTTAAGGATATAAATTACAGAAAAACCGAAGACATAACTTACCCTTAGGAATTCTCCTTGTTTAGAACGTAGCGATTTCGCGCTAAAGACAAGATGAAGGCATATAGTAAAACCAAAAAGAAAGAAAAAATATTTAACCAGGTCTAAGGATTTAAATGTTAATGATAGTATTAAATACGCAAGAAACAGGACAATAGTATAAATGGGTAATAGATACGGCGCTACCTTTATCAATGGTTTAAAGAAACCAAACGTCAGCTCTAATAATTTCTGGCCCCTGGCATAAACAATTTGTGGCTCCCAGATGAATGCATAAATTATCAAAAAACTGACGAGCCCCGCCCAGAAATAATTCTGAAAAGGAGCTTCAATAACACTAAATTCACGCAAAAACGCTACAGTTACGGAATAGACAAACGGCAAGAGGCACATCCCCAATAAAAACTTAACTACCGCAAAAATTTTGCCTGTCAAGCCGGATCTTTTGACTGATGCGCTATCTTCTTTTTTAGGAGATATTTTCTTTTCCATCTTAAATGAGCGCATAACTTACGGAGCGGAAATCCGCGAAGTAAGTTATTTGCGCGAATTTAATCCCTCACCTTTTTACCCTACACCTAAACTATCCTGGATAAAGGTGGGGGATAATAATAGGTTTTCTTTTTGATTAAGATATCCTTTCCTTACCATCTAAATATGGCCGCAATACTTCAGGGATAATCACCGCGCCGTCTTTCTGCTGGTAATTTTCTAAGATTGCTATCACGGTCCTTGCCAGGGCAATCCCTGAACCGTTTAAGGTATGCACAAAATCTATTTTTTTAGAATCCTTTCTTCTAAATCTTATATTCGCCCGACGGGCCTGGAAACTCTCTAAATTCGAGCAACTCGACACCTCAAGCCACTTGTCAATGCCCGCGGCATAGGCCTCAAGGTCATAGCACTTTCCGGCAGCAAAACTCAGGTCCTGTGTTGAAAGGGCAACTACCCTGTAAGCAAGGCCCAAGAGCTGTAAAACCTCCTCGGCATCTTTGACTAATTTTTCAAGCTCATCATAGGAAGTCTCGGGTTTTACGAATTTAACCAGCTCCACTTTATCGAATTGATGCACGCGCATAAGGCCCTTGGTATCTTTCCCGTAAGAACCGGCCTCCCGCCTAAAACAGGCGGTATAGGCAGTGAGGTATTTGGGCAGGTCTTCTTCATTTAAGACCTCATCCCTGAATATGTTGGTAACCGGTACCTCAGCCGTAGGGATAAGAAATAAATCATCATCTTTTAACCGATACATATCTTCTTCTAATTTGGGAAGTTGTCCTGTCCCGGTCATTGATGCACGGTTAACCAAAAAAGGCGGAAAGACCTCAAGATATCCGTGTTTTCTGGTGTGTAAATCCAGCATAAAGTTAATAAGTGCGCGCTCTAATTTTGCGCCCCAGCCTTTAAAAAGGATAAAATTTGAGCCGGTAATCTTGGCGGCGCGGTTAAAATCAATGATATCTAAGTGCTGGCTGATCTCTATATGAGTGACCGGCTTAAAATCAAATACAGGTTGCTTACCCCAGGAACGGATAACCTGATTTTTAGAAAGCCCCCCTACCGGCACAGATGTATGAGGCACATTAGGAATAATTAACAATAACTTATTAAATTCCTGGTCGGATTCTTTTAATTTGTCTTCCAGGGCGTCGATTTTTTCGGCGATGGTCTTCATTGAGGCGATTTTTGTTTTGGCATCCGCCTTCGCTGAAGCTTCGGCGGATAGTTCTTCGAAGCCTTGGCGAAGGAGAACATCCTTCTTCTCTTTCAATAACGCGGTGATCTCATCATTAGCCTTGTTCTTTTGGGCGCGCAGGGCCTCGACCTCATTTAAGGTTTTACGCCGGGAATCATCGAGCTTAATCAAACCTTCTAAATCAATTTTTAACCCGCGGTTTTTAATCGACTGCTTTACTAAATCCAAATTTTCCCGAATAAATTTTATGTCTAACATTTTATCCTTTGATTACCCCCAATGGTCGCATCCTCCTTCGCTCTTTGATAAATTTTGTTGTCATTTTGACGAGCTTCGGAGGATTTCGTCTAGCCCTTTATTACACCTAAAGGCCTCATCCTGCAGACGCGTTTTGAAATGCCGGCATTATGCACTACATCTACCACATCATTTACATCTTTATAGGCCTGGGGCGCTTCTTCAACAATAGTCCCCCGCCCGGTTGCCTTAACTGTAATGCCTTTTGATTCTAATTCCTTTAATAACGCACTCAAATCAATGGTTTTAAGCGCACCACTTCGGGATTTAAGCCGGCCTGCGCCATGGCAGGTCGACCCGAAGGTCTCTTCCATTGCCTTTTGCGTACCCACTAAAAGATAGGAATTCCTGCCCATATCTCCGGGGATAATCACCGGCTGGCCGGTCTTTTTGTATCGGGCAGGTAATGCTGGATTTCCCGGGCCAAAGGCGCGCGTAGCGCCTTTTCTATGGATACATAGATTTTTCTCTTTACCGTCAACCGTATGCCTCTCCATCTTTGCGATATTATGGGCCACGTCATAAATTAAAAACATGCCCATATCCTGCCAGGAACGGTTAAAAAACTTCTCAAATACCTCGCGGGTCAAATGCATCAGGCATTGCCGATTTGCCCAGGCGTAATTTGCCGCGCATCTCATGGCCCCAAAATAAGCCTTACCTTCGGACGAATTAACCGGAGCACAGGCAAGCTGCTTGTCCGGGACATTGATATTATATTTCGCCAGGCAATGAATCATGGTCTTGAGAGAGTCATCGCAGACCTGATAACCTAAGCCCCGTGAACCGGAATGTATCATAATCGTAATCTGGCCTTCGGTTAAGCCAAATTCATCGCAAAGATCGCGCTCATACAGCCGGTCAATTACCTGGACCTCTATGAAATGATTTCCCGAGCCGAGTGTCCCGGATTGGGCCTTGCCTCTAACATAAGCCCTATCTGAAACTGCCGAAGGATCTGCTCCGGCAATTGCACCAAATTCTTCGGTACACTCTAAATCATCGCTAGTTCCGTAGCCTTTTTCAACCGCCCACTTTGCACCTTTTACTAAAATTTCTTTTTCTTCTCTGGTAGTGACCTTTATATCGCCTTTTGAACCTATACCTGTAGGTATGTCATTAAATAGGGCATAGACCAAATTCTTGATTTTATCTTTTATCTCATCAAATTGAAAATTAGTTTTAAGGAGTCTTATCCCGCAATTTATGTCATAGCCCACGCCTCCGGGCGAAATTACTCCGCCTTCCTCAGGGTCAGTTGCCGCTACCCCTCCGATACAAAATCCATATCCCCAATGGATATCCGGCATAGCCAGGGAATAATTTACAATCCCCGGTAAAAATGCGACATTTGCCACCTGTTCCAGGGCTCTATCCTGGCGGATATCCTTTAGCAGTTTCTCATCGGCATAGATAATTCCCGGAACCCGCATTCCGGGTTTATAACTCTTGGGTATACGCCAACGATAATCGTCAATCTTCTCTAATGGTACTTGCCCGATCTCAGACATCAAAAATCACCTCAGCCTGCCAACCTGATTTAAGTTCCCTTAATTGCAACTGGTGATAAGTAGCGGCCTTAATCTCAGTGTTTACTCTGTAATTATTCATATCTTCGCCAACGGCAGTTGCCTGCAGATTGTTTTTATCTAATTTTTCAATCTTAAAATCCGAGAAAATTAATTCTTTGGCGGCGGATAAAGAAAGTAATTCATTTAGCCAGTTTATGAAAAGCTCCTCTAAATTATCCGCCTTTTGTTTAACCGTGATATTTCTGGTATCTGGCATCTGGCATCTCGTATCTGGCTTTTTTTCAGCCATAATCTCAAACATTGCCGTGGCGGAATTTTTAAATAATTCTTTTAAATCTTTGGCCTTT
The DNA here is from genome assembly GCA_043808095.1 of Candidatus Omnitrophota bacterium. Taxonomy (GTDB): domain Bacteria; phylum Omnitrophota; class Gorgyraeia; order JAZDFF01; family JAZDFF01; genus JAZDFF01. The sequence continues at coordinate 14,222 of JAZDFF010000040.1, forward strand.
ACCCTGATACAGATATCGGCGGTGTGTTCGATTTGTTCGTAGTTTTTCATAACGCGAATTATCGCTAATCCCTGCCTGACGGTAGGCAGGAAACGCGAATTATCGTTAATATTATTAGCGTATATTTCCGCCGAAGGCGGATTAGCCTTTGGCTAAAGCGTTAGATTCGCGTAAATTAGCGTTTTTAAATGAGCCGCGAAGGAATCGAACCTTCAACCCCCAGATTAAGAGTCTGATGCTCTACCGATTGAGCTAGCGGCCCTTATTCTTTTTACGACACCCTCAATCCAACCGAGTATTCTATATAAAAGATTCTTATCGCAGACTTCAATTTTTATTGTCCCTTGATATAAAATATTTTTGCGATGTCCCGTACCTTCTCTTTTAATATAACTTTTGCCAAATTGTAAAATTGGCAGACCAATTATATCTGACCAGAATTTTTTTATTTTTAATTCATCTTGTCCAGAATGAATATTGAGATAAACTTTAAACCTCTCCTCAGGAATATTGCATATCTCCCTAAACCATCTCATCATAAAATGTATCAATTCGGGATCAGAATTAGAGACACCGACTCTATTCTTTTTATTTCCCTCTGCCCAATATAGCATTATACCAGCTAACTTAAATTCATTTTTGCTCAATAAATCGATGTCTAATTTTGCTTTTTCCTTGATTTCTACAATCTCTTTATTTCTTCTTGCCTGCGTAGCTTTCGACCCAAGCAATCTCCCCCTATAACTGCCATCCTTAAAAAGCCTATCCAACCTATCTTTCTGCTTTGCCGTCAACTCTATATCCCTACACCAATCACTAATTGTACTTTTTGAGATACTGGACGGCATTCTCTGCCCTATCTCTTTATAACTCAAACCTTGCGATCTCAAGTTTCTAACTAACTTCTGTTTCCGCCAACTTTTCATCGTTTAATATCTTCTACTCTGCCAACCCCGAATGAAATATTTCTGCGAAGTTATACTCCGGGACCCCGAAGCTTTACTTCTATGAATAACTACATTCGGGATTGAGCTAATGGCCCGTTTGTCATATTTTAACACAGATTAGCACAGATGAAAAGAAACAGATTAGCACAGATGGAGGATAACAAAATACTTTTAAGCGTTTATTTTTCTGATAGATAGCCATTGTTACTCCCTCTCCCTCGACTTCGTCCTTCGACGCGCTCGCCTTTGGCGAGCTTGCTCAGGAAGACCCTGAGTTTGTCGAATGGGTCGCTCGGGATGGTGAGCGAAGTCGAACCACTAAACTGCTTAATTATTTTATAATAAGACTGATAATAGCTTCATCGAATTTTTCTCAAAAATGGTTCCCAATTTAGTAAAAAGTCAACAATATCCTCAGCCATGCTGGCGTTTCCAACTTTATTAGGATGTGGATCAAAATTGTATCTTTGATACTGCCTTCGGGGCTCTATTAAAGAAATTTTGTTGCGTTCGCAAACTTCCTTCAAATCCCTCAAGGGTCTTTTTAAATCAATTAAATATTCTTGCCCTTTCCAAACTGAACGATCAACACCCCCCACTTGTTCTATTAAATTCCATCTCTCACTGAAGATTCTTAAACCGTTTTCACCAGATTCTGAAAAAATTAAAAAGTCAGCATCTATCTTCTCGGAAATTTGTTTCATCTTAATACTTAAAACTTCAAATAAATCCCATGCCGATAGCGATTCTTTTGAATGATTAAAAGAACTATGCCTATAAACTCCTTGGGGATTCATAAGAAAAGGTCCCCACTGAAACTTTATTTTTGCCATTTCTTCCTTAGAAAACCCCTTTACTTTCTCTTCATCTACCCTCTGCAGTGAAATCATTAATCTATTTTTTAATCTAATGGCGTGCCAAACTAAGGCACTTTTATTAAAAAAACTTCTTATTTTACTGGTTTCGGAAACTTTCTTAGTCTTGGGGTAAAGGTTAATTTTCTCTAACTTACCATCTATCATTTTGTATTTAAATACTTTGTTATTGTGTAATTTCGTAGAAATTCCTTTTTCGTATGGGAACAAAATTTCTTCGATATCATTTGCACAAAATTGATATATCACAATATCTGGCTGGTATTTAATCCCCTCCCTACTTAATGCCTCCAATGCCTGATCAGTTGACCACCCCCCTACGCCTATGGTGATTACTTCAATATTGTCAAATCCTAATCTTTTAAATAATAGTTCTACTTTTCGAGTATACAAATCATCAATAGCCACAAAACCCCAAGTAATGGAATCACCCAAAAAAAGAATCCTGACAACGCCTTCAGGCTTTTCAAAGCTATGTTCCACATCCTTCCAACCTTGCGAATTAGTATAAAAATTTATTATTTCGTCAGTATCTGGATTGATAAATTGTATCCGACTGCGAGGTGGAGGCGCCCATCCGTAAATCTTAGCTTTTGGTGTTGCAGTTGTCCCAACGCCCACCTTTATCGGTGGTAATACATTCCAAAGAATAAACTCTATCACCAATAAGCTGATAAACACCGATATTGCAATAAGCAGTAAATTTTTGCTAATACTTTTAATCAAGAATCTATAGGCCATAGACGCTTTATATAATTACCTACATTACAATGTGTTACAAAATAATTCCATAAAACTTTCATTATCGATTTCTTTCATAACTTAATGAAATATATAAAGTTAGATACAACACCTACGCTCCTGCCCAACCAACTATTAATTGTTTTTTATTCATTTAAACTGCTCCCTTCGACTCGGCTTCGCCTCGCTCAGGACTAAAAAGAGTCTTCGCTTTGGGGCGGATTTGAATTTAACTATATTTCATCTATGTTCTTCAATTCCTTTTAATAATTGATTGACATAATCAAGATTACGCTGGTCTGCCAATTTAGTATATAACTCTTTTGCCTTTAATAAAACAGACTCTGCTGAATCATAATTATTAAGCATAATATAGGCATAGCCAAGATTTGAATAAATGAAAGATAAATGAACATCCTCTGGAATGCTGAGTGGTTTTAGCTGTGCTGCTTTCTCTAACGCCTTGACCGCTTCTGCATATTGTTGAGTTGTAACATATTCTTTCCCCAGATTTGAATACATCTCAGCATAGTTAGGATTCATCTCAATGGCTTTCTTATAATTCTTAATTGCCGAATCATAATCTTTCATTGAATTATAAACTGTTGCTAAATTACTATAAGCTTCAGTATAATTAGGATTTAAACTAATGGCTTTTTCGAAATTTTCTTTCGCTTTATCAAATTGGCTCAAAAATAAATAATTAATTCCTAGATTTAAGAAAACACCAGGGTCATCTGTTTTTAAAGCAACAGCCCTTTCCAAAAGCTCAATTGCTTTCCCATATGCTTTGTACTGATTTGTGTACACATAAGCTTCTTTTTTTAACTCTTGCACATTTTGGGTATTATCTGTTTCTGCAAATGCTACTGAAGACGCAAACAATAAAACAAAAAACAACAAAAACTTATTTTTCATATCCATCACACCCTCCTTGTTATCTTCTTATTGCTACTTGCTACTCTCTACTCGCTACTTTACTCTATCTGTGCCCATCTTGTATCTCTTAATCTGTGATAATCTGTGTATTAAAAATGCGCCTAGCTGGTCTGCTTCGCTCAAATGTTTTCACTTTGAGCTCCGCAGAACCATTTCTACGAAGCTCCCGCATAAAAATGTTGGAGCGAAGTAGAATGCGCCTGGCTGGACTCGAACCAATTAAAACGCCCCTGGAGGGAGTTGAACCCCCAACGCCTAGCTCCGAAGGCTAGCGCTCTATCCAGTTGAGCTACAGGGGCTACTAATTATATCGCGATATCCAGTTCCGTCCCTCGACTTCGCTCGGGATGGAATCCTGAGTTAAACGAAGGATTCCTAAGACTGGCGCTCTATCCTTCGCCGTAGGCGAATCCGCTTGCGGCGGAAATTGCCCCCACTAAAACTTTGCCGCCACAAATCTTAGGCGGCTCGCCAATGAATTGTGGCGAGGCGGGTCCGCCAATCTTTGTGGCGGAAGCTATAGGCGCATACTATATTATCTCGGTTTTATCACCTAAAATCTCTTGAATTTTCTCTAGCTTCTTTTTATCTACCGCAAGGATCCCCGACTCTGCGGCTACGCGTACCGGCGAATTTAACTGAATCTTATCGGGGTTTATCATATCAATGGCTTCTTTTAATTTCTTAATCTGCCTTATGTCATCATTTATGCCACTAACTAACATTACCTCAAGCCAGATTTTGCCCTTGAATTCTTTTCTTAGGCTCACTAGGCCTTGAATAATACCATCAAGCTTCAAATTTAGCTCGGGTCTATCAATCTTTTGCCAGATAGATACGGACACCGCATCAAGCGAAGGTACGATTAAATCCGCGCCAAGTAATTGACTGCGCACCGAAGCCTGACTCAAAAAAGAGGAATTGGTAATAACGGCAACCGGTATATTGACAATCCTTTTAATTTGAAAAATAAATTCTCCTATATTTACATTTAAAGTCGGCTCGCCCGAGCCGGAAAGGGTAATGTAATTTACGGTTTTTTGAATCTCATTATTGGCGCCTAACCAGGCCTTTAATTCGTTTAAGATCTCTTCGATTTTAATATATTCTTTTCTCTCAGTAGTTTTATGAGTCGTATCGCCCAGCTGGCAATATATGCAGTCGAAGGTGCAGGTTTTATAAGGCGTAAGACTTACGCCTAATGATAGGCCGAGCCTGCGCGATTTAACCGGTCCGTAAATATATTTCATAAATCACCAATTATCACGAATTACACACTAATTTCCACTAATTCATTTTGTGTAAATTTGTGTTTTCTGCCTGTCGTTGGACAGAGATCAGTGTAGATTCGTGTGTCAAAAAAAGGGATAGATTTTCTATCCCCGGTTTTATTATGCAAGTTTAGTAAAGGCTTAAATACCCACAACACAAATATTATTTTTATCGGCCAAGTTTAGAAAGACGGACTTATCAATAATCAAGGTTTTTTCCGCCTCGATTGCCAGGCACCTCGCCTTCACTCTGGCTAAAGTCTTTATCGTGCGGGGCCCGACTACAGGAATATCAAAACGCATATCCTGCTGTGGTTTACTTACTTTAACCACTGCCACCTCGCCCCGGCCAAGCCTTCCGCCTCTAAGGATTGTGGCGTCTGTGCCCTCCATGGCCTCAACTGCAAGAATTGCCTTATTTTTTACCACAACGGTCTGGCCGATATCTAGGGCACCCATAATCTTGGCGATCTCCATGCCAAAGTAAATATCATTCCAATCATCAAATGTCGGCTGTTGCCTGCCTAATACGCCTTTTTTGGCCAAAAATTCATCAAGATATAGTGTCGAGTCGAGTAATTCAATGCCTTCAATCTTTAGTCTATCGGCAATGGACCTGAATATCGTATCTGCCTTTCTATTTTCAATATCTTTAAATATATTCTTGATGTCATCGTCCCATTTTATTTTTTTATCAAATAGATGTTTGGGCTTAATCTGACCTGCCATCACCACTTTTTTTAGGCCTTCATTTTTAAATATGTTAACTATCTCTTTAAACTCTCCCAGCCTGATCCAGGTAATCTTATCAACAACTCGGCCTAGGTCCGGATGCGTCTCGCCTCTAATTGCAGTGGCAACGAGCCCGATGTTGCGGGATCTTGCGGCTTGAGCAAAGATTAAGGGAAATCTTCCGTTACCGGCAATGAGGCCTAAGCGTTCCATAAAATCTCTCTGGTTTTTATCTGGTTATGCCTCTTTCTGAGGCCTTGACGAAGTCGACGAGATGGGATACTTCTTTACAGCCAGTAATCTCTTTTTCTATTTTTTCTAAAGCATGCGGGATAGAAATTTGAGAAAAAAACAGTATCTTAAAGGCATGTTTTAAGACGGTTATGGTTTCCTTGGGAAAATCGGCTCTTTTTAAACCGACTATATTTATACCAAAGACCTTTGCCGGATGGCCGTCACAAGTTGAATAAGGCGGGATATCCTGGACTACTTTGGAACAGCCGCCAATAATAGAAAGTGTTCCAATGCGCACAAACTGATGGATCGCAACCAAACCTCCTATTACCGCCTTATCCTCAAGAGTGACATGTCCTGCTAAGGTGCCATTATTGGCAATAACACAGCCGTTGCCTACCTTACAATCGTGGGCAACATGTGAATAGGCCATGAGCAAATTATTATTACCGATTTCAGTCTTGGTATTTTTTTCCGTCGAAAGATTAATCGTAACAAACTCTCTTATGATATTATCATCCCCGATAGAAAGATATGACTCTTCGCCTTTATATTTTAGGTCTTGAGGAATACTCCCGATAACCGCGCCAGTAAAAATATTACAGCGCGCACCGATAGTAGTATTGCCTTTAATGGTGCAGTGATTAAGTATTCTTGTGCCTTCGCCAATAATTACCGGATCTTCTATAATAGTATAAGGGCCGACGAAACAACCGTCGGCCAATTTTGCTTTTTTAGAAACAATTGCCGTGGGATGGATATTTATCATAGAAACTTTTTTAGGATTCTATCCTTCTACTAACGCAAACAAAAGATCAGCCTCGGCAACGATTTTACCGTCAACCTTAGCCTGGGTATGGACCTGGCCGGTCTTTGACCTTACCTTCACCAACTCTACCTCTAGAACAAGCTGATCCCCGGGGACAACTGTCTTTCTAAATTTCGCATTATCTATGGCCATAAAATAGGCAATCTTACCGGCATTTTGAGACTGAGATAGCATGAGTATCCCGCCGAGCTGAGCCATGGCCTCGATAATAAGCACACCAGGCATAACCGGCCGCCCAGGGAAATGCCCGGTAAAGAAATTGTCATTTAGGCTGACGTTTTTAATCCCGACAGCGGATTTGCCTTCTTCAATAGAAATTACCTTATCTACAAAAAGAAACGGATAACGGTGGGGTAAAATCTTCATTATCTCTTTTACGTCTAATTCTTTACCCTCGGGTATGTATCCTCCCTTAACTCCGCCTAATTCGTATCTTTGTTTCTGCTCGTAAATCCTGTTAATTAATTTAATATTAAGCGGGTGCCCGCTTTTTAGGGCTACAACATGACCACAAATAGGTTCGCCCAAAAGATACAAATCGCCGATTAAATCCAAGACCTTATGCCGGATGAATTCATCTTCACAGCGCAACTTATTTTTGACCACTCCTTTTTTACCCACGACAAGGGTATTTTCATAATTTGCGCCTTTGCCGAGACCCATATTAACTAAGTCATCTGCCTCATCTTCTAAACAAAAGGTCCGGCTTAAGGCAATATTTTTCTCAAAACTATCCTTAGGCAGACTTAAAGATAAAAATTGGGCCTTTAATATAGGGAGTTCGTAATTTAAGGTATAAGAAATCTTAAATTCAGAGCTCGGTAAAATTGTGATTACCGCACCACCTTCTTCTTCTACAATCGGCTCTTTAATAGAAAAGTATTTACGCGGGATGTCTTGTTCTCTAAGGCCGGCTTTTTTAAGGGTATCAATAAAGCCGATAGCGCTTCCGTCGAGGCCTGGGACTTCGTTATTATCTATCTCGACTAAGATATTATCTATCCCCAGACCAGACAGTGCTGCCATCAGATGTTCTATGGTATGAACTTCACATCCGTCTTTTCCTATAGATGTACGACGAGGATTACGATGAATATCCAGGATATTTGTTATATCGGCCTTTATGGTCGGCCTGTCAGGCAGATCTACCCTGATGAAATTTATGCCTGTCTTAGGACTGGCGGGCTTGAAGGTCATATTTACCTTGTTTCCAGTATGTAAACCTGTCCCATTTAAACTGATTTCTTTATTTATTGTCTTTTGATATTCCATTTATCTTCTTCTCCAGTTCTTCTATTTTCTTTTTTAATTCATCTATGGTCTTCATGGTCGCAGGTAATCTCTGAACACATGCATTTACCCGCTTGGCAATATTGTGAGGTTTGGCCGGATAGCCAGAAACTTTGGTATTGGCCGCTACAGTCTTAGTAACCCCGGCCTGGGCTGCTACAATCGCGTTGTCTCCTATACTAATATGCCCGACGATACCGGCCTGTCCGGCCAGTATTACATTGTTCCCTACCGTAGTACTTCCGGACACGCCGGCCTGGGCAATAATAATAGAATTTTCCCCCACTACAACATTGTGGGCAATCTGCACAAGATTGTCAATCTTTGTGCCGCGCCCCACAACTGTCTTATCAAACCTGGCCCGGTCAATGGTTACATTAGAACCAATCTCGACATCATCCTCGATAACCACTATCCCAATCTGGGGTATACGCTGATGTATGCCCTTAACCTTGGCAAAGCCAAATCCGTCAGAGCCGATAACTGTGCCGCTGTGAATAACCACCCTGTTTCCAATTGTCACCCTTTCCCTGATAGAAACATTGGGATATATTATGCTGTCCCTACCGATTTTCGTGTAATGGCCAAGGTAACAGCCGGCATAGATAATTGCATTATCGTCAAGTTCTACCTTATCACAAACAACTACATACGCGCCTAATGCCACGGCCTTACCTAATTTCACGCCCTCTCCGATAATGGCAGTAGGATGAATTCCTTGCGGATATTTGACCTCAACAGGCACTACCAGAGACAACATTTTGGCAAAGGCCAAAGAAGGATTCTCGGTGCGGATAATAGGCTTAGGACCTCTTTCAATCTCGGTTGAGGTGATAATTGCCGAGGCCTCGGTCTCCTGCATAAGGCCTGCATACTTGGGATTAGCCACAAAGGTGATATCGCCTTTTTTTGCCTCTTTTATCCCGCAGACGCCGGTAATTACGGTTTGAGGGTTTCCAACAACCTCCCCATCCAAAAATTCGGCGATTTCTTTAAGGGTCTTGCGCATAAAAAATATCTCTATTGTTTTTTCTTATAATTATTATTCAGTAGTTTAAGAACGCCTTCTGTGATATCTTTGGCATTATCGCCGTAGAGAAGCACCCTATCATTTAAAATGAAGGCGTAGTTATTACTCTTGGCAAAATCGCGTACCGCTCCTTCAATATCCTTTAAGATCTCTTTAATCTTTTCATCCCTGTCTTTTTTTATGTCCGTCTGCAACTGATTATCCAATTCCATTAAATCTCTGCCCTTGGCATCAATAAGTTTCTGCTGTTTTTCTTTTTCTACGGCCTTTAATAAATCAAGTTTTGCCTGCAACCCTTTTAACTCATCGATTTTTTTCTTTCTCTCCTCTAATTTTGGACCTTGGGTGGCCTCTAATTTCTTTTCGTAATCAATGGTTTTCTGGTAAGAATCAAAAAGTTGGCTTAAGTCGACATAACCGATTTTTTCTGCTTCGGCAAAAGCACAACTCGTACCAACCGCCAGAGCCAAAACACATGCAAAAATCATAAGATGCATTTTAATACTGTTCATTCCCCCTCCCCTTAATGAGTACTTGATTTATGGAGTCCAAGGGACGACATAAATCAATCTTCCATGAATAACTTCCTTGTTAGTACGAATTAATCCCGAAGCTTAAGCTAAAATTATCGAAGAAAATTTTAGCTTGTTTTAAGCGAGGGATATGTCAACTTTGACCCCGTTAAAATAACGCTGCGAAAATTTATTCTAAATTTTCTTGCAGCTATCGGGGTAAGTTCGGACAGATAACTTATGGAGCCAGAATGGCGACATAAATTATAGTCTCATTTACTTAAAAGAAACCGTGACTTATGCTAAAATGAAGTCTTCCCTGTCTTTTTGTCTCACCGGGTTCTTTATTTAAAGGATACCCGTAATCTAATCTTAGCGGACCAAGTGGCGTCTTTATCCTTAGCCCCAGGCCAACGCTTGATTTATATCCGCTCGACCCGAAGTCTTTAACCTTAGACCAGACATTACCCACATCAAAAAATGTTGCGCCTTTAATATACTCAACCAAAGGAAAAACATACTCTAAATTTCCTATAAGGAGCGCTTCGCCTCCTATGGGATCATCGGTAGCTGCATCTATCGGGCCCACCTTTCTTTCTCGGTAACCTCTAATAGTATCCGAACCACCGGCATAGAATCTTTCATAAATAGGCACCTCGTCAGAGCTTCCAAATGGCTGAGTGATGCCTGCGCGTATCTCTGATTGCAATACTGATTTTCTCGTGATAGGAATATAATTACTGAAGCTTCCGATAAATTTGGTAAAATTCTTATCGCCACCTAAAGGCCCGCCTGCTAATTCAGCTGCTCCAGATAATAACCTTCCTCTAGTCGGCTCAAAGATATTATCGCGAGTATCTCGGTCTAAACCAAACTCTGTGCTGATGATTGTATTTTGCCCCTCTTCTTTTTTTAGGTCACTTGAGGCAGCTTCATCAATATTAGTAATCTCGATATTGTCAAATCGCCAAAATAGATGCGCCTTTAGATATTCGGATAATTCTTTGGCTAAACGCAAATCCCCGCCAGTCCGTTTTTCGTCGTAGGCATAACCTACGTCGGTGTCACGGTAATGTGATCTATTATAAAGATCAAATCCGAAAGATAGCGGATAATCGAAAATCCAGGGCTCGGTAAAACTAAGACCGAATTCCTTACGTAAGCTTCCTAACTCGGCGCGAAGACTTAAATCCTGGCCGCCTCCGGTAAAATAAGGAAAATTTCTCCAGTCAAAGTTCTTCTGCTCAATCTGGGCAAAACCAATGAATTGATCGACGGAACTATAGCCGCCGCCAAACATAAATTCTCCGGTCTTAGATTCTTTTACCTGGACAATAAGATTCTTTTTGTTCGGTGCGCTGCCGGGCTCTGTGTCATAATTTATTTCTTCAAAGAAACCTAGGTTATTCAAACGCTCGCGGCTGCGTCTTAGTTTCTCGCCGCTAAACCGATCTGCCGGATAAATCCTTAATTCTCTTCTAATAACCACGTCCTTGGTCTTGATATTACCTCTTATCTTAATCATATCCACATAGCCGATTTGGTTCTCAGCGATGTTATAGGTAATATTGACCCTGCCTGTTTGAGCATCTAAGGAAGTAGACTCTTTAACTTCGGCAAAGATGTAGCCCTTATCAAAGCAAAGGCTCTGGATGTTAGATACGTCCTGTGAAAGCCCATCCTGACTAAAGACCTTCCCCGGCAGACATTCGCTTAAGTTGCTTCTGATCTCTTGTTCTTTAACAATACTGTTTCCTTCGATGCTGACCGTTCCCACTACATATTTAATTCCTTCTTTAATGTTAATAGAAACTGCGACCTTATTTTTCTTAAGTTTTTCTGTACTATATTCTACCTCAACATCCTGATAACCCCCGCGTTTATAAAATGCCCTGATCTTATCAATATCTTCTTTTAAGGTGCCTTCTTTATAGAGGCCGTTTCTTATGATGGTCAGGGGCCATATGAAAGGCCTGCGCGTCTTCATAATACTTAGAACCTTTTTATAGCCGAATGCCGCATTGCCATTGATGGAGATTTTACTTACCATTAATTTTGTGCCTTCATCGATTAAGATGGTTACCTTAACCTTATTGGTATTTTCATCCAGGTCTGATTTTGAGTCTATGCTGACATGAGAAAAGCCTTTTCTTTGATAAAGCTTGACCAGCCCCTGGATATCATCCTTCAGCTTTGTCTGCTCTAAAAATTCATCTTTTTTTGTCTTCATTGCGCTTTTTAAGGCGTATTCGCCGATAGCGTGGCGGCCCTGGAAAATTATATTATCCACAATCGGCAGTTCTTTAACTGTAAATATCACTTTAACGCCCTTTTCATAGTCTTGGGTATCTACCTCAATATCGCTAAAGAAGCCCAGGGAATACAGTTTTTTGATATCATCCTTGATCACCTGGTCAGAGAATGTCTGACCTAACTTTACCTTTAATTTAGACAGGATAGTAGCTGTACTGATGGTTTTATTACCAATAATATCGATGGCGCTGACTCGCTGAGTCTTTTCTTGCACGCCAACCTGACCCTGGGCTATGACTATGGAATTTGACGCAAGATAGAAAATTCCTATTAAACTAAATATAATTATTTTCTTCATTGTCTATAAGGTCTCATTCGAAGCTCGAAAAATTCTCAAAACGCATATATTCTTTGATAAAAGATAATTTCATAATACCGACTGGGCCGTTCCTTTGCTTAGCGATATTTACCTCAGCAATACCTTTATTGTCTTCGTTAGGACTGTAATATTCTTCACGGAGCAACAAAACCACTAAATCAGCATCCTGCTCAATTGCCCCTGACTCCCTAAGGTCTGAAAGCTGTGGCCGGTGATCTTGCCTTGACTCAACCGCACGGGACAGCTGGCTAATAGCGATTACGGGGGACTTCAACTCTCTGGCCAGGGCCTTAAGCGAACGGGAAATATCAGAAATTTCCTGCTGCCTGTTTTCGATGCGTCCGCTTCCGCGCACAAGCTGGAGATAATCCAAGACTATCAGCCTTATATCATGCTGTGATTTAAGCCTTCTGGCCTTTGCCCTCAACTCTAAAACCGTCATCGCCGGTGTATCATCTATAAAAAGAGAGGTCTCTGAGAGTTTGCTGGCGGCGGTAGTGAGCCTGGGCCAATCAGAAGGCGATAAAAATCCTGTCCTTACTTTATGGGCGTCTACCCGGGCATGAGAACAAAGGATGCGCTGGGCGAGTTGCTCTTTAGACATCTCCAGGCTAAAAAAAGCAACCGGTAATTTTTCCGTTACCGCCACATACTCGGCGATATTAATGGCAAAAGAACTTTTACCCATCGAAGGCCTTCCGGCAATCACAATCAAATCCGAATCCTGCAGGCCTGCGGTTTTGGTATCGAAATCGATAAATCCCGTCGGAATTCCCGTTACATGGGCCTTTTTCTGGTATAACTGGTCGATCCTCTCGATCGTATCTTTTATGACATCCTTCATCGAGATGCTCGTGCCAGAAACCCGAAAATCAGATATCTCAAATATCAATCTCTCGGCGCGGTCAAGAATCTCATCGATATTATCCTGGGATTCGTAACTGTCGCTTACTATTCTTGTAGCATGATTAATCAATAACCTCAGGAGGCTCTTTTCCTTAACAATGCTGGCATAATGTCCGACGTTTGCGGCGGTAGGAACGGTGTTGGTAAGGGCAGTCAGATATGCCGCTCCGCCGATCTCATCTAATTGGTTAAGACCGCGTAATTCGTCGCTTAAGGTAATAAGGTCTATGGCCTTACTATTGCTGTATAGGTTTACTATGCAGGAAAATATTTTTTTATGCATATCCACGTAGAAACAATCCTCATCAACCATCTCCAGGGCCCGATGGATAGCATCTTCATCGATAATCATAGAGCCTAATAAAGCCATCTCTGCTTCGATGTTTTGCGGAGGGATTTTTTCTAACAGGGTTATATTTGACATGCTATTAAAATCCAAGAATTAAAATGACATGTTAGAATCCACGTTTAAGGGATAGCAGGGTGTAGTAAGGGATAGTAAGGGTAAGAAAGGGGGATTTTTAAAATTTTTGCTAACCCCTTCTAACCCGTCCTGACCCTTTCTAACCCTTAAATCTTTTGATTTTTGCATTACTTTTTAACTACCCAGACCTTGATCTTGGTCTTGATATCATGGCCTAAATCTACGTCTACATCATAAATCCCCAAATCTTCGATGGGGTCTTTTAAGAGAATCTGCTTCTTATCTATTGAAATGCCTTCTTGTCCTAAAACACGGGCAATATCTAAAGCAGCAACGCTTGCATATAACTTATCCTGTTCGTGGGTCTCAACGCTTATGGTATAAGAGGTATTAGAAATCTTCTGGGCAAGTTCTCGGGCATCATTTTTTTCTTTCTCCTCTTTGGCAATTTTGAGCTTTTTTTCCATCTCCAGTCTTTTCACATTTGCCTGAGTCATCACCAAAGCAAGACCTTTGGGGATAAGATAATTACGGGCGTAACCTTCTTTCACTATTACATTATCTCCAGTCTTGCCTAAATGCTCAATATCTTTTCGTAATATTACTTCCATCTCTATCTTCCTGTATAAGATAAAACAGCTAGGTATCTAGCTCGTTTTATTGCCTCGGTAAGACGCCTTTGGTGTTTAGCGCAATTACCCGAAAAGCGACTCGATTGCATTTTCCCTCGCTCAGAAATAAATTTCTCTAATAATTTTATCTCTTTATAATCTATGACAATTTGTTTATCCCTACAAAATCTACAAAAGCGCTTTCTCAATGCCTCTTTTCCATAAAAACCTTCCCTCTTTTTTTTCTTCTTCTTAATTATCATCATTGTCTCCTTAGAGCTAAATCTGACTTTTGTCTATATCTTCTTCGGCAGGAACATCCTCCTGCCATGGAGTCTCGGGCCCTGGCATGGCCTTGCCTTCCTCAGCAGGCCCCTCGACCATTCCGGTTCTGGCCTTTGTATCGCCAGGTGACCCTAAGAATTGTATGCGCTCTCCCCTGACTTCTAATACATTTCTTTTTTTGCCCTCGTTATCTTCCCAGGAACGCGACTGCAGCCTCCCTTCAACAAATAAGGGCTTTCCTTTCTGCAGATATTGGTTGCATACCTCGGCCTGTTTATCCCAGACCACAACGGTAAGAAAGCAGACATCAGTCTTTGCTTCTCCGGTCTTATCTTTGTATCGCCGGTTTACTGCCATCCTTAGATTAGCCACTGCTGTGCCCTGAGGCGTATAACGCAGTTCCGGATCCCGGGTAAGATTACCAATTAAAAATACTTTATTAAAATTTGCCATTATGGTACCTCGCTATTTTGTATTTCTTAAAATCATAGATCTTAAGATATTCTCATTCATTAGAAATATTTGTTTTAATGTCAGCATAGCACTTGGCATAGCGGTAAAACGGGCAAGATAATAGGTGCCCTCGCTGGAACCTTTGATAGGATAGGCCAATTTCTTTTTTGCTGACCAGACTTCGGCGCTTAAATTGGCCCCTGTATTCTTTGAAATTGCGTCCTGGATCTGCTTAAAAACTAAATTCAACTGGTCTTCCGCTAAACTCCCCTTTACCACAAACATAGCTTCATAATTATTCACTCTGTTAGACCTCCCTCTTTTGCCTCTGTTTTTTGTTGAACTGCGCCATTGCTTTTTCCGTGCCGTCTTTGAGCCATGCTAAACAACAATCGGCGGCATTTTCTAAAATCGGTTTAAGTCTTTTTTCCTCATCCGGGCTAAATCTGGATAACACATAGTCGCTTAAATCGCAGTGAACCGGTTTTCCGATGCCGATTTTTAAACGGGTAAACTCGTGGGTCCCTAAATTTTCGATAACTGACCTTAAGCCCTTGTGCCCGCCGGAACTCCCCTTGGGACGCAGGCGTAAAGTGCCCAAGTTTAAATCTACATCATCATAAACTACTAAGAGATTTTCGGGCGGAATCCTCTTCTTTGAGGTTATCGATCTTACTGCCTGGCCCGATAGATTCATAAAAACAAGCGGCCTGGCTAAAATCACCGTCTTTCCGAAAAACCTGACCCTTGTGACAAAATTTTCTTTTGAGGAATCTTTCTGAAAAATAACTCCGGCTTCTTTGGCCAAGGCCTCAACAACCCGCGCGCCTAAATTATGGCGATTATCGGCGTAAGCCTTTCCCGGATTACCTAAACCCACAATAAGATGCATACTTTATTATTTTTCTGCCTTTTTCTCTTGCTTGGGGGTTGTCTCAGTCTTAGCTTGAGGTTTTTCCTCGCCAGCTTCTGGAATTTCTTTCTTTTCCTTAATTACTTCGGGCTCTAATTTTTCTTCTGTGGCCAGTTCTACCTCTGCAGCCGGCACTTCTACCTTAGCAGGCGGCACAACGGATAAAACTACTGCCTCTGGATCAGCTGAAACTTTTACTTTAGACGGTAATTTTAAATCTTTAATGTGTATGGCATCACCGATCTTTAAACCAGAGACATCCACCTCAACATCCTTAGGCATATCTGTAGGCAAACATTCTATTTCTAGCTCCCAAAGTATGTGGTCTAATACGCCCCCGTCTTGCTTAACACCGACGGCCTCGCCTTTTGCAACGATAGGAATCTTAACCTTAATTTCCTTAGTCAAAGAAATCTGGCAGAAATCCACATGAACAACATCTTCTGTTAAGGGATGGTACTGGATATCCTTGATTAAAACCGGAATATCTTTTTGTTTTTTGGCGCCTTCTAAAATATTAAGATTTATAATTACGCTTTCTGCACTATGCGATTGCAGGAAGTGCATAAAATCCCTTTTGTTTATCTGGATAGCCTGGGATTCCTTTTTTTGCCCATAGACTATTCCAGGGATAAGACCCTTATGGCGCAATGCCGTAATTTTGCCCTTACCCAATTGATCTCTTTTTTCAACCTCTAGTTTTATTTCTTCCATGTGCCCTCGCTGTGCTCGGGAGAAACCAGATAACTGAGCACAGAAACCAGAATTTTTCTCTGGTTACTGTCCCGAATGAAGCTATTTGATTAGCTATTCTTCGGGATCCCGAAGTGATGCTATAGTAGTTACTACATTCGGGATAATCTGGTTACTGATTACTCTTAATTAATCAAAAAGACAACTCACTGACTCTTCGTTATGAATCCTTTTTATCGCCTCGGCTAACAAGCCTGCCACTGACAAGACCTTTATCCTGGGATGTTTTTTGGAATCTTTAAGCGGGATAGTATCGGTAATGAGTAATTGTTTTAACGGAGATTTATCGATTATGGAGAATGCATTGCCGGATAAAACCCCGTGAGAAATGGCTGCATATATCTCTTTTGCACCGGCCTTTTTCAATGCCTCAGTTGCCTCAATAAGCGAACCGCCGGTTGCTATAAGGTCATCAACAATCACTACGCGGGCACCTTTAACCTCGCCGAGTATATTCATAACCTCGGCCTTGTCGGGAGAGATCCTGCGCTTATCCACAATCGCCAGTTGTACCCCTAATCTCTTAGCATAGGCCCTGGCCATCTTTATTCCGCCTACATCCGGTGAAACTACTACAAAATCTCTTAATTTCATCTTTTGAAAGTATTCTACAAAGATATTTACCGCAAAAAGATGATCTAACGGTATATCAAAGAACCCCTGGATCTGGCCGGCATGAAGATCCATGGTCAAAACGCGGTTTGCCCCGGCTGTAGTAATCAGATTAGCCACTAATTTTGCCGTTATGGGCACGCGCGGCTGGTCCTTGCGGTCCTGCCGGGCATAACCAAAATAAGGCACGACTGCAGTAATCCTTTGGCTGGAGGCGCGCCGAAGGGCATCAATCATAATGAGAAGCTCCATAAGATTTTCATTAACCGGCGGGCAGGTCGGCTGTATAACGAATACGTCTTTGCCGCGCGCATTTTCATTAATTTTAACCCGCACCTCTCCCTCGCTAAAACGGGTCACCATCGCATCTCTTAAAGAAACTCCTAGGCGCTGGCAGATATCTTTGGCTAATTTTGGATGGGCGTTACCTGTAAATACTAAAAGTTTATCTTTCATTTTTCACCTGTTCTTTTTTATTGGCTCATCTATAACTGAGCCATGTAAATAATTTGCTTGGAGAGTATTACTTCCGTCGTATTCTGCGATGATGTCTTCGTTGTCGTAGATATAGCGGGTAATTACTCCATTGACATTCTTTTCAATCCTTCTTCCTATGCCGTCGTAGGTGTACTCTGCAAAGGTTAAGTCAGGGAAGTCAATGCGGATTAACTGATTCTCGACATCGTAAGTATAGTTGGTAGTCTCTAAGGTAGATTTGTTCTGCTTAGAAATTAGATTCCCATTGTCATCATAGGCGTAAGTATAGTTATCATCTTCCAGTAGTCTATTGGCCTCATCATAGACATAGGTTAAAGGATTGCGGTTACCTACTGGGTCATAGGTGTAGTTTTCAGTAGGAATTGTGGGGTGCGTAGCGCCGATTAGTCGGTATAAATCATCATAGCCATAGTCGTGCAGGCCAGTTAAATCAGTCATATCTTCCCGGTTGCCGACGTTATCATAGGTGTAGGTGTATGAATTAATAGTAACCAGATTACTGAGCACAGAAACCTGATTATCTGTAGATTCTAGATGCAAGATACCAGATGCTAGTTTATCTCTGGTGACCTTGTGACTTGGTGACGTGGTGACCAAGGTAAGTAATCTACTTGCTAAGTCGTAAGTGTAGGCGGTTTGAGTGCGATGAATAAGATGATAAAGGTAATAGCTATTGTCTAGGAGTTTATCGGTTGAGATATAGTTTAGGT
The DNA here is from genome assembly GCA_043808095.1 of Candidatus Omnitrophota bacterium. Classification (GTDB taxonomy): domain Bacteria; phylum Omnitrophota; class Gorgyraeia; order JAZDFF01; family JAZDFF01; genus JAZDFF01. The sequence continues at coordinate 32,419 of JAZDFF010000040.1, forward strand.
CTTTCATAGATTATTTCGTAATTTAATATGATTTAAGGAGTTATCGCGTTCTGACACTGTTTTTTCTGTTTTTTATTTTGTAAAACTTTAATATTGGCACCAAAAGAAATTTAAATAACTTCAATGCCTTAAATAATCTACTAGTTAAAAAAACTTTCTTGGTAATCTCTTTACTATATTGTTCAGCGGTCTTTTCCCAACCTTCTTTTTTATAACCATGACCTATTCTCTGAACATGATGACCTATTTCGTGAAAGAGCGTAGTTGCAAGTAATAATTTAGGAATTATTGGAAAAATAATAAAAAAAATCCGAGGCATCTTGTAGAACATCCCAGATACATTTAGAACTATCTCTATATTTTTAGCATTTTGATATCCATAATAGAGACCCGCAGCATCTTTAACATTTCTCTCTACAGGATAGTCAATTATTGTTATTTTATTTATTTTATACAAATCCTCTTGAGGGACAAATTTGAGTAATTCTTCAATGTTTTTTCTAAAGTTAAATTTTATACTTTTGTCTAGATTAATGATCTCAATTATCATCTCTGCTAATTAAATTCCAAACACATGACTTAACCATTCAGCTATATCATCAATCAGTTTTTTCCATTTATCAGGCGGAAGTGGAGGAATAGGATTATGAGTAGCAGGTATCGTTGGTGGAATTTTGTAATATCCTGTCCTTTTACCTTTACCAGCTCCAGGATATGGTTCAGGTGAAGGGCCTTTAATAGCTTGATACAAAGCGTATCCACCAACTGCGGCAATAATAGCAACTTTCCCAAACTGTGTAGGTTCGGATAATGCCATTGTCGTACCAACAATAATCCAAGGAGGCATACACATTACGTTACCATAAGGATCGACATAAATTACAGGATTATTTAACACATAGGGATAAAGGTTTAATGTGAGGGAATTAGTAAGAAAACCTTTAAACGAGTCTTCCTGCAAAAACCTCCCTATCCTCGCATCATAATACCTGGCTCGATAGTAATACAAGCCTGTTTCAGAGTCGAATTCACGTCCAGTATAGGTAAACGGATTAGACAGTGTGCCGGTTTGGTTTACGATATTGCCAAAGGAATCATAGGTATACGTTCGCACTACAGCGCCGGTATTGTCTGTCAGAGCTGTTATACTGCCTAAGCCATCTACGTGATAGTAGTAAAGTTGTCCTCCCCTCTCCATCCTCAATGGCTCATCTATCCCAGGGCCGTGGAGGTATTTGGCGGTTAGGGTGTTGGTTACATCATATTCAGCAAGGATATCCTCGTTGTCGTAGACATAGCGAGTAATTACTTCATTTACATTCTTTTCGATTCTTCTGCCGAGGCCATCATAAATATAGTCAATAGTCGATGGTCCATAGTCAATAGAAATTAACTGATTCTCGACATTGTAACCATAGGTAGTAACATCTGACGGATTGCTCTTATTGGTTTTAGTGATAAGGTTGCCGTTGTCGTCATATATATAGGTATAAGTCCCATCGTCTACCAGTCGATTAGCGACATCGTAAACAAAACTTGCCGGATTGCGGTTACCCACTGGGTCATAGGTGTAGTCTTCAGTCGGGAAGGTCGGATGAGTTGCCTGAGTTAGTCTATATAAATCATCATAGCCATAGTCATGCAGGCCGGTTAAATCAGTCATCTCTTCCCGGTTACCGACAGAGTCGTAGGTGTAGGTGTAAGAGTCAAGAGTTGATTGTGTATCTTTAGATTCTAGATGCAAGATACCAGATACTAGTTTATTGTGTGATTTGGGATTTAAACTTGTTACCATACTTAACAGCCGGCTGGCCAAGTCGTATCCGTAGGCAGTCTGGGTATTGTTGGCTAAGATTAAGGCAGTCCTGCGAGAAAGCTGGTCATAACCAAAATGACTAATCAGTTGATCAGCGGCGGTCTTGATGTCGATGAGACGGTTTAGGTCATCATAAATATACTTGGTAACAACTGATTGAGGGTCAGTTAAAGTAAGGCGATTAGAGTTTTTATCATAGGTATAGCTGATAGTAGTGGCTGGCTGATGTCCCAAATTCGCAGTGGTTGCTTGAGTGAGTCTACCAGCTAAATCATAATTCATTGTCAGGCCTGAATCAGGATTGGTTACTGAGGTCAGATTATTTACAGAGTCATAACCATTGGTTACATTTAGACCTGGCCCGGATTTGTTAGTCAGACGGTTTATCTGGTCATAGGTAAAGCTAATGGTTTGGCCTTTAAAGTCAATGACAGTCCCTAAGTTTCTATTTAAGTCATAGCTAAAGGTCTTGGTCTTGGTTAGAGGGTTAGCGATGGTTTTAAGCTGGTTTATTTCATCATAAGTAAAGTTTGTTTCGTGGAGTTTCGAATCAATGATTTTTTTCAGGCTCCCTGCCTCATCGTATTGATACTGGGTAGTTTTATTATCAGCATCTACTACTTTTTTCAGGCGGTTCATTGAGTCGTATTCAAAGGTAGTGGTATTGTTGTCGGCATCAGTTGAGGAAGTAATGTTACCGGCGTTATCATAGGCCAGGGTAGTGGTATGGCTTAAGGGGTCAGTAATGGTTAAGAGATTTTCTGTAACCGGGTCATAGGTAAAATTAGTCTCATTTTGAAGCGGGGTGCCAAAGCCAGAGATAATCTTAGACAGAAGCGAATAAGGACTATTATACTCCATCTTGGTAATATTGCCAAGGGCATCGGTTATCTGGATGGGATTTCCTTTTGTGTCATAATCAATATCAGTAAGATTAGATTCTGGGTCTAAGATGCTAGATACTTGATTAAAGTTCGGCTCATAGGTAAAGGTAGTGGTGGCGGAGATTGCATTCTCAGTTGAGGTCCGCAGATTACCTTTAGCATCATAAGTCATGGTTACTGTAGAGCTGTTAGGCCGGGTAATTTTTGTGGGATTATTATTTACGTCCCTTTCGATTGTGGTAGTCTGATTTAAGGCATCAATAATTTTTGCATAAGAGCCGAATTTTGAGGTCTGGGAGGTGGTTGTGTAGCCTTTGCCGTCGATAATCGTTTCTACGATATCAGCCGGCCGCACTACCGGTGCGGGATTCTGTGGTGTGCCTACACCAGGCGCTAAATCATTAATCAGGCCTTGCACTTCAGAAGGAAAAAACTGAATTATCTCCTGAGGGCTATTTGGAAAAAGCATCCGATTTACCCGGCCATAATTATCATATTGGTATTGGGTGGTGAGATTCCGCTCATTGGTAGCGGCAGTTAAAAAATGACTATTATAGGTAAATGCCTTGGTAGTAGTGTCTGGATTAGTTATTCCGGATAGGTCGCCACTGGCATCAATGTTAAACTGAGTAATTCTACCTGCAGGGTCTTTTATGGATTGGAGCTTGCCTGATGTATTATAGATAAATTCATATTTGCCGCCAGCAGGTAAAATAATCTCACTTATCTCTTCGGCTCTTCCGTCAGAATTGGCATCTATATAAATATATTGCGTAGTGTTGCCATTTCGGTCAACCATAGAAGTTTCTAAACCTAGGGCATCAAAATTAATCTTGGTTGCGTCTTTCATTTTACGCACGGAAGTGCCGTCACTATTTAATACAAAGGTAGAATAATCACCTAAGGCAGTGGTAAAAACATCTTCGGTGGCAATATCTATACCATGTGGTCCGGCACCAACACTAATCCTTGTCAGGATTGAAAAATTATCAATATCAATCACTGCTACGCGGCTTGCGTTTCCTTCAGTAACATAGGCGTATTTAGCGTCTGGGCTAAAGGCTAAGCCTATTGGACGCATAATATCCGGGATGGTTGCGATTACTTCATTGTTTATAGTATCTATAACAGAAACATTATTTGATGAAAAATTGGTTACTAAAACATATTTGTTATCCGGGCTAACTCCGGCGCTGAGCGGCTGTGAGCCCACGGCAATTGTTTTAATGACCTGCTGTGAAACCAAATCAATCACACTAACAGTATTGCTGGAATTATTCGGCACATATAAGAACCTATCGTCATTTGTAATATCAATGACATTGGGATTATTGCCGGTATTTAAAGTGGCGATGACTTCCTTAGTCTGAGTATCAATTACTGAGACTGTATTACTGTTACGATTTGACACATAGAGCCTGCTTCCGTCGTGGCTATACACAGCGCCGCAGGGTCCGCTTCCCACGTTGATTGTCTGGGTAGGTTCAAAAGTAACCCCGTCAAGCAAACCCACCTTACCTGAGGCAAGGTCAGATACACATATCTCACCTGTGATAGGACTACTATTAATCCAGCAACTTTGCGATACATTGGCATTAATAACTTTTTCTACCTTTTTGGTAGCCGTGTTAATTAAAGAGACATAGGGAGAATATACATGATTAATAAGCGCGTATTTACCGTCAGAAGTGACGCAAACTCCGTGAGGCGTTCCGCTGATAGGAATGGTGCTAATTACTTCATTCTCCTGGTAATCAATTACAGAGGAATTTCTGCTGGTCCAATTCCCGGTAAATGCTAGGGGTTGGGGATGTTGACGAATAATTATGGCTGAACCATCGCCCTCGGTCAGAAGAATTGCGCCATCCGGGGAGAAATGTAGGCGCTGTAAACCCTCTATGCTCCAGCCTGCACCAAAAGGAGAATCTTGCTGGCTGTTAATGGTAAGATACCCATTGACATTGCGTGTCATAGGCACTGGTTCAATAGTGAGCACGCCGGTATTAGCAATAGGTGCTCCCCCAAAATTAGCGGTGGTCCAATAAGTTGCATTCGTATAATCATTGGAGGCCTCTATGGTGTAAGGATAACTTCCCGAGGTAAGTAGTTGGCCCAAAGCATCTTTTCCATCAAAAAGATAGGCGTATCTTACTTTGCCGCTTACTCCCTGATAGGTTGCCTGCGCTTGTCTACCAGCAATATCAACTTTAAAAGTAGTAGTGGCCGGAATATTGGTAGTAACCGGGTCTAAATCTGTCTCGATAGAGATAAAATTTGAAGGCTGAGCAGTCAAGGAAGTATAGACAAGTTTTAAGTCATAAGGCCTGCCTAATCGTTTGACTTGCGGCAGGGAATGTTCAAGAGTTAAACTGCCGGATTTAACGCCTACACCAGGGTCTTTTGCCTGCTGGGGTTGAATTTGCGCATCCTGGGTATTGTTTGCAGTCATATTTGATTTTCTATCCTGTGGCGGAGGTACTGCAGGTAGATTCAAATCCCAGGGAGAAAAATGATTTATCTGGTATTCTAACCAAAGGCCATCTGCTGAGATATAACCCATAAGACCTGTGTCTTGCCATTGCCCGGTCTCTTCATTAAAGATACCCGCAGGGATAGGTATGCCGGCAGCAAAGCCGAGGGTATTGGCAACTCTCATAGTTACGGGCTGATTAAAGGTTGCGCCATCTGGTTGTAAGTCAACTGCATAGGTAAAGAAGGTAGTAGAAGGCAGTTCATCAGGAAGCGCCTGGGATTTTTCGTATTTGGTTGAGACCACATTGATCGGTTCAGTTACCGCACCTTCTGGAAAGATTAGTTGAATCTGACCTGTAGAGTTAATGTGCGTTCCACCGGAAGGAGTAATCTGAGTAACAACGGAGTCTTGAGGAGTTAAATATACAGGATTAACTGCAGAATGACGGCCAGTAACTACTTTTACTTGTCGTTGGCAACTGGTAAAGGAGGTTTTTTCAATCTTTATACTTGTAGTAAATTCATTAGAGCTAGGTGAGAGCTTTTCGATAGTTATAGAGAATCTTCCCTGGCTATCAGAGTAGGCCTGTTCGACCTGGTCAGGGGAGGTAATCAGGGCATCTTGTAGGGGAAGTTCGGTTGAGGCATCATAGACTATCCCATCCACAAAACCCCTCTTATAATAAGGCCGGCAAGGAGAGGGACCGTTTTTAAAGAGATAATTTATTAGATACACTACGTCCCCAACATCTACTTTGCCGTCTATATTAACATCGCCAGATTCTAATGGCGCAGGAGCAGGACCATTCTTAAAGAGATAATTTACCAGATAGACTACGTCCCCAACATCTACCTTACCATCAGCGTTAGCATCACCGCAGACCCAGGCCCAGGATGGTTGAGCAACTAACAAAATTAACGCTATCCCCAAAAATAAGATACGCCTTTTCATTGATTAACTTACCTTTTTGATTTTAATCTTTTGCTGGTTAGCCGGGAAATCTTTTTCTTTAAGACCCTTGCCGGAACGCCTACTACAACCGAATAATCTTTAACATTACAACCGGCAGTCACTACGCTTCCTGCTCCGGTTACTGCTTTTTTCCCGACTTTTACCGGTGCAACTAAAACCGTATCCGAGCCGATAAAAGCGCCTTTTCCGATTTTAGTTACATTTTTCTTACGGCCGTCGTAATTTGCGGTAACAGTGCCTGCCCCGATGTTAACACTATCTCCTACCTTGGCGTCGCCAAGATAGCTGAAATGCCTTACCTTAGTAAACCTGCCGACTCGCGTGCGGTTCAGTTCCGTAAAATTTCCGATTGAGGCATCATCTTCTAAGACCGTGCCCGGCCGGAGATGGCTAAAAGGCCCGACGGAACAACGGCGACCGATAACTACATCGTGCTCTATAAAGGTATAGGGATAAATTACAGAATTCCCGCCAATCTTCACATTCGGATAAATATATGTATTATTGGGGTCTAAGATGTTTACGCCTTTTTCTATAAACCCAACCAAAATTCTGCGGCGGATTATATCAGAGGCCTTGTTTAAATCTTCTCTCGTATTAACACCTTGGGCCTGGGTATCGTCTTCTATCCTTAACGCCTGGATGTGATAACCCTGACTGTCAAGGCACTCGATTATATCCGTAAGATAATATTCCTTTTTCTGCTCGTTAAGTTTAATATGGCCCAGATTGGAAAATAAGACGTCCTTCTTAAAGCAGTATACGCCTGTGTTTATCTCGTTTATGCGTTTTTGTTCCGGCGAAGCGTCTTTCTCTTCGACGATCTTTTTGACATCATTATTTTTGTCTCTGATAATCCTACCGTAACCGGCAGGGTCACCAACCAAGGCAGTCAATAACGTGCAAGCGGCTCTGGTATTAGAGTGGACTTCAATAAGCGAAAATAAAGTTTCTTTCCTTATCAGAGGATGGTCTCCGTAGAAGATTAGCACATCCGAAGCATCCTTCTTAAAAAGTCCGGCCGTCGCTTTTATAGCATCAGCTGTACCTAAAAGCCTCCTCTGAAGGCAAAGCCTTATATCTTTTTTCTTTTGATAATTTTTAATAAATACTTTAACTAAATCTTTTTTATAACCGATAACAAGAATAATCCTTTTTAATTTGCGGGTGGCGCTTAACAGGTCCAGGATATAGCCTAACATAGGCTTGCCAAAAATAGGCTGAAGGACCTTCGGGATTCCGGATTTAAGTCTTGTGCTTTTGCCTGCTGCTAAAACAATTGCATCTAGATCTTGCATTTTAAAAACCTGATACCTAAGAGTTGATTTGTATATTTTAAAAAGTTGCCCGGTCTGGACTCTTAATGAGACCACAACTTACGGAGCGTTAACGAACGTAAGTTGTCTGGTCGAATTAATCCCGAGTCCGCCATTGATTCAGTGGCGGACGAGGGAGAACCAGAACATTTATTTATGGTAAATTTAGTTGCCCGGTCTGGACTCGAACCAGAAAAGCGAGACCCAAATTCTCGTGTGTTACCAATTACACTACCGGGCAATAATTTATATATTAATAGCCCGGCTCTCCTAGGTCTTGCGAAGAAGAGACGCTAACTTTAGACTTATCTTTTTCATAGGCCTCCAGAACCTTTTTCTGCAAGACTTCTCTGAAGGTCTGAGTAATGGGATGGCAGATATCTTTATGCTCTGACTGCGCTGTCTGATTATCGCTTGAAACTGGCCTTGGGATTACAGGAAGCTGAGCTGCGCACTGGTTACAGAATTTGCTATGCAGTTCATTGCGGAACCCGCATTTAGGGCAAGGCGTCTTTAATCTCCTTGACGGCATAGCAATAAAAAGACCGCTGTTTCCCTGAATTACCTTGATGTTTCTTACCACAAAGGCGTTATCGAAAGTCACAGTTGCATAAGCTTTTAGTTTTTTATCCGGACTTTCCTTCAAAAAAATCCTAACCTCAGTTATCTCCATGGCTAGCCCTCCTTATCCAAACCAAACGCAAATCTTGCTTCCTTCGCTTAACCCAATAAACAATCCTCAAGCGAAGTCGAAGGATCTCATTTGTTGACAAAGATTTAGCGCTACCTAGTCTTTACCACATACGTCTGCCAATCCTTCTTCTGGTTAAGTACTGCTTGGTACTTCTCGGCCTCCTTTCTTGACTTCAGTATGGCATAAACTGCTGCGCCGCTTCCTGACATGCAGGCGGTATTTATGCCTAAATTTCGCAAATAATCCTTAATTTGGCCAACTTCAGGGAATTTTTCTAACGTTTCCGTCTCCAGGCTGTTATGGATATACCTAGGAAGGCCGCTAAAGTCTCTATCCTTTAAGACACGGACTAGCATTTTAACATCTTTATTGCTATCTGTCAATCCTTCGGTTTTGTCCGGGATGGATTTGAAGTTTAGACCCTGGTAAATGGATTTAGTGGAAACCGAAACCGAAGGAACCACCAGGAGATGCCAAAACCTACCTATGCCTCTTAAAGGCTTTATTTCATCTCCCCGGCCCCTTCCCAGGCCAAACCTATAGCCTAAGACAAAAAAAGCCACATCTGAGCCTAATATTCGTGCGTATTTTAAAAGCTGTTTTCTGCTTAATCTTAAACCCAAAAGCTGATTTAGGCCTAATAATGTGGCTGCGGCATTACTCGAGCCCCCTGCCAGGCCGCTACCTACGGGTATATTTTTCTTTATCTGGATATCAACGCCGGCTTTGAGACTAAAATCTTTCTTTAAGATTTCCGCTGCCTGAAAGGCCAGGTTTCTTGCACCTTGCGGCACAGCCTTATCAAGGCAACTGACCCGGATAAGCCCTGAAGAATTTAGTTTAAGGCCGACCTCGTCGCAAAGGTCAATTCTTTCAAAGACGGTTTCAATATCATGAAATCCGTCTGCCCTTTTAGCTAATACATTCAGGTAAAGGTTTAATTTGGCGCAAGATGCGAGGACCAATTTCTTCATAAACGCTAAATCGCCTGCCTGACGGTGAAGCAGGCAGGGCATTTGGCGGTTTTGCGGTATAGCCAAGTTTTCATTTCTTATCTAATATCTTCTTTGCCTGCTTTACGATATCACCAGCAGTAAGATTATATTCCTTTAACAGCTCCTCGCACTCTCCGGACTGGCCAAATCTATTTCTTACCCCTATCCTCTCAACCCGAGTAGGAAAATTTTCTAAGACTACATCGTCCACTGCCGAGGCAAGACCTCCAATAATCATGTGCTCTTCGCAAACTACAATACCTTTAGTCTGGCGAGTGGCATCAACAATGGCCGCTGTATCCAGTGGTTTTATAGTATGCATATTAATAACTCGGCAAGATACGCCTTCTTTTTTAAGGATGGATGCGGCATCCAACGCTTCTTTTACCATGATGCCGCAGGCAACTATAGTTATATCCCTGCCATCTTCTAAAATATCAGCATGACCTAATTTAAAAGGACTCTTTCTTTCTATTGTAGGGACCTTGGGCCTGCCCAGGCGCACATAAACAGGACCGGGGTGTTTTACTGCGGCCATTATGGCATCCTTGGTTTGGGGTCCATCGCAAGGCACAATTATTGTCATATTCGCAATTACCCGCATAATGGCAATATCCTCAATCGCATGATGACTTGAACCATCGGGCCCGACAGTAATGCCCGCATGCGAGGCCACGATTTTGATATTAAAATTATTGAAACAGACGGTGTTTCGGATCTGCTCCCAGGCCCTGCCTGTGGCAAATATGGCAAAGGTTGAACAAAATACGGTCTTACCGCAACTAGCCAAACCTGCTGCCGCAGCCATCATGTTCTGTTCGGCGATACCAAAATTAAAAAATCTATCGGGAAATTCTTTGGCAAAAAGACTTGTGCGGGTTGAACTGGATAGATCCGCATCCAAGACTACAATGTCTTTATTTTCTTTGCCTAATTCAACTAAGGTCTTACCGTAAATATCGCGCTGATATAGTAATTCCATGGTTAAATTGCTATATTGTTAAATTGTTATACTGCTATCAATTTGACAATTTTCCCGCCCATCAATTTAATTACGTGACGGGATCCCGCCACTTTTTATAAAACTGTTTAGGCGGGAAACAGTTTGACAGTTTAACAATTTAAAAGTTACTCTAGTTCTTTAAGCGCCCTTTGGGCCTCTTCGGCAGTCGGTGCCCTGCCGTGAAAGTCTACTACATGCTCCATAAAAGAAACGCCTTTACCTTTTACCGTATGGGCAATTATGATCGTTGGTTTATCCTTAATCGTCTTGGCCTGGCTAAAGGCATCAAGGATCTGGGCGATATTATGTCCGTCTATCTCAATGGTATACCAGCCAAAGGCCTTCCATTTTTCCACTACCGGCTCAATATCCATAATGTCCTGGATTTTTCCGTCTATCTGGAAGCCATTGTAATCGAGCATAGCGCAAAGGTTATCGCATTTAAAATGGGCTGCGGCCATGGCTGCCTCCCAGATATTGCCCTCTTGAATTTCCCCGTCTCCCATCAGACAATAAATATGGTAGTCCTTTTTATCGATTTTGGCAGCCAGACTCATCCCCAGCGCCACTGACAGACCCTGGCCTAAAGAACCGCTTGCTACATCTACTCCGCAAACGCCTCTGTCCGGATGACCTTGTAAGATACTGCCGAGTTTCCTTAAGGTCAGAAGTTCTTCTTTTTTGAAATATCCGCTCTCAGCTAAGACTGCATACCAGAGCGGACAACAATGTCCTTTAGAAAGATGAAACCTATCCCGGTCTGGCCAATCCGGTTTTTTCGGATCATGGCGCAATACCTTAAAATATAAGCAAGTAATTAAATCTGTAGCAGAAAGAGACCCGCCCGGATGACCAGAGCGAGCCTCGGCTAACATCTGGATAATCAGCCGGCGGATCTGTTTGGCTTTTGCCTCTAATAACTTGATGTCTTCTTTGGTATAACTCATTTTATTTACTGATAATTATTCTCAAACGCGAATTTTCGCCAATCAAACGCAAATAGTCGCTAATTTTATTCGCGACCATTAGCGTTCCCGCCACAAAGATTGGCGGGTCCGCCTCCGCCATAATAATTGGCGGATGCGCCAATATTTGTGGTGCAAAAGAATTGTGGCGGAAGATTCGCGACCATTAGCGTTAAGAAGATTTTTTCAAAGTATTTATTTTAACTTTTCTATCTTCTCTTTTACTTTATCTTGTTCCGCATCTAATTCTAAAGATTTCTTCCAGCTTTCTTTGGCCAGGTCCTTGGAATTCAGCTTCAAATACGTATCGCCCAGATGGTCTAAGATAACCGGGTCCTTGACTAAATCCGTGGCCTTTTTAAGTTGTATTAGCGCCTCATTAAACATCCCTTTTTTATAGAGGGCCCAGCCCAAACTATCTATAAAGGCACCGTTTTGGGGATCTATCGCCAGGGCCTGGTCTATTAAATCAATCGCCTCATCCAGGTTAATTCCATTTTCTGCGTAAAGATAGCCGAGTGAATTTAAGGCATCGGAATGCTGAGGATTCAGCTCAATTGCCTTTTTTAGATTTTTAATCGCCTCGCTGCGCTTGGCTTGTTCTTCATATAAAAACCCAAGATAAAAATAGGCATCGCTGCTTTTGGGGTCAATTTCCAGGATAAATTTATATTGATTAATGGCCATATCAAGTTTTTTCTGATAATAGTATAACTGTCCAAGCGAATGGTAGATCTGCAGGTTTTTAGGGTCTAATTTATTGGCCTTTTTTAAGACCTCTTCATATTGGCTGGCTGCTTCGTCGAACCTCTTTAAAGAAGCATAAAGGAGGGCAAGTAAAACTCTTGGCTCAATAGCATTGGGGTTAGAATTTATTGTCTGTTTTAACTGAGTAATTGCCTGTTCGTACTTTTCTAGCCTGATGTAATCAACTGCCAGTCTTAAACTGATTGAAATAGCTTCGGCATCAAAGTTGCTGGCCTTTTTATATTCTTCTATGGCCGATTCTAAATCATCGGTTTGCTCATATAAAAGGCCCATCATATAATGGGCAAAGGCCCGGGAATCCTTTTTTGACTCAGGAGAAGCTTGAGCGCAACCGGTGAAGACAAAAAATATTGTAGCTATGATCCCTAATATAGGCAGGAATCGTCGTAGATTCGATGTCATGATTTATTTCTTGCTAAAGACGGATAGGACTTTAACCCCAGGCCCTCTTCTTGAGATGTCTGCGAAGTCTTCGCATCTTTTTTCTCTTGTGGGTGCGGATCTTTCTTCTTTTTCTTTTTCTACCGCAAGGCATTTTCCCCTCACTCCTTCGTCGTTCGGGAGTAACCAGATAACAGTCTCCAGTAACCTGATTAAATTAATTTTTCTGGTTTCTGTAAACTGGTTTCTGGTTACTTAATATATCACCTTATTCAACGGATATTCTACGATTCCCTGGGCGCCGGCCATTTTTAAAGCCGGAATTAAATTGCGCACAACATTCTCGTCGATCACTGTCTCAATGGCACACCAGCCTTTTTCTGAAAGATCCGAAATGGTAGGCCTTTTTAAGGCAGGCAGTAGCGAAATTACCCTCTTTACATTGGTCTTTTTTATATTCATTTTAAGGCCGACCTTTGATTCCGCAAAGAGTGCACCTTTAAGCAAAATAGCAATCTGTTCAATCTTTTGACGCTTCCATTTATCCTGCCAGCTCTTTCGGTTGGCGATTAATTTTGTCGTCGATTCGCAGACTGTAGCAATCTCTCTTAATTTATTTGCCTTAAGGCTCCTGCCTGTTTCGGTAAGTTCAACAACGGCCTCAACTAAACCCTGGGCAACCTTAACCTCCGTAGCGCCCCAGCTGAATTCAACATCCGCCTTTACTTTATTCTTCTTTAGGAAACTCTTGGTGGCATTTACTAGTTCCGTGGCAATCTGTTTTCCTTTCAGGTCCTTTACCGATTTGATTGAAGAGCCTTCCGGAACTGCAATCACCCAGCGTACCGGCCTTAAAGACTGTTTGGCGTAGATAAGTTCTTCAACCCTAAGGACATTAGAGCCATTTTCCTTTATCCAGTCTTCGCCGGTGATTCCGCAGTCAAGGTCGCTCTCAACATAGCGGGACATCTCCTGGGCGCGCAGTAAGACCGGCTCAATCTCAGGGTCGTCTATCGATGGAAAATAAGAGCGCTCAGAGACCGAGATATTAAAACCTGCCTTCCTGAACATGACGAAAGTAGCTTCCTGTAAACTGCCCTTAGGCAGACCTAACTTCAATTTCTTCATAGAATTTCACTCCTCTTAAAATGCCAAATTATTATACAATTTAACTTCCTGTATGTAAAGGAAAAATTAATGAGCCCCCGCTGCTTCGTTTTGCTACGCAAAAGCGAAGCAAAACGGTGGGGGCGAATTATCCCGCCCTTTTTTAGTATTAATATTCTTTCTAAGGACAATTCTTTAAAAGATTCGGAATGTGTAAAAGGGGCAGGGTCACCTGCCTCACCGGCAGGCAGGAATTCAACCAATCCTTGACAAGCTTGTCAAAGAGGTTTCATTTGAGAAAAATCATCACTAAATTATGAGCTTATGAATAACTTCGGCAGGAACTTATCCATTGGCAAATTTCACCAGAAGCGGCATAAGGTCTTTGCCGAGGATTCCTTTTATAGAGCCTTCAGCACAAGTTTTTTCCGAAAAACTCTCCTGGCCATCAGGCTTAATGTTTTTACCGTAGATTAAAAGCGGCACAGGGTCGCTTGAGTGGGCTTTGAGGCTACAAGGAGTGGAGTGGTCTGCGGTTACTGCAATGATTGAGTCCTCCTGATTCATCTTAGAAAGGAGGTTTTTAAAAAAATACTTGTCAATTAATTCGATAATTTCTTTCTTTTTGCTAAAATCTCCGTCGTGGCCCGGTTCATCTGGGCCTTTGATGTGGATGTAAAGGCCGTCAAATTTTTCTATCTCATCAAGCGCCACTTTCGTCCAGACACTATAGTCAACATCAAGATGCCCTGTTGATGAAGGGACTTCGACTAGCGACATGCCGGTTAAAAGGGCAATGCCTTTTTCAACCGGCATCTGGACAAATGAACCGAATCTCACTTTCAACAAATCCTCTAGCCTGGGAAATTTTGGCAGGTGATCCCCTGCATCGCGCGATAAAATAATATTTGCCGGCATTTTATTCCCGGAAATCCGCTTCTGGTTTATGAGAGACTCTAAAAGAACCTTGTGCGATTTCTGGGTAAACTCATTTAAAAGAAGGGCCGCCTCTTTTGCCGGAAGGCTATCTTCGTGGCCGGCCACGGGGCTGGATATAGAAACTAGGTTTTCAAATTTCTCTTTGGCCACGCCAAATACGCCTTCACGGTCATAGGCCGGGTCAGTATTGGTAATCCAGCCGGAAAGTTTTGAGTGCATGCCCCTTATAACCAATACCCCGCGGTGGCCGATGGTATTTTTGAATTCAAAGGTGGCATTTGAAAGCGTGACCTTGGCATTTATCTCTTTAGAAAGGGCGGTCGCCTCTTCCGTAGTTAAATTTCTGCCTACCCGGCGGTCTTTGATGGTTTTCCCGTCGGAGTCAACCGTGGCAAAATTTACCCTGAGGGCAAGATTACCGTCTTCTACGGCCAGACCCTCGGCAAAGGACTCCAGCGGGCCTCTTCCGGTGTAATACTTACGCGCATCATAACCCAAGAGACTGATAACCGCAATATCCGACTCCGGGGCAATGCCTTTGGCTACCGGATAAAGCAGGCCGAGTTTGCTTTTCTTGGCTAAACCATCCAGAGTTGGCGTTGATGCGGCCTCAAGAGGAGTTTTATTATCCAAGGCTTTTATGGGAAGGTCACCTAAGCCGTCTAAAACTATGTAGAAGATTTTTTTCATCTTTACACTAATTTACACTAATCAAACACTGATATTCACGAATATTTTATTTGTGTTTATTCGTGTGCAATTTGTGGTAATTCGTGATTCTAACACTTAGAGAAACCACAGCCATGGCATTTGATACAGCCTTCTTCATGACGTAATGCTCCGCCGCAATCAGGGCAAACACCGACGATGTTTCCCCGATGGGCGCTGTGAACAAGATGCTCTTCGGATTTAAGCAGAGATTCGATTTCTTGGTTTACCTCTGATTCTTTTTGCTTATTATTAAGTAGCCTTTTTTCGATTACCCTGGCCATAGCATCGGCACAGGAAAAAATCCTCACACCCTTTTCCCAGGAAGGCGAAGGACACCTAATACCATGCAATTGGTCAATTATAGACTTTACTTCAATCTCAGAGCGCAGCGCCAAAGAAACGAGCCTGCCTATAGCCTCAAGTTGGCTAGCTGCACATCCTCCGGCCTTACCCATCTGGGTAAAGATCTCAAAAGGCCTACCTTCTTCGTCGCTATTTATGGTTACATAAAGATTACCGCAGCCTGTCGGCACCTTTGTAGTTGTTCCGTTAATTACCTCGGGGCGCGGCCGGGGCGTAATCTTATCAATCTCTGTCTTTTGTTCTTTACGGCCGATGTTTAGGACTTGTTCATCCCTGCTTCTGTCTCGGTAAATAGTCGCACCTTTACAACCGAGTTTATAGGCACTCATGTAAACCTGGCGCACGTCTTCAACAGTAGCATTTTCCGGGAAGTTCACGGTTTTACTGACTGCATTATCAGTATACCTCTGGAATACTGCCTGCATCCTGATATGCCACTCGGGTGCAATATCATGGGCAGTGACAAAAACCCGCCTGATATCTTCAGGTATTTCTTTTAAATCTTTGATTGAGCCTTTCTCGGCAACCTTAGACATCAATTCCCGGGAATAAAACCCTCTTTCCTTGGCTACCTCTTCAAATACTGGGTCTACCTCAACAAGTTTATCATTATCCATCACATTGCGATAATAAGAGACGGCAAATATCGGCTCAATACCCGAGGAGCACGGACCGGCAATAATACTTATTGTTCCGGTAGGGGCAATTGTGGTAAGAGTAGCATTTCTGAGTCTTAGGCTTTTTTTCTTATCATACATGCTACCAAGAAATGCCGGGAAAACCCCTCTTTCCTTGGCAAGCCGTATAGACTCTTCTCTTGCCTCTTTAAGGATAAAAGACATTATTGCATTACCGAGTCTTAAGGCCTCATCAGAATCATAAGGAATACCCAATTTTAAAAGAAGGCTACCCCAGCCCATTACACCAAGTCCGATTTTACGGGTAAGCTTGGTGTTCTCTTCAATTATCGGCACAGGGAATTTATTGATGTCGATGACGTTATCCAAGAAATGCACAGCTCCATGAGTTATGTTTTTAAGTCTGGGCCAATCGACGCTAAGTCTGCCATTTTTCTCTTTGACCATTAAGGCAAGGTTAATTGAGCCCAGATTACAGGATTCATAAGGCAAAAGTACTTGCTCTCCGCAAGGATTAGTCGACTCGTACTTGCCTAATTCCGGTGTGGGGTTAAATTCATTCATCCGGTCGATAAAAATTATACCAGGTTCGCCATTTTTATGCGCCTGTTTAACAATCAAATCAAAGACCTCTTTAGCATTCAATTGTTTCAAGGCCTTGGCTGTATGCGGATCAATTAAATCGTAGTTTTCTGCCTTAGCCACTTTATTCATAAATTCCTTGGTAATGGCAACCGAGATGTTAAAATTAGTGATATCACGATTGGATTCTTTGCAGGTTATAAACTCCAAAATATCAGGATGATCCACCCGCAATATCCCCATATTGGCGCCACGTCTGGTGCCGCCCTGTTTTACCGCCTGAGTGGCTGAGTCGAAAACCTTCATAAAAGAAACCGGTCCCGAGGCAATCCCTCCGGTAGATTGTACGACGCTATTTTTTGGCCTAAGACGAGAAAAGGAAAAACCAGTGCCTCCTCCACTTTTGTGGATCAATGCAGTAGCTTTGAGTGATTCAAAAATGCTATCCATGGAATCATCGATGGGCAGGACGAAACAATTATGAACGGAAACGAAATTCGCAGAATAGGAATGATCTTCTTCAACTTCTAAATTATAGACCTTGCCCTGATAAGACTGTTTTTCAATATAGTCAACAGGACTAAATAATATTCCCTCCCTCTCGATACTACGGATAAATTCAAAACCATTATGCGGTATTTCTGTTTCTAATAATTCGGCTACAATCTGAGAACCATATCTGCCCGAAACCTGACATTTCACTGGTCTAACCCGACCCAGACGAGGCATCGAATCAAAATTTAAAGCAGCAAAGGACCCCAAGCGCATCAACATCTGCCAAGCAGCATAAACCGCATTTGTATTACACATTACTAATTTTGTAGAAAAATTATTCCCATTCTTAAAGACACAACTGTCGCCTCTAAATAATCCGGCAAGAAATCCTTTTTGCTTTTTGGCAGGTAAAAGAATAAACCATGGCGGTATAGATTTAGAAGCATAGCCTGTGTTAAATAATTTCAAAAAGAATTCAGCCAATATCTTAGAGTGAAATCTTAAAGAGATCCATCGACGTTGGGGAGAATCTGTAGTCTCAATTCTAGATGTTATCCCAAATTTATTTTTAACTATGCGCATAACGTCTTGTGCATATGATTCTTCTTCATTTGAGAAAGTAAATCTTAAAACCTCATTTTCACTAACACAACCCTCAGAAAAATAATATCCAAATAGTCTCATCAAAGATACATCTAATACTATTTCATTTCTTACGGGATGCACTTGTCTGGATATTTCTCCACTACGATTTCTATTTTGGGTATAAATAGTGCCGTCTTTCCTAACATAATACCTAATATCTGCATTTCTTTGATAAAGAACCCCTTCTATTTCAATAAAATCGCTGTTATCAAGATAATCGGAGATTTTAATCGTCTCTCTATCCATAGTTTCTTGGGGATAATTTAAAGCCACGTAGTCACCGACGCGCAGATCCGCAGCTTTTAACCAACGAATACTGCTCCCCTGTTTCCTCATAGCTAATACCGGATGTTCACCCGTAACTTTCAAAGTCTGGGTAGGTAATTTGTATATTCCGATTATATACAACAAATCACTAGTCCGCTCAAATTTTTCCAAGACCCTTTTGAATCTATTTCTATGAGTTAAAATCTCATCTCCAATATTTATATCACTAATGGCCCGGGGGCCATCTTTAGTAATTATTAATTGGTCAGGATGAAAACACGCCGATAACTGACCGAGTTCTCTTCCCGCATTCATTAAGGTAGGAGAATTGGGCATGAATTCCAAAGAGGCCAATAACCCATAAAACTTCTCTTCTAATTTTCTTATCTGAGTGCCATTTTTACCATAGGCCCTGTCGGCAGAAGATATGGATTTGGCAATACGCCGAAACATCTGGTCGGGAGATTCAATCACCTTACCACTTGGGTCCTTTTTAAGATACCTTCTTTCCAGCACCGTTTTGGCATTTAGAGATAAGAACGGTTCCATATCAGGCTCCTTTAATGAACCCCGACGTATCGTCGGGACAAATTTTCCCGCTTCAAATCTGTAAAACATAAAGCGGGATCCCGCCACCGTCAAAAAACTATTGTGCGGGAAAATTTAACCCCTAAGATTAATTAGAGGAATTATTTGTTGAATGGGAACAAATGCACTCTACCACAAACAAAATCCCATGTCAATATCTATATACAATATATTGTATATATTTTTAAAAAGGTACACAACTTATTGTATAACAATCGAATACTGATTCTTAGTTTGATTTGGGCGAGGAAGTTGAATCTCTGACCACTAATTTCGTCGGTAGCATCAGTTTTTTATTGTCTTCTTTAACCTTAGAATTTATTTGATTCAATAACTCTTTTACAGCTATCTGGCACATTTCAATCAAAGGTTGTTTCACGGTAGTTAATGCCACCGGGCCAAAACAGCCAGCAGGGTTATCATCAAAACCCACAACTGAAATATCTGAAGGCACTTTTAGACTGTTCTCTATAATTACCCCCTCTACCTCTAAGGCCATATCGTCGCTGGCGGCAAATATTGCAGTTGGCGGTGATTTTAGTTTAAGAAGTTCTAGGGTTAAGGTCCGGGCTGAATGCCGGGAATAGTCCGAGTGCTTGATATATTCTCTGGGCAGGTTAAAACCTTTATTAGATAAAACCTCTTTAAAACCTAAAAGTCGCTCTTCTGCCGCCTGGGTTTTTAAATCACCGGTTATATGGGCGATTCTTTTATGACCTAAACTAATCAAATGTTCGGTTGCTTCCTTTGCCCCTTTTTTATTATTGATAGACACACTGGTTATTTCAAAGTCCTGGGCCGTGTTATTAATTACGACCGAAGGAATTCCTGCGCTAATGACTTCTTTAAGTTGTTCCGTCTCGCCCAGGATGTCTGCAAATATAACCCCGTCGATACTAGCCAGATTAATCGAGGTGGAGCCATCGGTCAGATGTAAAACCAAATCCAGTTTTTGTGCATCGCAGGCTGTGCCGATACCCCGGATAATCTCAATGGCATAAAAAGAATAAAATATGCCTTCGAATCTGGGGATAACTAAGCCTAGGGCACCTTTTTTTCCGCCAGCCAGGCGCTGGGCACTGATATTGGGTCGGTATTTAAGTTTATGGATGGCACTTTCTACCTTAAGGCGGCTGGTTTTATTAACGGTGGGAATTTTGTTGATCACCCGTGAGACTGTAGTGGTAGAAACTCCAGCCAAACGGGCAACATCTTCGATCCTTGCTTTTTTAGTAACCACTAGATTTTTAAAATTTAATATCCCGTAAGATTATACGGAATGAATTATCTGACTATATCTCCGACGCGGATACGATTATTGGATTCAACCTGCCTTATATCCAAAGCCGAAATATTCCTGCGGGTCTGGATAACTTCCACAATTGCAACCTGTTTGTCGGCTCGATATACCTTAAATATATTCCCTATTCTCGCTCCATCAGCCTCGCCTAAATCAACAACGATAAAATTATTTTCTGTGTTTACGGCTATAACCTTACCTTCCTTGGCCACTACATTAACAGAAGCCCTAGGGCTTCCTTTAACCACGATAGGCGGCAACTCGACCGTCCTGGTACCCGAGGATTCTTCTTCGCCTTCTCTTGCCTCTTGTATTTCCTTTTTTATATTGACCATCTCGTCCATTTTGCTTTGTATGGCTAAATCCATATCCGTGATTCTGGAATCCAGAGTTTCCTTATCTGCCTCAATCTTATTTAACCTCTCCATAAGTGCAAGGTTTGCCTTCTCCTTAGTCTTTAACTTAGCACGCATTGCGGAATTGTCTTTCTGCAGTTCCTTTAATTGAGTAAGCAATGAATTCTTATCTAGTTTTTCCCTCACTAAATCGTTAGATAATGTCTTGGCTAATTTCTCATTGTATTCTAACTTTCTCTCTAAATCTTCCCGTACTTTTTGCAGATTAGAAAACTCTAATTCTGTTGCTTGTTTTTCGTCTTTTACCTTGACCAGTTCTAGACGAGAATTCTTTAAGGCGCCATCTAAATCTTTTAATTGAATCTCGAGCCCCGCCTTCTCTTTAAGAACCTTGGCCCAATATTCATCAGCCATAGGGGCTTCTTTTGCGGTAGCCACTTCTGTTGTCACCCCGGGTTGTTTCTGTAATTCTTCGGCGAGAACCTCTTTTTCTTTATTAACAAGTTCGAATTTCTGTTTCCAGTCATCGCGTTCCCTGGCTAGCACATCTAAATCCTTCTGCACGGCTGCCATCTTATCTTGAAGCCGCAGCCTTTCTTGTTCCGCGGATGAAAGATTCTTTACCATATCTTCGTTTTCTTTTTGCCACTTCTTCTCTTTTTGAGCAAATTCGTTCTGGGAGACCTGTTTCTCATTATAAAGACGCAGCGATATGAATATGCTAACCACAAACAATATTGCCAGACCGAAAACTATCACCCGCATCTTTTTATCCATATTGTTTCCCCCTTATTTTTTATATTATACTTAAAGCAATATTTTTGATTACAGCGATTATCCCGAACAATAGTAAAATATACAGCGGGATCCCGCAAAGCGGGAAAAATCAGATTACAATGATTAGCTTACTTTTTTAAATCACTGTAATCTTCTTTCAAATCACGGTAATCATTTCCTACTATAACCGGGCAAATATCTGACGAATAACTAGACTGGCCGCACCTAAGGCCACAGAATTTTCTCCTAATCGCGAAGGAATAATCTTTACGTCTTTGGCCATCTCATCGAATGCCCATTCATTAACCGACTGCCTGACTACATCAAAAAGGATATCGCCTGCCTCTTCAAAGCCTCCGCCGATAATAACCATCTCGGGATTTAAGAGATTAACCAAATAGGCAATCCTTACTCCAAGACGACTTGCGGCAGCGCGCATCAATTCTTCAGCTAACTTATCTTGTTCTCTAACGGCCCTAAATATTTCTTTAAGGGTAATTTTCTCCGGATTGTTTTCGGCAAACTCAAATATTTTTGATTTCGTCCCCTGGTTTATTAATCTCCTGGCATCTTCGACTAACCCTAGGTCTGACTCCCAGCGTTTCAATAAACAGGACTTGCCGAATTCACAATTAAAAAGAGCGTCTTGCTTTGGATTATTTATGGAGACTTCACCCGCAGCACCGGTTGCCCCGCGATAAATTTTTCCGTCTATCATTATACCACAACCAACGCCAGAAAACATGTAGATTAAATTCTGGATTTTATAGTCTAAGGTAAGCCACTGTTCGCCAAAACAGGCAACCGTAGCATCATTTTCAATAAAGGCCGGGATGCCGAATTCTTTTTCTAAAATCTCGCGCAGAGGTAAAAAGATCGAGGCATACACACAGCCGGTCTTGCCTACTTTTTCCGGCCAACGCACTGTCTCGCCATTTTTATCGATAATTCCGGCAATTCCGACGCCGATGCCTTTTATCTTTGACTTATCTTCCTTTGACCTTTTGATGATCTCTGAGGCAATATCTATAATTAGGGCTACTATCTCTTTTACACTCGCGGCTTGGCGCTCTCTTTTTACGCGCACAAGTATACGGCCGTCTAAATCTATCAGGACACCAATCATATTCATTAGATTGAGGCCGATACCTATAGAAATTCCGGCTGAAGGATTTATATCTAAAAGTAAAGGCCGCCTTCCGCCGGCAGATTGATCAAGTTCTTTTTCAAAGACGATTTTTTTGCGCAAAAAATCATCAATATAATTTGTGACGGTTGCAACATTTAGGCCAACGAGTTTAGAGATGTCGCTTTTGCTTAAAGGCCCGCTTCTTCGTATCGCCTCTAATATGGCAAGATTTCTTCTGGCCCTCTCGCTTAACTCTTCGCCCTTAAAGGTAATTTCTTCCATTAAAATGTCATAATTTTTCCCGTGGCTTATGTTTTAATCAAATTAAAACCACAGATTTTGTCAAAATATCCGTGCCCAGGCAGGCGTATCTTTTCCCGCCGTAGCGGGATCCCGCTGGATTTTTTTATTTTGGTGCGGGATAATCTGTGCTAATCTGCGAAATTAAACGATATTTAATCTTTGTAACAAACAATAATTTCAATACCTTATAATATATTTCTTTAATTATAATACTTTTGTAAAAATAAAGCAAGAAATATTTAAAAAAACACAGATTAGCACAGATTTAGGTATCTGTGATCATCTGTGAAAACGTGAGTTTAACCCGAAATCTTGCGCTTATCTGTGTAAATGTATTTTTTTACTTCAACCAGAGTTCTTCTAATATATAATATGCCTCTTTAGGAGTTCTTTTGTCTAAACCAGCAGTGTCGCCTGGAGAAAGCTTGATTATCCCCCACCATTCTTCATTCATATTAAGATTTTTGGGTGCGGCGATATCAAAGAAATATCCGCCATTTGACCAGGAGGCCTCGGTATCCTGTATTGTCCAGCTACCTGGTCCATATTTCCACCACTCATCCGTCCATTCAAAGAGGCAGGCGCCTAAACAATTACCCAATCCGTCATGGCGATCAAATAAATTTTTTTCAATCTCCTTCCACTGGCTTCTTATAAATAAGGCCTGAGTGGCCTCAGAAGGTATGTTTTGTTTTGCATCAAAAGAATCGCATCCGAACTCTGTAAAGAAGAAAGGACGAGCCCAGGTTATATTAACCTGACGAAATAAAGAACCAAAAGATTTGCCTGCATAATTAGATATTCCTAAAAGGTCGACATCTTTACAGATAAGCGCTGCCGTATCAAGTCCTCCTAAACCTCCGTTTCCTAAAGCAATGGGGTGAATTTTATCAATCTTTTTTATTTCTCGGGCAATATCGTTAACGAAGGCATAATAAATCTCAGCCTGCTGTTTCCTCTTAAGATAAGGATCACAGATCTCTTCTAACTGCGGCGTGGTCCAGGGGTTTAAATTTTGCGGCCCGAAGGAATAATTATTTTCATTGCCCAATACCCACATAAGTATGCCCGGTTCATCTTTAAAGGTCCTGACCATTTCTAAACAATCGCTTTTTATTCGTTGCCTAAAGTCTTTATCCCCGTATGAAGAACAATGCCCTTCCCAGAAACCTAACCAGTGCCCGAGAATTGTGCGAATCCCGTATTTACGATAAAAATAACTAATCATCTTTTTGATATTTGCGATATCTTTCCCCGGATGATACAGACGGATAACATTAACCCCGGCCTCAAACATTAAGGGGGCATCTGTCTGCCAAGGCCGGTGTTTGTCTTGACTCAAATCATAGTCATAACCCTGACCAATTGGGACGGGATTATAACAGGCGCCTTTTATGATAAAGGGTTTGTTATTTACGAGGAATTCGAAGTGACCATTAGTGAGTTTTTGGATGGTTATCTTGTCAACACTTCGTATACCCCGATTGGCTTGCTCGGGGCTTGCTTTCTGAATATTCGATTCTTGGGTATCCTCAGTGTTGACGGGAGCATTTGCCGCCGTAGCCAATAGGCCTGATGATGTCAAAACAAAAAAGAGGCAAGAAATCCAGATTAAATTTTTTACCGGATTTCTTGCCTCAATTTTTTTTATATCCATACTTTATCTGTAAGACTAGCGAGAAAATCATTTTGGCACGAATCTACACGAACCACACACAAATTTTCACGAATAAATTCGTGTAAATTAGGCTCTTAATTCGTAGGAATTCGTGTTTACTCGTATTTTATCTCATCCAGATAGAACGTTGCGCCTTCCGGATTTACGTCTACGTTAGTTGCCCAGCAAAAACCGCCGATAATCGAAGAAAGATCCTTTCCTCTTAGATCGATGCTGTATTGCTTCCACTCCTTGGTCAATAATACCGGACCAATACCAGCTGAATCACTGTCAGAATATTCGCCGGTAAGACCGCCAATCTTAAATTCTTCAATACGTTCTTTACCGGTGGCGCCTTTTGCCCAGAAGGTAAGCTTGGTGGCCTTTGTAAGATCATGGCCGGCATCAGTCTGGCCCCAGTTGTTTGCAGGATGCTGCCAGTATAAGCCAGCCCAACGCGCACCTTGGGAATTTTTCCCGGAATAAACAATCTTTATGCAATTATCTCCCAGATATGGATCTCCGGTTGACGCCTGGTCTAAGGCGATATCGCCGTAATCACCCATCCAACCTGAGGGGATAAAATGATTACCCACGGAAGTGCTATCGGCATAAACATAGAAAGGCATATTTTGCGCAGCCTTTACCTGAGGCTTAAGATTAGGGTCATATTCGAATTTGATATTATCAAGATAAAAACCCATGCCCTTGGGATTGGCATTTGCGGAAGTAACCCAGCCGAATCCGCCGCTTATATAGGTAAGGTCTTTTCCGGTAAGATTAATGGAATATTGTTCCCATTGATCGCTTAATTCTATGGGGCCGGTCTCAACCTCTGCTGTATCTGGATAAATGCCTTTTATACCGCCAACCATGAATTTTTCGATTATTTCACCGCCCTTTGCGCCTTTGGCCCAGAAAGTAAGTTTATTTAGGCCGGTTAAATTAAAACCTCCTTGGCGCGCCCCCCAGTTATTCGGAGGATTCTGCCAATAGACCCCTACCCAGCCTTGTTTTTGCGTCTTCTTACCAGAATAGGTAAATTTTATGCAGGTCGTGCCAGAATGGGGACTATCCATATCTTGGTCACCCATGACAATATCACCGTGATCGCCCATCCAGCCAGCAGGGATGTAGTGATTGTCAGGTGATTTTTTGTCCGTGTAGACATTAAAAACCTTAAGACTACCCTCTCCCTTTTTGACCGGTTCATCAGTTACCGTTTGGGCAAAAATAGGACTAACCAACAACAGGACTAGCCCTATCACTGCAACAAAAGCCAGACATTTTTTCATACTTCCTCCTTTTAATGAGCGCATAACTTACGGAGCACAACGTGCGACGTAAGTTATCTGCGCGAATTAATCCCGAAGCTTAAGCTAAAATTATCGAAGAAAATTTTAGCTTGTCTAAGCGAGGGACATGTTAATCCTGACACTAACGTATCTTCGGGGTCATTCACCTCCATAATTCCTTATACGTAAAATAGCTCTTTCTCGATTGTCTTAAAAACGGGCTTAAAGAGCCGTTGCCTTGGCCGACTATACCCAGCCATTCCTCGTGCATAAAGCCGTCGGGAAACGGGCCGGTAAACAGGCCTTTTGTATCATGGACAGATGGTTCATAGGCCTTCCACCATTCATCCAGCCATTCAAAGAGTATTGCGCCTAAGGCATTACCGAAACCGTCTTGGCCCGTCATATTCAAAGAGGTATCCTCCCATGCACTGCGATGATATTCTGCCTGCAAGGCCTCTGCCTCTTCAGTAGACTTTCCCTCGGCATAAGCCGAACAGCCATATTCAGAAATAAATGCTGGCTTATCCGTCTGTTCTTTAACCACCTGCCAAAAATCCACAAAACCATAACCGCCCCGATAGACATTAGCAGCAAAGATATCTACATCCGGACAATTCTTGGCGAATCTATCTAAAAAGAGTGTATCTCCGTTGGCAATAGCGATGGGGTGATTTTTATCTATCTTTTTTATTTCTAAAGCTACTTCATTTACAAATTTAAAAAAGGCATCGGGGTCTTTATTGGCATTGCAGGCCACGCCGTAGACATTCTCATTGCCCAATAACCACATTAAAACATAGGGCTCGTCTTTAAATTCCAAAACCAGCTTTTTAACCTCGTTTAACATATTCTCGCGGTGCTTGGGATTATTGTAATCTGTACCTTCATACCAGCTTGCGCCGCTTCCGATAGCATACTTTCCCAAGAAATCGCCTAAGATTACTCTTATCCCGAATCTATTATACATATCTTGCAATAATTTCTTATCCAGCTTAAAGGGTTGGTGATAAAGCCTTATGGTATTAACTCCCATTTCCTTCATCAGGGTAAAATCGCCTAGTGCAGGCTCATTGATATCCTGTTTGTTGTTGCGATTTTTGTCGATAAAGGCATCATAAGGACCGTCGCATTTACCATTTTTATTATAATCATATTCCATCCAGTTCTTTAAGGTGCCGTCGTCAGGGCTCTGACCGACTTTTACCGGCGCATAAGTAATGCCTTTAATTACATAAGGCTTATTATCCACTAATAATTGCCAAGAGCCGTCGCTATATTGTACCAGACCAACCTTGCCCTGGCCGACTCTTCTTTTTACGGTTTTAAATTGGAATTTATTTAAGAGCGGTTTAAGTCTATCCCAAAAAGTAACTTCTACGAATCTACCTGGATTGGTAATTACAATATCGTTGTTGATATCGTTGTCAAAACCATTAATCACCTGAATTCGGGCCTCGACTAACTTTATTTTAAGTTCGGGGTGTTTTCTGCAGAGATATTTTATCTTGGCTATCGCAGCAGAAGCCACATACCAAGGTGTATGCCAATAAGTCCAGCCGTAACTGTTCGGGAAGTTAACTACGATGGCATAATAGGCCTTGATGGCATGAGCAATTAGACCTGCGCGTTCTAAAACTAATCCAGTATAAAAAAGCCTTATTCCCTGCGGCTCGGAGGCGGTGGCCCATTTAAAGAAATTTGCCTGATTATCATCAGTATAAATAAAATCCCAATGGCTGCCGCTTAACCTTCCTTCCTCTTTGGCCTTAGCATAGGCAAGGTCCCAACGGATGGAGGTGGTATTAGGATAAATACCCTCTCCGACGGCAAGAGAAAGCCCTTCCTGATCTAAAATCTTATAGTGATAATCCTTTGTCCCCATACCGGTAAACCTTCCGTATTTAGAATAATCTACAATTGATTCTCTTCCTGGGTCATTAAGGATGAGCGTAGTCTTTGGTCTCTTGGGTTTTGGGGTTTCTTTAGGTTTAGGCTGCTTTAGAGACGGTTGATTGGTTTGGGTTTCTAACAGTTTATCAATCTTCTCAATTGATAATTTACTTTTTTCTGCCACTGACCAATACCAACCCCTGGGATCCCAGGCCTCGGCATATTTATATTTTTGTATAATCAATCTAAAAACTACTTTTGCCTCTTCGAATTTGCCTTGACGCATATAAAACTCAGCCTGGATAAAATAACAAGTGGCGACGTTATTAAGCACATCGTATTTTGATTCTTCTCCTTTAGGCGGAAAATCAGTCATATCTGAAGCAAGCCTATCGGACTCATCTTTATAAAGCTCGATGCATTTATTCGTATATTCCAACACCTTATCAAACTTTTTCTCGCCCAGCGCCTCCCACGCCTTGCCTACATAGTCCTTCGATGAGAGTTGTTCGTCGGAGAAAGCTACGTTGCTGCAAGAAAAACACACACACCAACACAGTAAAGATATTAAATAACGTGTTAGCCTTTGCATATATAGCGTACGTTGTTTCATCACTTATCTTACTAACGCTCCTTGCGCTAATACCCTTCGCGATATACTTCTACATCAATTTATTCTACTTCGCTAAAGCTTCGTAGAATATTCTCGCCGGAATAATTCTCCGAAGCCTATACCATTGTTTACTATTGGTAAGGCGAAGGAGAATATTTTGGCGTTTTGATATCGAACCCTAGTCCCGTCTTTCTCCTTTTCGCCTTTCTTCTTCTCGTCTCTCTTCTGCTCGTCTTTCTTCTTTTCGTCTTTCTTCTCTTCGTCTTTCGACCTGCGCACGAATCTCATAGGCTTTATCTTCGGTGATTGAGAAAGTCTTAATGACGAAAATAGCCGCTGCAGAGGTCGCAATCGGAATACCGATATCGCACAAGCGCATATTCAACAACGTCCGCGCTGATTGGCCGAGGCCTAATGCAACATTGAAGCCGGTTAGATTCAAGAGGAATCCGGATATAACCGATGAGAATGCGACTCCCACTTTTACCATCCACCAGTAAATAGCCCCAAACATACCTTCTCTGCGCGTGTCAGTGGTAAGTTCATCAAGGTCACAGACATCGGCTACCATGGAATTGACCAATGTAAAAAGCGATCCCAGGCCGAATGCCATGAATGGAGCAGCGATCAACAGTAAGTACGGATGCTGGGGGTTATATCCAAGCCATTTCAAAGCATAACCAATGATTGAAAGAGGAATAGTGATAAAAAAAGTGTTTCTTTTCCCAAGCTTTCTGGACAGCCATATGGTTACGTAAATGGCGCCCATAGTACAAATAGCGCTGAATGTTCCAAAACAACCAAGCAAAAGTCCGCCTCTTGCATAGGCTTGATCGAGAACAGGAGCATTTTTAAAGACATAAAAGAAAACAACATAAATGGTAAAAGCTGACGCACACATGAATCCGCCAAAGATCAGTAAGGTGAATATGCACAGCTTGAGAAATGGTTTACATTTAAGAGTAATAAAACCCCCACCAAAGAAGTTTTTCATCACATTCCAGGCACCCTTGATATCAGGCTTTGGTAAGTGGTGGAAGTATTCTTTATTAAAAATAGCTGGCAGGATTCCACATCCAACTATAATAATACCTATGATGATGGCAAGAAATCGTCCGCCATAAACGATATCTGGAAACCAGGCCTGGTTGTGCATAATAGCCCAACACCAAGGAGCGATGAGCCATGGCAACTGACCGCCAAAATTACTGGCCCCCTGCAGCCGTGTACGTTCATGATAATCGGGGGTCATCTCATAGCCAAGGGCAATCCAAGGGATAGAAAAACATGTAAATCCGATAAAATAAAGGGTCTGAATTATTCCGAAATACAAGACATAAAAAAGTTCGCTATGCCCTTTATAAAGTTGAAACATAAGAGTGTAACAAATCCCACCAGCAATCGCGCCAAAGAATATAAGCGGCCTACGGCGCCCCCAGCGGGTCCGCAGATTATCAGAAATGTAACCTGTTATAGGATCTGATATGGCATCAATAATACGAGGGAGAGCTCCTACCAAACCCACTAAAGCAGGATTCACGCCTAAGCCGAGGTTTAGAACAATTACCATCTGTGAAATAAATGCGGCTTGAGCAGTATTCGCAAATGCCCCTATACTGTATATGGCTTTTTGAAAAAAAGGAATGCGGTCTTCGGGGGCTGTAACATGGTGTTTTGACTGAGCAGTTGGTTGTTCCACTAATCGATCTCCGTTTAATGAGCAGATAACTTACGCGAGCAATGTAAACGAGCGTAAATTATAGGCCGTCAGGCCGTCTGCGAATTAACCCCGAGCCTTCTAGGCGAGGGGTCTAGATAATTTACGCTAGTAGTGCGGCGGCCTTGTTCATTTGTGGCCGCATAAATGTGGTAATTATAACAAATAGGCCTGGTGTAAACAAGATTAAACAATTTTTTCATCCAAATAGCGCGCCGGAAGTTACTCCTTTGACAATATACTTCTGCATCAGGAGGTAAACGACGATTATAGGCAGGGCCGTTATAGTAAGTCCTGCCATCAAAAGCGGGTAACGAGTCAGGAACTCTCCCTGAAACACCATCAACGCCCGTTGAAGAGGCATCAGGTTTTTACTGTCAAACATTATCAGGGCCAGCACATATTCGTTCCAGACATTGAGCGCATTCAAGACCACCACGACCGCCAATACCGGTTTGGCTAGCGGCAGGGCCACATGCCTCCAGATACCCAATTTTGAGCAACCGTCAATACGGGCCGCATCCTCTAATTCCTTGGGCATCTTGTCAAAAAAAGTCTTCAAAAGAAAAATACTCGTAGATAACCCTACGTTTATCATGCACAAGATATAGCCTATCGCAGTATTCCTCAGGTGCAATTTATTTAAGAGGACAAATAAAGGCACGAAGCTCCCTGGTATAGGAATCATCATCGCCGCCATAAACATAAAAAAGAGCAGGTTCTTCCCCGGGAAACGCAAGCGTGAAAAGGCATAGGCAGCCAGGGAGGCCACGATGATTATTCCGATTACTACCGAAACAGTATAAAAGATGCTATTTAAAAAATACCGGCCAAAGCCGCCCTGTTGCCAGGCGAGGATATAATTCTCAAAATGAAATTCCTTTGGGATTAAAGACATATCCTTGAATATTGTCTCCTGGGTCTTCAAACTTGATGATACCATCCACAATAAAGGGCATAGGCAGGTGACTGCTACGGTAATCAAAAATAGATGGATTAATAAATTTATGCTTGTCTTTTTAATCTTGTAGTAAATGGCTGTCTTCATCTTGGCACTAATCTCCACTAATTACACACGAATTCCCACCAATAAAATTCGTGTAAATTTGTGTGAAATTTGTGTTCATTTGTGTAGAAATATTGTTTTTAAACAGTTTAAATCTCTAAGCCTGGCGGTATTTCTTAGAAAATCTGTACTGAATAAATGAAATAATCACTAAAATCACTCCGAAAGTTATGCCCTGGGCGCAGGCATAACCAAAACGCGATGAACCGCGCATAGAAGCCAAAATCCTTAACACCGGCACCTGCGTATGGTATGCCGGCCCTCCGTCGGTCATAGCGATAATCAAAATAAATCCCTGCATCGTGCCTAAAATCGTAAGTATAGCCACTAATACTGCCACGGGTATCATCGAGGGAAAGGTAATCTTTCTAAAACAATCCCAGGCATTGGCCCCGTCAACGCGCGCGGCTTCATAGAGTTCACGGGGAATAGTCTGTAACCCTGCCAGGAATATTAGGAAACCCCAGCCAAAACCTTTCCACGAATGCACAATGGCAACAGTATTAAGTGCGGTCGCCGGATCAGAGAGCCAGTTCCTCGCCAGGTGAGCCAGCCCCAGGTTCGTTAACCAGTGGTTTAATAACCCATAATTCCCATCCAGAATCCACTGCCAGACCAGTCCCACCACTACTCCGGATAAAACCGGCGGGATGAAAAAGATGAACCGATAGAAGCGTTTGAGTTTTATCTCGCGGTCGCAGGCCCAGGCCAAAAGAAAGGCAAGGGCGTTTTGAAAAGTCAGGGCAATCAAGGTAATGTATCCGGCATTGGCCATTGACTGCCACCAGATTTTATCTTCAAAGAATATTTCTTTAAAATTACCCAGACCCACGAAGGCCTTGGTAGGCAGTATCCCGTCCCATTCATACATTCCCAGTTGAAAAACCCAGATAAAAGGGATGATGTAGAATGTCACAAAGATTGCTACTGCGGGAAGGACGAATGTGTAATTTTCTAAGGTGGATTTGAGTCTCATAATTTAGAGTATTGGGGTATTAGGATATCGGGATTTGGATATTGGGATATTTGGAAATTAGGAATATTTACCTGATCTCCTATTCTCCTAATCACCAAAACCCAATTTCCCAATCACCAAATCACCTTTTCTTTGCTAATTCCCGCTCTTTAATCTTCTGCGTTCCCTGCGCTATCTGAACAGGCGTCTTCTCGCCGATAATTATTGACTGTATCCCTTTATTAAAGGTTTCTAAAACCTGGGGCGACTCGGATATACTCCATGCATTGGGATGCGTGGTAAGTTCAATATCATCGGCAAACTGCGCAAGAATAGGAGGAATCTTGCTTAACGCGTCTTTATTTGCCGGCGGGTTCGAAGTTGTTTCTGCTAAATATGCCTGCTGGTCCGCCCCGGTCAACCACTCTAAAAACTTTACTGCTTCCTCTTTATTCTGAGAGCGGGCATTAATAATAAAAGATGAGCCCGCCCCGCCCCAGATGGTCATGGGATATTTATCTGAAACCTGCGGCGGCAACATCACGGCATAATTTAAACCGGGGTTCATGCCTTTATAGACATTTACGCACCATGAACCGTTAAAGGCAAAGACTGCTCTTCCGTTAGCAAAGAGCTGCTCAGCAGCCTTATTAATCATGATCACCAACCCATTGGACAAAACCCCCGAATCCTGCATCTCCTTAAAGAGCGTTAATACCCTGACCCAATCCGGGTCAGTATAGGGGACTTCTCCGCGAATGGTTGCCAGAACCTTATCTTCTCCCATAAGATTAAAGGCATAATTATTGGCCAAACATTCAATCATCCACACCTCTCCCCATCCGGAAACCAGGCCCTGCATATTGGCCTGTTTAATCTTCTGGCCTATATCTAAGAATTCTTGAAAAGTCAAGGGCGGCTCATTCGGATCAAGCCCTAATTCCTTAAATAAATCCTTATTATAAAGCATCTGGATGGTCATGATATCTATGGGCGCGCCGTAAATACCCGTCTTGATACCGTAACTATTACCGTCGGAAAATGCATTTACTGCCAGGGCCTTGCTAAAGAAATTATTTTTCCATTTACCCGAATCCGCCTCCATGTAGGGCGTTAAATCCAGGACATGTCCGGCCTTGATAAAGGAGGCGAAATCCCACATCTTACCTAATATCCCGAAGATATCCGGAAGGTTTTGCCCTTGCGCCGCAGCGCGCACTTTCTCCTCATAGGCATCAGAGGGCGCATAGAGTTCAAAATTTACTTTTACGCCGGTTAACCCTGCATATTTTTTAGCCAGCTCCTGGAATGCCGATTCCCTGTCCGTCATCCAGTGCCAGACGGTCAGCGTAGCCTGGGAGCTGCTTTCCTGTTTGGGCGCGCAACCCGCAAGAGCAAACAGGAAACAGGCAGAGACAAATATACACCCCAAATAAAATCTTCTCATAGACCAGCTTCTCTTAATTTATATCAGATAATTTTTTGTCGATTTATGATCAGGATGCGTATGCACGAAAATTATTGGAAGGAAAAGGACAGGTACTTTATCTTCTCATCCATAATATACGCGCCAGGCCCATCAACTCGGCTTTCTCCAGGCGCACGCCCACACGCTGTCCTTCTCTTTCGCTAAAAGGCCCGGACCAAACTACTTCTCCGCGCGTATAAAGGGGTTCATGCTGGTCGGGAATATCCAGCCACATCTCTAAAGGCGTCCTGACGGATAAATTCTGCTGCGCCAGCAGGCCTAAGCCATTGGCGCTGATATCAATCGTATCTGCCCTGCCTTCCTGTCCGCTGGTAGAATCTAAAAATCTCACAGGGAACCTGCTATCTATCCGGGCGAACACTCGACGGTCATCCAT
>JAZDFF010000041.1:0-2589 GCA_043808095.1 Candidatus Omnitrophota bacterium
TAGAAGCATAAATCTATGGATTGCGGAGCGATGTTCCATATTCACTTTTACAGGAAAGAAAAGACTTGACCGGAATTCACGAGTTACATAAATACTGTTTTTGAAAATAATCGGGAAGAAAAATATTTTCTAACAAAGTACTGTTAGTTATAAAAAATACTCGGAACGGTTTATGCAGGAGTCTTAGTTACATATAGCGTCTGGGTAGGATAAGCGAATTCAATATGTTCTGCTTCAAATTTTTCTTTTATGGCAAAATTGATCTCCTGCTGAATATCCATATATTTGTTGTAGTCGCTTCCTAAAACATAGTATACAATTTCAAAAATTAGGGCAAAATCACCATAGGAGAAGAAATGCGCCCGGTCAAAAACGGCATCCTTAACATTCTTAATAATATTCTCGATTATTTTAGGGATGGCTTTTACCTGCTTGGATGTGGTCTGGTAAGTAACCCCGAGTTTAAACACAACCCTTCTTTTCTCCATTCTTTTATAGTTACGCACCCTGGAATTCGTAAGATCGGTATTAGAAAAGATCAACTGTTCTCCGCTAAGGCTACGTATACGAGTGGTTTTTATCCCGATATGCTCAACGGTCCCTAAATGATCTCCTGTTATAATAAAATCTCCGATTTCAAATGGGCGGTCAAATAATATGGCAAAATAACTAAATAAATCCCCTAGAACTGCCTGCGCGGCTAAAGCTACTGCCACGCCTCCGATACCTAAACCAGCAATAACCGCTGATATCTTAAATCCCAGATTGTCCAGAAAAAAGACAATCGCTAATCCCCAAATAACTACTTTTACTACCACTAAGATTCCATCCAAGCTGCGCTTTAAGGATTCATTTTTCTCTCTTTTAGACAAATAAACTTCAAATCCATAACTTATCAAAGCCACACCAAAACGTACAGATGCTAAAGTCAAGATACCTATAGCAGCAATATTGATGATTTTTTTGAAAAAAGGATCTAAAGTTAATATATTTATACCTAGATAAAAAACGCCA
This sequence comes from Candidatus Omnitrophota bacterium, assembly GCA_043808095.1. Classification (GTDB taxonomy): domain Bacteria; phylum Omnitrophota; class Gorgyraeia; order JAZDFF01; family JAZDFF01; genus JAZDFF01. Next base: position 1,015 of record JAZDFF010000041.1, read on the forward strand.
AAATAAGCTAATGGAACTCCTATTCTTTTAATTACTCCTATAATAAAATCATCAAAAGTGGTAGCTGTTTTCTCTGCCCACTTTTTTAAACGCCTGAGAATTACGTGCTCAATTATTTTGACAACCAAAAATCCCGTAAAGAATACCAGGACAAATATCAAATAATCTAAAATATTATTTCCCCAAAACATCAGGCCTGTAAGTTGTTGTATCATTTTTTATCCTATTTTACCTTTATTAACACCCTTATAATATATATTGATAATACCCCGTTTGCATAAATATGTCAATGCGGAAATCTAGCAGGACAAGTTAATAGGCGTGATTATCTCGTTTTCAGGGCCTTTGATTTATCTCTATGATATATCAAGAATATTTTGGCTTTAGAGAAGCACTCCCCCGCTAATGGTGAGCAAATGAGTGAAGTAGGGTCAGTTTTGTACTTCAGTTTCGCTCAGTACATGGTGAGCCTGTCGAACCAGTCCGATATTTCTTGCCTTAGAATCGCCCAACTCTTTTATGAACAAGATATTAAGGTTTGCCCGGTTCATCAGCCGGACATTGCGATAAGCCCTAGTCTTTATACTTGTATTTATCCTTAAACTTACCTCGGGCAGACACCCTGCTACATTGTAACAAATGAAGCTCCGCGGGCTAAAGCCCGCGGTTTCCTGAAGCGAAATACTGAGCGGCCATTGTTCATCCGCACCCTGAAGGGTGCGGTTTTCTGGCCGCGAATGTATAAAAAGGGGCTGTCTCCCAAGATTAGTTCGACTGAAACTGCCTTTCGGGGATAGCCCCTTTTAAAATGAATCCCTGACGGGGTTTGAACTAATACCTAATCCTTCTTATAGGGATATTTTATTTTACAACCTCCAGGGATTTGAGATATTTGTAATAGTCGCTGTCGGTTGTCAAAATCACCGTAGATTTTTCGTCAATGGTATATTTATAGGTTTCCAGTGTCTTCATAAAAGAATAAAAATCGGGATTCTGGCTGTATGCGGCAGCGTATATACTGATTGCCTCGGCGTCCGCCTTACCGGTAATAATCTGTGCCTCGCGGTAGGCCTGCGAAGTGATAACCTTTAATTCTTTGGCTACCTGCCCCTCTATCTCAGCGGATTTACCCTGGCCTTCGGAACGATATTTCTCTGCGGCACGCTTTCTTTCGGCAATCATACGGTCATAAACTTTGTTACGCACATCTTCTACATAATTTACGCGTTTGATGCGCACATCAACAATATCAATGCCGTACTGAGGAGCAAGAACCTTTGCCTTTTCCAAAATAGCCCCCTCCAGCATTTTCCTCCCTACCTCAATACGCTCCAGCGCTTCCTCCGTGACAATCACATCTTCGCCTTCCGCCCTGGACTCCAGAATGCGATTGGAATCCCGCACCGCCTCAACCAAAAGGTGGCTGGTAACGATATCCCTGGTCGCGGAATTTATGATATCGTCGAGCCTGCCCTGAGCGCTCATTTCATTGCCTACAGACTGCAGGAATTTAAGAGCATCGATAATCTTCCAGCGGGCAGTCGTATCCACCCAGATATATTTCTTATCTTTGGT
>JAZDFF010000042.1:0-218381 GCA_043808095.1 Candidatus Omnitrophota bacterium
ATACCTTCTCCTCAACTGCCAGGCCGCAATACTACAATCTCAGCGGCATTAGATCATTCTTTGTCGACCAGAGCGGAGTATTGAGGTATACTACCGCTGATTCCGCCGCCACCTCCACCGACCCACCGGTAGATTAAATTAACTCCACTCTTTTTAATCACAAACAAAAACCCCCGCTGTTTCGTTTTGCTTTCGCAAAAGGCGAAACAAAACGGCGGGGGTAAATTTTAAGCCAGCAGCTACCTACTCTCCCACAGCGTTACCACTGCAGTACCATGGGCCTTGAAGGGCTTAACTTCCGTATTCGGAATGGGAACGGGTGTGGCCCCTTCAGTATGACCGCCAGCAAATCTTTTTTTTAAAAAAACAACAATTGCATAACCAAAGCTACCTTTCCAAAAGTTAAATAAAAGCGAAAAGGTCAAGCCGATTGGCAATTAGTACCTGTAAGCTGAACCCCGCAGATACAATCTGCGGGCACCCCTTGCGGGGCTTACACTCCAGGCCTATTAATCTCGTAGTCTACGAGACGCCTATACTTATCTTGCGATAAGAGGGAAATCTATTCTTGGAGGGGGCTTGGCGCTTAGATGCTTTCAGCGATTATCCTTTCCGAACGTGGCTACCCGACCTTTGCCCTTGGCAGAACAATCGGAACACCAGAGGTTCGTCAATCCTGGTCCTCTCGTACTAAGGACTGCTCTCCTCAAATTTCCTACGCCCACACCAGATAGAGACCGAACTGTCTCACGACGTTCTAAACCCAGCTCACGTACCGTTTTAACCGGCGAACAGCCGGACCCTTGGGACCTTGTACAGCCCCAGGATACGATGAGCCGACATCGAGGTGCCAAACCGGATCGTCGATATGAACTCTCGGATCCGATAAGCCTGTTATCCCCGGAGTACTTATTATTCGTTGAGCGATGGCGCTTCCATAAGCAACCACCGGATCACTAAGACCTGGTTTCCCATCTGCTTGTCCTGTCGGACTCGCAGTTAAGCTCCCATATATCTTTACACTCGACGGCTGATTGCCAACCAGCCTGAGGGAACCTTTGTGCTCCTCCGTTATTCTTTGGGAGGAAACCGCCCCAGTCAAACTGCCCGTCTGGAACTGTCCCCCGCCTGGATTCACAGGTCGAGGTTAGAATTTTAGTGCAATGAGGGTGGTATTTCACATTGTGGCTCCGCACAAGCTAACGCCTATGCCTCAAAGCCTCCCACCTATACTACACAAATTGAACCAAAATCCAATACCAGAGTACAGTAAAAGTTCCGGGGTCTTTTCGTCTTGTTGCGGGTAGACGGCATCTTCACCGCCACTACAATTTCGCCGAGTCCCTCGTTGAGACAGCGCCCAAGTTGTTACACCATTCGTGCGCGTGGGAACTTACCCCACAAGGAATTTCGCTACCTTAGGACCGTTATAGTTACGGCCGCCGTTTACTGGGGCTTCGGTTCGACACGTCCCCCCGACTTACGCCGGGGATAATATCTTGCCTTAACCTTCCAGCACCGGGCAGGTGTCACTCCCTATACGTTGTCTTCCGACTTTGCAGAGAGATGTGTTTTTACTAAACAGTCACCCGGGCCACTTCACTGCGACCCTGATTATTCATCAGGGCACCCCTTATCCCGAAGTTACGGGGTTAGATTGCCGAGTTCCTTAACGAGGGTTATCTCGAGCGCCTTACCATATTCTGGTGGTCTACCTGTGTCGGATTACGGTACGAACAGCTAAATAATTCCCTGAGATGGATTTTCTTGGTAGCCTGGTTTTAGTCCACTTTGTCTCGGCCGTAGCCTCAACTGCCCATCCCCTGATTCCTCAGGGTTAAACAGACACATCCAACCGTCTGCAGGCCTAAACCTTCTACGTCACCATCCAGTTTTTAACACCATTTAGCTGGTAGCCGAATATTAACGGCTCATCCATCATCTACGCCTTTGGGGCCTCGACTTAGGATCGACTAACCCTGGGCGGATTAACCTTCCCCAGGAAACCTTAGACTTTCGGCGTTCCGGTTTCTCGCCGGGATTTTCGCTACTCATACCAACATAGTCACTTCTGACTACTCCACCTGTCTTCACAGTCAGGCTTCAACGCAAATCAGAACGCTCCCCTACCAGGCCTAAATCTAAAAGATTTAGATCTACGCAGCTTCGGTGATAGGTTTAAGCCCCGATCATCTTCGGCGCAAGACCACATCGACTAGTGAGCTGTTACGCACTCTTTAAATGATGGCTGCCTCTAAGCCAACATCCTAGTTGTCATAGTAATCTCACAACCTTTACCACTTAACCTATTCTTAGGGACCTTAGCTGACGTTCTGGGTTGTTTCCCTCGCGACCACAGGGCTTAGCCCCTGTGGACTGACTCCCGTAATAAGGAATAACAGTATTCGAAGTTTGGTTGGATTTGGTAACCGGGTTACGGTTCCTAGTCCATTCAGCACTCTACCCCTGTTACCCATTTTACGAGGCTAGCCCTAAAGCTATTTCGGGGAGAACCAGCAATTCCTGAGTTTGATTAGCCTTTCACTCCGACTCACAGCTCATCCCGCAATTTTTCAACATTGATGGGTTCGGACGTCCATCCCGATTTCTCGGGACTTCCCCCTGGCCATGAGTAGATCACTCAGCTTCGGGTCTACTATCAGCAACTAGTCGCCCTATTCGGACTCGCTTTCGCTTCGGCTGCGGCTGATCACTCAGCCTTAACCTTGCTACTGACAGTAACTCGTTGGTTCATTATACAAAAGGTACGCGGTCAGGCGTTGTTTGGCTTACGCCAAACCATAGCCCTCCCACCGCTTGTAGGTTTACAATTTCAGGTTCTATTTCACTCCCCTCAACGGGGTTCTTTTCAACTTTCCCTCACGGTACTTGTACACTATAGGTCAGAGTTTAGTATTTAGTCTTAGGCCGTGGTCGGCCCGGATTCCTACAGGGTTTCGCGTGTCCCGTAGTACTTGGGATACCTCTAGGGTGTCTTGGAATTTCATTTACAGGGCTTTCACCTTCTTTGGCATGCCTTTCCATACACTTCAACTATCCCTTAACAATCCCACATCAAGGTCCCGCAACCCTTTTGATACTTGCGTATCAAAAGTTTAGACTTTTCTCTTTTCGCTCGCCGCTACTGGGAGAATCTCTTCGATTTATTTTCCTCAGGATACTAAAATGTTTTACTTCTCCTGGTATCGCCTCTTGATACTATGGATTTATATCAAGATTATGCAGTATGAGCTGCACAGGGTTTTCCCATTCAGAAATCTCCGGATTACAGCCTGTTTGCGGCTCCCCGGAGCATATCGCTGCTTACCACGTCTTTCATCGCTCTTCTCTGCCGAGTCATCCGTTGTAAACCTTTTGTAGCTTGACCACAAAAGTCATTTTCTCGGATAACCTGTTCCTTCTCTGACGAAGATAAACTTCGCTTAAGAAAAAACATGGTTTATTGTAGTTTTACCCTTTAAGATATATCACGCCAAATTGCTTTGGCGCGTCCGCCATTTATTGTGGCGGAAGTTGAGAAAGAACAGAACGCTTTATTAAGCGCGCGCCTGCCAATAGGCAGGCGCAAAATCTATTTTATAAATGTTCTGCAAATTTTCCGTGTACAATAAGCACTTAGATACTTCACTCGCTGCAACGCTTGTCGCGTTGCTTCGCTCGTTCAGTATCCACCAAAATTTTCCTTGTCAAAAATTTTGGTGGAGCAGAGGAGATTTGAACTCCCGACCTCATGCTTGCAGAGCACGCGCTCTCCCAGCTGAGCTACTGCCCCTCAATTTTTTTGCATAGCAAAAAATTGATCCCGAGTCGCTTATTGTTTTTGTACAAAAACGAGGGACAAAATAGATTATCCCTCGTCAAACCTAAAATTTTTTAGGTATCCTCGGGATGATTTTCCCGCAAAGCGTGAAAATCATGGGCCCAAGAGGTTTCGAACCTCTCACCCCCGCGTTATCAGCACGGTGCTCTACCGACTGAGCTATGGGCCCGAATTTTTCGACAAAAATCGGGAGCCCATGGCTCAATTGAAAATCAGGGAGCCGGTTGCTCCCGGAAAAGAAAATAGCCAAGCCTCAAGCCTTACGGCTTGAGAATATACACATCCCACCTTCCAAATTTGAGATTGGAAAATGGTCATTTAAAATTTCTAATTTTTCGCTTGAGCAAAAAAATAGAAAGGAGGTGATCCAGCCGCACCTTCCGATACGGCTACCTTGTTACGACTTAGCGCCAGTCACCTCGCCTACCGTGATTCCTTATGAGGGAACTTCGGGTATTCAAGGCTCCCATCGCTTGACGGGCGGTGTGTACAAGGCCCGGGAACGTATTCACGGCGGCGTAGCTGATCCGCCATTACTAGCGATTCCGACTTCATGGAGTCGAATTGCAGACTCCAATCTGAACTGGCCCTGCTTTTTTGGGATTAGCTCCACCTTGCGGTTTGGCAACCCTTTGTAGCAGGGATTGTAACACGTGTGTAGCCCAGGATATAAAGGCCGTACGGACTTGACGTCATCACCACCCTCCTCCCCGTTATCCGGGGCAGTCTCTCTAGAGTGCACACAATATTACTACTGTGTTAGCAACTAAAGATAATGGTTGCGCTCGTTGCAGGACTTGACCTAACACCTCACGGCACGAGCTGACGACAGCCATGCAGCACCTGTGTAAGTTCTCGACTTAACGAGTGGTCCCCCTTTCGGGTTCCTACTTCCTACATGTCAAACCCTGGTGAGGTTCTTCGCGTAGTATCGAATTGAACCACATGTTCCACCGCTTGTGCGGGCCCCCGTCAATTCCTTTGAGTTTTAACCTTGCGGCCGTAGTCCCCAGGTGGAGTACTTAACGAGTTATCTTACGGCACTGACCTTTGCAGGCCAACACCTAGTACTCATCGTTTACGGCTAGGACTACCAGGGTATCTAATCCTGTTTGCTCCCCTAGCTTTCGCAGCTCAGTGTCAGTTACGGGCCAGAGAGCCGCCTTCGCCATTGGTGTTCCTCCTGATATCTACAGATTTCACCCTTACACCAGGAATTCCACTCTCCTCTCCCGTACTCAATCCTGACAGTTTTTTGGGCAGTTCTTTCGTTAAGCGAAAGGATTTCACCCAAAACATGTCAGGACACCTACCTGCCCTTTACACCCAATGAATCCGAGTAACGCTCGCCACCCCCGTATTACCGCGGCTGCTGGCACGGAGTTGGCCGTGGCTTCTTCTCTAGGTACCGTCAATCCCGATTGCTCGGGACTTCTTTCCCATCGAAAGAGGTTTACGATCCGAAAACCTTCATCCCTCACGCGGCGTCGCATAGTCAGGCTTTCGCCCATTGCTAAAGATCCTCGACTGCAGCCCCCCGTAGGAGTCTGGGCAGTGTCTCAGTCCCAGTGTGGCTGACCATCCTCTCAGACCAGCTACCCGTCAAAAGCCTTGGTAGGCCATTACCCTACCAACAAGCTGATAGGACGCGAGCTCATCTACGAGCACTATAGCTTACGCTACAGCTTTAATCTTAGTGACATGCGTCACCAGGATGTCATCAGGTATTAGTACCGATTTCTCGGTATTATCCCTATTTCGTAGGTAGATTACTCACGTATTGCTCACCCGTTTGCCGCTATCCCGAAACGGTGTTCTGTCCCAGGATCGCACGACTTGCATGCCTAATCCACGCCGCCAGCGTTCACTCTGAGCCAGGATCAAACTCTCCGAAAAAACAGAGATTTTGAGCCCTCAAAATGTGCTTGGCTATTCCAATTTACAAAGAACAAACTGTTAAAAGCCCTATACAAACAAAAAAGGCATCGAGACGATGCCTTTCTAAAAGACCACTCTCGAGATTTATTAATTATCCCGTATTGTCAAAACCCTTATCTATAATTTTCACAGGTGATTAAGTATATGCTAAAATTCAAAATTTGTCAAGTAAAATTTGCCAACTGGCGCTTAAATTTTACTTGATGCCGCACAAACTTGTGCGGCGCAAGAAACTTGCCAACTGGCGCTTAAATTTTACTTGATGCCCCTGCCTGCCGGCCCTTAGGAATTTTACTTTGTAAAATTCCAAGGACTAAGTCCCGGAAATTCTCCGAATTTCTCGGGGCAGGCAGGGAATAAACTTATTCGGCGTTCTCCTTCGCCAAGGTCCACCTTTGTTTAGACTTCGGTGGATATTCTCCGAAGCTTCAGCGAAGGAGAACTTCTAAGAACAGCCTTACGAAGCTTTAGCGAAGTAGGGCGCAAGTATTTTTACGATTTTTATATAAGAAACTCCGGAGGTCTTTAAACTTATATTTATTGATAAAATTATTATCCTATGCTACACTATCAAAAGGACTTTAGGTTATGTTTAAATTAGAAAAATATAAGAATTTAATCAAGATAATTTTGGCAGTAGCGCTATACATCTCTTTCTACTCTATTTTACTCTATGACACAAAATTCTTCTCTATTGCCAGGCTTAAAAATTTAGACCTATTTTATAATCTCGCCCATCAACTCGCCCCTCTACCCCGCCAGATCAATGACATTATTGTGGTGAAAATTGATGATGAATCTTTTAACAAATTACAAAAAAAATGGCCGTTACAAAGAGATATATATTCTACTTTGTTAGATAGGCTAATACCCTATGATCCTCGGATTGTAGCTATAGATACTGTCTTTACCGGAGAAAGTGAAGACAAAGATAAAGATATTGGCCTTGCCGAAGCCATAAGAAAAAGCGGAAATATAATATTGAGTTCCTTTATTGGTGCTAACAAAGAACATGTTATACCGCTTGAAGCCATACGCCAGGACGCCCTAGGATTTGGCTTCATAAATAAACCCCGCGATAAGGACCTATATGTACGAAATGCCCGAACCTTTTATTATTTCGAGGATAAAAATTTTGTTGATTTTTCCTTTGAAGTTAAGATCGCCTGTGCCTTCTTAAAAACTCCCTTATCAGATATAACTCTGTTAAAAAATAATGTTATCTTAAGAAAAACCGACCCAAAAGAAAAATCTAAGATAATCAAAATTCCGACCGGGTTTGATGGAACTACTGCAATTAACTTTCGCGCAAAAGCAGGTGAATTTAATACTATCCCCTTCTGGAAACTCGTTAAAGACGACCTTCCCGAGAATACGTTTAGAGATAAACTGGTGTTAGTAGGGGCTACTGCAGAGATATTCCATGATGTATATAACACTCCTTTCGGGGTTATGCCAGGAATATTTATAAATGCAAATGATATACTCATGATCTTAAGGAACGACTTCATAAAACATATACCAGATTATATAAGCTTAATTATCTCCTTTATCCTGGGATTGATAACTTGTATATGTGTATATAAACTATCTTTGACAAAGGGATTAATCTTATCGTTTTCAGAGATATCATTGGTTTTTACAGCCGGTTTTATTCTATTCTTAAAGAATTTTCATATGGATTCCTTCAGTCCTGTATTTATTGTTATGACTACCTGTCTGATTACGGATTTATATAAACATTTTAACCTGATTATCGAAAGCCAAATCTTAAAAACCCAGGCCATAACCGACGGCTTAACCGGATTATTTGTGCATCGCTATTTTAAATTAAAACTGGATTCAGAATTTGAGCGGGTAAAGCGCGAGGAACAAAATCTCTCTCTGATCATCCTGGATATCGACCATTTTAAAGGCGTGAATGACTCTTACGGGCATCAGAACGGTAATGTTGTCTTAAAACACCTTGCGCAGATTTTAGCCAATACTTCCCGAAAGGTAGATGTGGTTGCCCGCTACGGCGGCGAGGAATTCTGTGCGATCCTACCCAATACTAACCAGGTGGGCGCCTCAATCTATGGAGAAAGACTAAGAAAAGCTATTGAGGCCTATGATTTTCCTATTTCTCAAGGAAATCTCAACTGCACCATAAGCCTGGGTATGGCTTCATTCCCTGCTTGCGGTGCGACGACTTCAGATAAGTTAATTGCCTTTGCAGATAAGGCCCTCTATCGGGCTAAACAGACGGGAAGAAATAAAGTTTGTAGTTTTGATCCGTTATTAGACAAAACAGGCGAGAAAAGTTAAGAAACCACCAGCTTTAAAAACCTGCGGCTTCCTACCTTTAAAATTCCTTCTTGGGGTAAGAGTATTTTGTTAGGGTCGGTAATCTTTTGTTCATCAAGACTAACTGCCCCTTCTTGAATCAGCCTGCGGCCTTCATTCTTGGTCTTAATCAGACCTGAATCGACCAAAATCTCCAAGATCCCTTTGGAAGAAGTCAATTTATATAGCGGCATATCCGAAGGCAGCTGTCCTTGGCTAAAAATGTTTTCGAATTCTCGCCTAGCAGTTTCCGCCTCAGATTTTCCGTGATATTGACCGACGATCTCCTGGGCAAGCCTTAGCTTTGCTTCTCTGGGATGTAATTGCCTGACCTTTTCCAAATCTTCATCGGTTAACAGCTCATAATACTTGTACATTAATTCATCAGAACTAGACATAAGCTTGCCAAACATTTCAGCCGGCTTCTCATTAATACCTACATAATTATCGTAGGATTTGGACATCTTTAATTTTCCATCCAGGCCTTCCAATAGCGGCATGGTAATCACTGCCTGGGGCACCTTACCAAAAGACTTCTGGATATCGCGGCCAACCAAAAGATTGAACTTCTGGTCGCTGCCTCCGATCTCAATATCCGCGCCTAATTTTACCGAATCATAGGCCTGCATCAGCGGATAGAGAAATTCTGAAACGCTTATAGGTTTTCCTTCTTTAAGCCGCTTGGAAAAATCATCGCGCTCGATGAGCCTGGCCACATTATATCTTGAGGCTAAATCAATAAAATCGATTAACTTAAAAACATCGCCCTTACCCGGCCCGAACCACTCGGAATTATACCTTAGTTCAAATACCTTTTTATCTTCGGTATCTAAAATCTTGGATACCTGCTTAAGGTAGGTCTTGGCGTTCTCTTTTACCCGGTCAGCAGTCAACATCTTCCGAGTTACCGACTGTCCTGAGGGATCTCCGATAATAGCAGTGTAATCTCCAATCAAAAAAATTACCTTATGGCCTAGTTCTTGGAAGTGTCTGAGTTTTCGCAGTAATACTGTATGCCCTAAGTGGAGGTCTGGCGTGGTGGGATCAAATCCTGTCTTAACCCTGAGAGGGGTTTTAGACTTTAGGGAGGCTTCTAACTTTTGGCTCAACTCCTGCTCGGAGATTATCTCTACGGTACCGCGTTTTATCTTTTTAAGCTGACTAGATACGTCCATTTTCTATATCTTGGCGCTTAAACCGATCTTTGCCGCCTCAACATCTACTTTGATAACTTTTACTTTAATGATATCTTTAAGCTTTAGTTTATCCAGGGCCTCTTTTTCAACCTCTTGGCTATACACAAGACCTTCAAGGTCATCATTCAGCTTTACAAAAACCCCGAAATTATTGATATTGATTACTTCAGCGTCCCAAACCGAGTTAATGGGAAAATCCTGGGCAATCTGGGGCCAGGGATTAGGAGTGAGTTGTTTATAACCTAAAGACATACGGCAATTATCCGCATCTACAGATAAGACCTCCAGCTCTATAACCTGGCCTTTCTTAAATACATCTTGAGGATGGTTGATTTTTTTGGTCCAGGAGATATCGGAAATATGAATCATACCCTCGATATTGTCAGCTAACTCCACAAAGGCCCCGTAATCCGTAAAGCCTTTGATTTTACCAGTTATACGGCTGCCTACGGGATATTTTTCCTTGACCTCAAGCCAAGGGTTGGTCTCCAGTTGTTTTATACTTAAAGAGATGCGTCTGGTTTCTTTATCAATATTTAGAACCACCACCTCAACGATATCTCCGATGGCAAACAATTCTTTAGGATCGAAGATCCTCTTCTGCCAAGACATCTCCGAGATATGGATAAGACCCTCGATACCTTTTTCCAATTCCACAAAAGCGCCGTAATTTAAGATATTTACGATTTTACCCTTTATCCGAGAACCAACAGGAAACTTGGTTTCGATTTCCTGCCAAGGATCGGCGGTGCGCTGTTTTAAGCCTAAGGAAACTTTTCCCGCCTCTTTATCAATAGAAAGAACCGCCACTTCAACCTTATCCCCGATAGCCAGCATTTCCGACGGATGACTGATCCTCGACCAGCTCATATCAGTAATATGCAGGAGCCCATCAATACCGCCTAGGTCGATAAAGGCGCCGAAATCGGCTATGCCTTTAACCACACCAGAACGGATCTCGCCAATCTTTAAATCCAGCCATAATTTACCCCTGGTCTCTTCTTTTTCCTTGGCCAGGGCATCCTTTCTTGAGACGATTAATGAACGACGCAGGGTATTTACCTTTAAGATCTGGAATTTAAACCCCTTGTTAATAACCTCCCTATCCGGAATTCCTTTAAAGCTGGATAAAGAAGCTGGCAGGAACGCATCTATGCCAAATACCTCAACAAAAAATCCGCCTTTAACCTTGCTTTTTACACGACCTTCAACAAGATCGCCCTCCTTAAAACTCTTGGTAATATTGTCCCAGCCCTTTAATTTCTGGGCCTTTTCATAAGAGAGGACCACCATCCCGCTGTCATCTTCTTTAGACTCCACATAGACTTCGATCTCTTTGCCTACTTCTAAGTCCTTAACATGGAAAAATTCCGATTTTGAAATTACCCCTTCGGATTTAAAGCCTATATCAACTAAGACCTCTTTGGGGCTGATGTTTACTATCTTTCCCTTGATGATCTCGCCCTCATTTATAATCTTCAGGCTTTCCTCATAGAGCCTTGCTAAGGTTGTATCTTTTTCTTCTAACATAAAAAATCATCCTCCTATTATCAGATTTTTGAAAATCGAAGTTGTGTTTGCATTGGAAAAATTAAGCATACCATTATCTTCTAATACTCAATAGTTGTCAACCAAAAACTGCCAGCTGGCGTTTAGTTTTTGGTTGATGTCATGAAAACCTTCAGGACCCAACCAAAAACTGCCAGCTGGCGCTTAGTTTTTGTCCCGAATGTAGTTTCTATTCTGCCGAATGTAGTATCTCTGTGAAGTATTACTTCGGCATCCCGATGATTCTCTCAAGAAGTCACTACCCTCGGGAGAAAAATTACTTCGGGATCCCGATGAAAAGCTAAATAAATTCACTCCCTTCGGGGGTTGATGCCCTGCCTACGCTAAGGCTTCGGCAGGCAGGCATGAAAACTTTCAGGACGCAATAAAAATTGGCAACTGCCGTTTAATTCAACCTGAGTTTTCTTTCTCGAGATTTTTTATCTCTTCAATTACTTTGGCGGTTAATTGGTCTCGATCAAGCGCGCCAAAAGGACTGATGGGCCTGCCGATGTAGACAGAAATCGGATGAGGCCTAAAGAACCTGGAGGTAGCCGGCCAGGCCTGGTCTGCGCCTTTTATAAAGGCCGGCACAATTGGAATTGCCGCCTTTTTGGCGAGAAATCCCACTCCGCCTTTTGCCTCGGCTGGATCAAGCCCCTGCCTTCTTCCTCCCTGAGGAAACATGATAAGAATCTTTCCCTGGCCGATGCGCCGAAGCGCCTCTTTAACCGCAGCCAAGTCCAAGGTTTCCCTGTTGACCGAAAAGCATCCCAACTGCCCAAGATACCATCCGAATAATTTATTTGCAAATAACTCTTTTTTGGCCATGAAGCTCGCAATCTTGGGGCAGGTAACGCTTAAAATGATCGGGTCAAGAAAACTGGCATGATTTGAAACGAAGATAAAACTGCCTTTTTTGGGTATATTCTCACTTGCGTATACCTTAAAATTAAACAAATACTTTAAAGCAATCGCGCAAAGCAATCTTGAAAACCGGAAAATAATCAAGTACGAATCATCTTCTTTCCTATCTCGATTAGCTCTCGAGCCTTTTGTTTAGTGTTGGCTTCCGAGTAAATCCTAATTATAGGCTCAGTACCCGATAGCCTAAGCATTAGCCAGCTTGAGTCTTCGCAGATAATCTTAACTCCATCGAAATCCTTGACCTCTATGACTTTCTTATTCAAGAGCCTCTTGGGAATCCGTAGATTCTTAATGTCTCTAAATTTTGTTTTCGTTATTTCTTTCTCTGTCTTTTCATAAAAGAATCTTCCGTATTCCTTATTTAAACTGGCCAATAACTTATTAATGCCCGCGCGTCGGCTGGCGAGCATCTCTAATATGAGAATTCCTGCCAGGATTCCATCACGCTCAGGGATATAGTTCTTAAAACCGATCCCCCCGGCCTCTTCTCCGCCGATTACTATATCTTCTTCCTGCATGAGCTTAGAGATATATTTAAAACCCACCGGTGTCTCAAAAACCTGCAGATTTAATTTTTCCACAATCCTGTCAATTAAGGTAGTCCCGACGATAGTCTTGACTACTGCCCCCGACCAGTGCCGGTCTTCTATCAAATGAAGAATCAGCAGAGACAAAATCTTCTGCGGGCTGATGAACTCGCCACCCGGGGCTACCGCTGCAATCCTATCCGCATCGCCATCCAGGACCAGGCCGATATCAAATCTTTCTTTCTTCATCCTATGGATAATGGTTTCTAGATTAGGCTCAATGGGTTCGGGCCGCTTACCCTCAAAAGAAGGATTGATATCAGAACGCATGAGAGAAATCTGAAGAGAAGTCTTTTCAAGGATCTTGTCCAGATATCCATTTCCGCTTCCGTGCATCACATCAACCAAAACCTTAAATCTTGCCTTTTTTAAAACCTTCATATCAATATAAGATCGGATGAAATTGATGTAATCAGGTACAAGGTCATCTAATTTTATGAGACCCTTTACTCTTGCCTCTTCTGGAGTGAGTATTTTAATCTTATTGCGAAATAGGTTAGCTTCGACCTTTTTTGTTACTGATACATCGGCAGCGCCGCCCCGGGAATTTTTAATCTTTAGGCCGTTATACGCGGCTGGATTATGGCTGGCCGTAATTACCACCCCGAGATCATAGCCCTTATTTTTAATGGCAAAACTGACCATGGGCGTAGTGAGTGGGCGTTCGCTTAGGATGACCTCGATATCATTAGCTGCCAGGACGCAGGAAACCGTCTCGGCAAATTCCGCGGATAAAAACCTGGTATCATAACCCACCACAACCTTTAGTCTTCGCTTTTCTTCTCTTGGAACCACTTCCTGCCCATAATCGGCAATGGCCTGGGAGACCGCCCGGACATTATCAAAAGTAAAATCTTTGGCAATAATCCCGCGCCAACCGTCAGTCCCGAATTTTATAACATTTGTTTTTGGTACATTAATACTTGTTTCATTTTGCATTTCTCAAGCTCCTTATGGCTAGATATCTATCCTGGGATTTAAAGATATATGAGCCTGCAGCCAGGATATTAGCTCCCGCAGCAATAACAAGAGCGGCGTTCCGGGCGTTTATTCCACCATCGACCTCAATATCTTTTTTAAATATCTTTCGCAGATTAACAATCTTGGGCAAAACTTCGGGCATGAATTTTTGTCCGCCAAAACCAGGATTGACTGACATCACCAGGATTAAATCCACTACATCAGCTAAGGCCTTGATTTTTAAAAGAGGTGTGGCTGGGTTTAAGGCAACCCCGACTTTTACCCGTCTTTCCTTTAGTTTTTTAGCCACCCTGATAAAATCCGAAACCGAGATCGTCTCAATGTGCATGGTGACAAGATCTGAACCAGCCTCGGCAAAATTGAGGGCATACTTCTGGGGATTACTGATCATAAGGTGGCTTAAAAGGGGCAGTTTTGTAACCTTTCTGATTGACTCAACTACGCAGGGGCCGATGGTAATGTTATTCACAAAATGACCATCCATCACGTCTATATGAAGTAAATCGACTCCTGCAGACTCAACCGATTTTATCTCTTTTTCTAAATTACTAAAATCAACGGCTAAAACTGATGCTGCTACTTTAATGGTTTTTTTCATCGATAGAGGCCTTTTTTTTCTATGTATTCTCTCACCAAGTCAGGCATCAAATACCTGATAGATTCATTTCGCTTAATTCGCTGGCGTATCTCGTATCCCGAGATATCCAGCGCCTTAATCTTTAAGGTAATTACATCACGATAAATCCCTTTTAATTTATATCCGGGACGAAGGGCCATGACAAACTTTGCTAACTTAAAAAGTTCTTTAACATCTTTCCATTTTCTTAGGTAATTAGATGCGTCTGAACCTGTAATGAAAAAGAGCTCGGTATTTTTTCCCAGTTTTTCTTTTAATTGTTTTATAGTATCAACGGAATATGATTTGCCTTTGCGCTTAATCTCAATATCACAGACGCTAAAATTCGGGTTGTTGCTGGCGGCAAGTTTAACCATCCTTAGCCTATGTAAGGCTGGTGCGATATCACGCTCATCTTTATGCGGCGGTAAATTAGAAGGAATAAAAATTACCCTATCCAGATATAGGCAATTGCGGACCTCTTCGGCTAAAATCAGATGGCCGGTGTGTATAGGATTAAAAGTCCCGCCTAATATGCCGATTCTCATATAATTAAATGTTGTCTGATGTTAAATGAGGTTATCTAAGGTTGAATAAGGTTGCATTTGCAACTTCAGACAACCTCATACAACCTATTTTCTAACCTGTCCTTTTCCGTATACGATGTATTTGTAACTGGTAAGTTCCTCCAGGGCCATGGGTCCGCGGCAATGGATTTTATCCGTAGAGATTCCCATCTCTGCCCCCATACCAAACTGATATCCGTCGGTAAAACGCGTCGAGGCATTATGATACACGCAGGCAGAATCGACCCTCTCTAAGAACTTCTGGGCTGTTTCTTTATTTTCGCTAATGATGCTATCGCTATGATGAGTTCCATATTTATTGATATGGCTAACTGCCTCATCAAGGTTATCCACGACCTTTACCGACAAAATCAGGTCCAGATACTCTGTCCGGAAATCATCCCCGCTGGCTAGTTTTACCCATTTTACAATCTTTGCCGTCTCTTTACAGCCGCGGATCTCTACGCCAGCTATTCTAAAACGCTCAAGCATTACGGGCAAGAATTTTTTCGCTATCTCCTTGTGTACCAGCATCGATTCCATGGCATTACAGACCCCCGGCCGCTCGACCTTGGCATTAAGACAGATGTTTTCGGCCATCTCTAAATTAGCATCGCTATCCACATAGACATGGCAGATTCCTTTGTAGTGCTTAATTACAGGGATTCGCGAAATACTGGTTACCTTTTTAATCAGGCCTTCTCCTCCCCGTGGAATCACCAGGTCAATATAATCATTTAATTTTAATAAAACATCTATAGACTGCCTTTCTTTCTGCGGAATCATATTTATCGCACCAGGAGGAATCACATCTGTGGCAGCTTCATTAAGCACTTTACAAATTATCTGATTAGAGTAATATGATTCGCTTCCTCCTCTTAAAATCACGCAATTTCCGGATTTCATACACAGGCCAATACAGTCGCTCGTCACATCCGGCCTTGACTCATAGATAATAGCCACTACGCCAATGGGCACGCGCACCTTTTTAATCAAAAGGCCGTTTATTGGCGAGGTCCATTCTTTAATCACGCCTCCCACAGGATCAGGTAATTTAACCAACTCGCCTATTGAATGCGCCATCTTATTTATGCGTTCCCTGTTTAGGGTGAGTCTGTCGATAAATGACCTGGCTAATTTTTGCTTCCTTGCCAGAACGAGGTCCTTTGTGTTTTCCCTGAGAATATTTTCGCAGTTTTCAACAAGCGCGCCAGACATCCTAATAAGCGCCTCATCTTTAGTCTTAGTGGATAACTGGCTCATGCAGAAAGAGGCGGCCTTAGCAAGTTGAGCGATCTTTAATATTTCTTCTTTTTTAAAGGTTCCCATATTTATTAGATTATTACCAGGTTATCCCTATGCACCACTTCTTTGCCGAGCCGTGAACCTTTCTTTGCCTTTTTTAATTCGAGGGCTGAATAATTACTGATGCCCCTTGCGAATTCTCTCATCTTTTCTTCACAGATCATCACAATATCGCCTTTTTGAAAATCACCGGATAAATCAGTAATCCCGACACAGAGCAGACTCTTGTTCTTTTCGCTTAATGCAACTCTTGCCCCTTTATCAACGATGATTTTTCCTTTAGGTTTAGTGCCATAAGCAATCCAGCGCTTTTTGGCAACCAGGCCTTTGGTCTTAGGTAAGAAAAATGTCCCTAAATAATCGTTGTCCATTATTTTGTTAAGAATTCCATCGGTCTTGCCATTGGCAATAATAGAGGGAATCCCCGCCTGCGTGGCTATGCGTATTGCCTCCAATTTTGAGGACATGCCGCCTACACAGGCCTCTTTATGACCATCAGAGACCATCTTTAGAATACTAGCGTCCAATCTTTCGACGACCTTAATAACCTCTTTTTCATTTTGGCGGTATAGACCGTCCACGTCAGAAAGGATAACTAAAAGATCTGCGTCAATAAGATTAGCTACTAAGGCTGAAAGCCTGTCATTATCTCCGAACTTTATCTCGTCGGTAGATACGGCGTCATTCTCATTGATGATAGGAACAGAATTATACTTTACGGCCGAAAATAAAGTATGTTTGGCATTGATGTAACGGACTCTATTATTAAAATCATCCCAGGTCAAAAGGACCTGCGAGCAATGGCGCTTTTTTTCATTGAAAAGCCGGCTGTAAAGAGACATCAATTCAATCTGGCCAATACTGGCTACTGCCTGCAGCTGGTTGATCTCTTTCGGTCTCTTCTGGAGTCCCAATAACGACATCCCGCAGGCAATCGCGCCGGAAGAAACCAAGACCACGGATTTGCCTTTCTCGTAAAGGTCCGAGATTCCAAAAACGATATTGCGCAGTCTCTCATGATCAATACCTCCGGAGGCCGATACAATCACGCTTGAACCAAGTTTAACTACTATCAACTTATAATCTAGATCTGATTTCTTCAATTAACTCCTCCAGGCCATGTCTTTTTAATGCCGAAATAGCCAGAACCTTCTTTTTCATCTTTTTTTTGAATCTTAAAATATTCTTGGGGGCATCGGGTAAGTCCATCTTATTGGCAACGATAATCTGTTCTTTCTTGGCCAAAGACGGACTGTAAAGGGCCAGCTCTTCATTAAGAGATTCATATGCCTCCATAGGATCTTGAAAAGATACCCCTGACATATCCACAAGGTGCACTAATAACTTTGTCCTTTCGATGTGCCTGAGGAACCTGTCCCCCAGACCCTTGCCTAGATGAGCATCTTTAATCAGGCCGGGCATATCCGCCACTACAATAGAAAATTCCTCTTTCTGGATGACCCCCAAAATCGGCTCTTTGGTAGTAAAGGGATAATCTGCAATCTTTGAATCTGCCCTGGATATACCGCAAATTAGGGTGGATTTCCCGCTATTAGGAAAACCGACTATGCCTACATCCGCGATGAGTTTTAAATCTAATTGTAGAGTCTTGGCCTCTCCGGCTCTTCCGGGCGTGGCTTCAGGGCTCTTTATATTGCCTTCTCCGCCGGCTGCGCCTTTTGCTACAATTACAGACTCGCCTTCTTCGGTCAAATCCGCCAATAAAGAACCCGTATCAAGGTCGGTTATAACCGTACCAAGCGGCACTTTAATTACCAAGTCTTCGGCCCCTCGTCCATTCTTGTTATTGCTGGAGCCATGACCTCCCTGCCGGGCCTTAAAATGACGATGGAAGGTAAAGTCGCGTAAGGTCCGCACGTGGCGGCTGGCGACCATTACTACATCTGCGCCCTTGCCTCCTGGGCCGCCGTTTGGCACGGCACGGTGACGGGCACCTCTTCTTTTAAAAAAACTATTGCAGCCATTGCCGCCGGAACCGGCAGCTACCTCAATTTTCACTCTGTCAATGAGCATTCTTTTTAAGACTACTTAGACTTTTCGCCGAAGGCAATCTTCTTAATCTCTAATTTCGAAAGGACCTGACGATGACCTTTTTTGGTATGCCAGTTCTTGCGGCGACGGTATTTATAGGAAATGGTTTTTCTGGCCTTTACATCGCCTAAAAATTGCGCCACTACATGGGCCCCTTTTACAAAGGGGCTACCCACTGCTAACTCCTGTGAATCAGAAACAAGCATTACCTCAGTCAAATTAATGGACTTACCGGATTTTGCCTCTAGTTTCTCGGCATAGATTATGTCCCCTGGTTTTACCCTATACTGTTTTGCGCCAACTTTTACGATTGCATACATTTTTGTCTCCCTTTTAATGAACACCTGACTTATACCCGCCTGCCGGTGAGGCAGGTCTGCCTCACCGGCAGCAGGAATACCGGCCTTTTTGTTTGTAAACGCTAATGTTATCTATCCAAAATGGTGGGACGAATTCTTCAACTTAAAGCCAAAAACAGCCTTCTTAAGGACAGAATTTAGAGGAGATATTTTAACACACTATTGAATCTTAGTCAAGGGCAGGCGGGTTAAAACTTCCTTTTTGGCTTATGAAAATCTTGATTGTTCAACATGCAGGAGCGGATCGGAAAAGATAAAAATCCTGTTTTTAAATTGCTTTTCAAGCCTTTCGATTAAGAATTTGTTCTGATTCAATAAATATTCCGCGACCTTGGGATTAAGATAGATATTCAGCTCTCTTTTGGGATTGCTTTTAAGGTGCTGCCTTAAGGAGCGGATAATATTAATCGAGATGGTGGTAACAGATTTAATTCTACCTTTTCCTTCGCAGTAAGGGCATTTTGTATAAGAAAGGCTCTCCACGGTTCGATATACCCTCTCTCGGGTCATCTCCACGAGCCCAAACTTTGAAATTCCCAAGATATCTGCCTTGGCGCTGTCGTTTTTCAGCGCGTCTTTTAAAATCCTAAATATTTCTCTGCGGTGTTTTTCTTCCATCATATCAATAAAGTCAATGACAATAATCCCGCCCAAATCCCTAAGACGAATCTGGCGGGCTGCCTCAAGCGCCGCCTGGCGGTTTACCGAGAATGCCATATCCTCTGTCGAGGTCTTCTTTTTGAATCTTCCGCTGTTTACATCAATGACCACGAGGCCTTCAGTAGGCTCGATAACCAGATAGCCTCCACAATCTAGGAATACCCTGTTACCAAAGATCTTCTCGATCTCCTCTTCAATCTTATGCTCTTCAAACAAAGGAGCATCTTTAGAATAAAACTCAACCCGTCTTACCAGATGCGGAAGGAAACTTTTTATAAAGTGGACTATCCTGCGATATTCGGCGTAATTATCTACGATTACTTTATTGACGTCCTCGGTAAAAGAATCGCGCATAATCCTTAAACTTAGATCGTATTCTTCATAGGTTATACTCGGGGACTTCTTGCGCTTCTGATTCTTGATAATCCCCCTCCATAACTTCGTCAAAAAATTCATATCCCGCAATAACTGCCTTTTATCACATCCTACTGCAGCAGTGCGGACAATAAAGCCTACATCTTTAGGCAGCGGGAGGCTCGACAATAAACCAAGAAGCCTGGCCCTTTCAACATCAGACTCAATCCTGCGTGATATGCCGATATGACGGTCCTGGGGCATAAGAACCAGGTATCTTCCGGGGATACTTATGTGGGTGGTAATACGCGGGCCTTTAGTGCCAAAGGATTCTTTGACTACCTGGACCAATAATTCCTGGTCTTTATGGATCTGGTTATTAAACAGGCTATACTCTTCAACCGGCTGCTCAAGAAAATGTTCGGGTTTCTCGCTTAAATAGAGAAAACCGTTTTTTTCTTTGCCGATATCGACAAAGGCTGCTCCGATAGAGGCTACTACGGACTTAACCCGGCCCTTATAGATATTACCCACAATGGTTTTATACTGGGGCCGCTCAATAAAATACTCTTCGAGTTTACCCTCTTTAATTATAGCTAGGCGCCTCTCCTGGGCCTCAACATTGATAAGAATCTCTTTGCTCATATAACTTGACTTAAATAAGCCTCCTCTATCTTAATCCCTTCAGGTAGTTGTTGATTAAGTTTCAACCGGAAATCTTCGGGACTAATATCATCCAATAAATAAAACGCTGCCTCTTCGTTAAGTGATTCCTCGCCTAATTTTAAGGCGCGCTTAAAAGAAATTTTAGGATGGGGACTGAATCCTTCGCTAAAATATATATTTATCCCGGTGCGTCTAAGGGCGCGGGTGAAAACACGCATTAGATCCAGATGCGAAATAAAACGCATCATGGCTAATTTAGAAAAACGAAATTCTATTTTATATCTTTTTTTTGTCATCGGATAAAAAAAAGGCAAAACCTCTTGCCTTTTGGAACAGCCCTTCACAAAATTATGTTTCGGGCTGTTGATTACAGTGATTTTAAATAGATTGCAGAGATTGTTTATTCGATAATTAATCACCGTAATCTATTTTTTTAATCGTTGTAATCATAAAGTATTGATTTTTGCGAAGCCCTATTTCTTAAAACAAGTTCAGTTCTCTCTATTTTAAAAAAATTTACTCCGACGCCCCGACGTCTCGTCGGAGATCGGAGTTCCGACCTCCGAAGGAGCGTCGGAACTCTAAAAAAGAGAGGCTCCCGTGATTTATCACGGGGAGTCTTCACTTTTTAGGCTCTTCTGTCTTAGGTGGTGTTAGCGCAGGTGCCGGGACCTTGGTTATCATTGGCTTCTGTGTTGGCTGGGGTATAATTTTTTCCTCTACCTTGACAAGCGGATCTTCCGCCTCTGATTGTATAATATGGGCAGTAATAAAGACCAATAAATCAACCTTGCCGGTGTCTATTGTATTTCGTTGGAAAAGTTTTCCTAAGATAGGTATATCACCTAAAAGAGGAATGGAAAATTTGCTTGTGGTTTTAACATCTTTAAGCAGCCCTCCGATAACAACTGTCTCGCCATCTTTGACCAAAATCTGAACCTCGGTTTCCCGAGATTCAATAATCGGATACAAATTGGTTCCTATCTGCTGAGTGGTAGAAGTAACTGCCGGATGAACAATCATATTGATATAACCATCAGCATTAATCTGGGGCACCACATTTAACTGGATACCTATATCCTGATAATAACCTAAGGTCGTAGTAACTGTCCCGTATTCACTGGTACTGGATTCAAGGATAGGGTATTTAGTACCCACTAATATTGAGGCCTCCTGGTTATTCAAGGTCAAAATCCGCGGGGCGGATAAAGTATTGGTGCGCGCATCTTCCTCAAGAGCATGCAGGATTACCTCAAATTGAATACCGGTGAGTTTCTTATAGACTAACTCGAGGCCCATATTAAATGGCTCTACTCCACCTATGGCTGACGCCTTAGGTCCGAATGCCGAAGGTGCAAGCTCTGAGCCCAGGCTATGAAGACCAGCGGTTTCTCTGGATATGTCCATGGACCTTCTAACATTGACCATTTGGACAGCGGCAGATTCTGCACCGGTAGTCCCTGTTCCAAAATCCAGGCCAAAATCTTTTAAAACATCCTTTTGCACCTCAAGAATCCTGGACTCAATTAAGACCTGTTGAGGCATAATATCTATTGCTTTTATAACCTTGGCAATCTTATCTAAGGCCGGTGGAACGTCACTTATAATTAAGATCTTGGAACGAGAGCGCCTCTCTTCGGTCAACCTTTTTCTTTTGCCAAATTCTGAGGTACCAAATTCCCAACCTGCAGGCCCGGTCATCTCTAAAACCGTAATCTTACCGCGGGGCGACAACTGACTCTCGATGGCCTTTTTCATATCTCCGGCATCGATAAACCTTAAATTAAATACCCGAGTTTCTGTAGGCTGAACCTGGGCAAGATCTGCCTCTGCCTTTTTCTGGGCAGTGAGTTTATCCAGAGGGCTGACCGCAATAATATTTTCGTGTTTCTCATAACCAAAACCGTAGGTCTTTAAGATAACATCCAAGGCAGTTTGCCACGGAACATCCATAAGTCGAATCGTAACCATTCCGCTTACTTCGGGAGAAGCCACGATATTAACGCCACTTTTATAGGAAAGGATTCTTAAGACATTGCGGATATCTGCATCTTTAAAATCCAAGGTCACATTTGTGCTCGACGGGCTCATGATCTCGGCGCCGGCAGGAGCAGTTTCTTCTTTTTTAGGCTCATCGGCTGGTACAGCTGGCGTTTCTATAAGAGGCAGGACTTCCGGGACCGGAACTGGCTCAAATACTTCTTCCTTTTCAATCCCCTCGGTTTGCGGCATAGTCTCTTCCATAGCTGGCAGTTCGAACTCTGCGGGAGCCGGCTCATTAAGCTCTTGATTGGAAGTCATTTCTAAAGGGATCTCGGTCGCAGGCATTGTTTCATTTTGAGTAAAACCCAAATCATCAGGCAGACTAATCTCCTGCGTAAAAGAGCTTGAACTTAAAAATATAATTCCAGCCATGATAATGGTAAAAAACAAAACAGCCTTAAGCGCCCGGTATCTTGCCTTCATCTATTCCTCCTTTTTCAATTGTATCTTATATATTTGATCATTTTTTTCTAAAGTAATTTCGTTTTTCTCAATCGTCTTTAATTTAAATCCACCAATCATCTCAAATTCTCTAACTACAGTGCCATTTACAATGGCAAATGACACGCCTTGGGGATCATAGATGATCCCTTCAAGCTTGATATCCGACATCTCAGTCGCAGGCTCAAGATTTACTAACAAGTATCCTTCCGGACTGACTACCGGATAAAAGGGATCACGTAAACCTTTATCATCGTAAGCAAATCTTCTCGCCTTAGACGCTTCCAATGCAAAACAAAATGAAAGACAAAATAGAGCGCCTATTGATATGCTTATTATAACACAATTCATTTTATTAATAAACAATTTTATCATTTTTTTATCGCAAAAGCGCAAAATATATATTTCTTTATACCGCAAAGGCCGCAAAATACCGGCTTACGTCATTTAGTTTTCTTTTTTTATCGCAAAAGCGCTAAATTTTTCTTTGCCTGCCTGCCGGCAGGCAGGCGTCTTTGCGGTGTGAGTGTATTTTTAGCAGCTATTTTGCGTTCTTTGCGGTTATTTTTTTACCAGAAATACAGTCAAAACCAGCTTGATGTTATGGCGCAAATAATTCTTTGCATCCGGTAATATATCGAGCTCGCTTGTCTTCATAAATACCTTATTATCGTGCAGTTGATTTAAGAATCTTCCTAATTGATGGTATCCGGCCTGGGCAATAATGTATATCGAAAGCGGCGAAAAATCCTGAGATTTTCCGGCTACATCAATCTGCCTTTTTTGCAAAGGCTTTATCTGCATAATTTTTACATCAGTATTATTGGCAATAGAAGATACATTCTCAAGCAAAGAGGGTATCTCTTCTTCGGAGATAAACCATTTCTGCCCTTGATTGATTGACTCTTCAAGATTTTTATATTGTTCTTTTAGGCGATTTATTTGAGCAATTTCCGTCTTGGCCGCCGTAATATCTCTATTTAACTTCATCCTCTGGGAATTAAGGCTAAAGATGCTTGTAATCTGCGATCTCATAAGAAAAACGATATCCCCCAAAAACAGCAGTGCGCCAAATGCCAATAACAAATAGAGCTGCCTTTTTTCTTTGACCAATTTCATTATTTAGTCCCGGTTATCAAATTACCCGCAATTATAAAATCAACTACTTCGATATCCTTGATGTAGCGTCTTTGAATAGATTTAAGTTCCAGGTCGCTAAAATCAGCAAAAAAGTCTTTGTCGGCCTTTAAATCCTGCAGGCACTTACTGATCAGGCTCATCTCTTCTGACTTTAAAGATATGGCTGAGCCTTCAAGGTTCAAGGTTTTGGCGTCAATAGAAAGGCGGGTTAACCAAAGTCCCTGAGGAAGAAAATCGCTTATCTTATTCAATTTCACAACCCAAGGAATCCTTCCTTCAGAGAGCTGCGCAATACCTCCGAGTTTTCCTTCCATTAAACCTAATTGAGACCGGATGTCCTCCGCCTCTTTCTTCTTATCAGTTAAGGCCTGCCATTCCTGCTGGAGTCCTGAAATCTGGTTTTTCTCTATTAAGATAATACCAATAAACAATAAATGCAAAAAGATCAAAATACCGACCACTACCGAAGGCAAGATCAAAAAAACCTTGGCGGGTAAATTAGGTATGACTTTTCTCTTTTTACGCAGCTGCGCGGGTAGAAGATTTATCTCGATCATTTTATTTATGATTACAGTGATAATTTCCGCCAAAGGCGGACCCGCCTTCGGCGGGAAAAATCACCGCAAGGCCGAACCAATTGCTACGGTAAATTCTGATTCTCTATCTTTTAAAATTGCCTTATCCAGGTTTGGAATAAAACTCAATTTTGAAAAAGGATCCCAAGTCTTAATCTCAACGCCAAGATTCTGATTCAAGAAGGTATCAACGCCTTTTGTCTTCTGCAGAGAACCGCTCATGAATAAATTGCTGATGGGGACATTCTCCTGGCTTTCGTAAAAGTCAAAAGACAGCCTAATCTCATTAGCTAAATTTATTAAGGATGAGTCACTGGTTGCTAATGAAGCCTCTCTTTGACCTAAAATTATATCACGGCTAAAAACCGGTAAGCTTGCCTCTAAAATACTCAAGTTAGCAATATTTTCCTCAACGTTAAGAAGGGCGACAGGCTGGGGTTTTTCATCTTTTTTTAAGGTCGCTTTGGAAGGCTCGAAAAAGTTAAAGGCATTAATCACTGCCAGGACGCTAACATTAATAATTGCCGGTTCAAGGCCAACGCTATTTAATAAATTTATACGGCCCTGGACCAGGTCTTTTTTGGCAGCAGCCAAAAGCACCAACATCTTATTTTCCTTATAAGACTCCTTGATTATTTTAGCATCAAGGTAAACCTCATTAACAGGATACGGGATATATTTTTCCGCCTCAAATTTTACGGCACTATTAAGCTCCTCAGCGGTCATATTTGGCAACTGCACATAACGGATAACCACGCCTTGGCCGGAGAGGGTCGTATTTACTATTTTAGAATCTAATTTTATAGAATTAAGGAGGCTCTTTATGGTGTTTATGGGATCGGACTCGATATTGGAAAAAGCAATATTAGTGACTTCGGGTTTTTCTTTTTTGTGCCTAATCTGAATAAGTTTTATCGTCGTCAGCGTAATATCTAGGCCGATACTGGTTTTGGGTTGGAATTGGAATAAAGGCATTTATCTAATTTTAAAATACATGGCCTTAATAGAGCACCCTTCCTTTAGGCAAGGCTTTTATCCTGTCTTCCTCTGTAGGCTTAACAGGCAGTTTTTGACCCGAGGTAACTGGCGAACTTTCCGAAAAAATTTCCTCTTCTTCTATCACAGATTCAGCAACATTTGAGTCCTCTTTTTCGGATGGACTGATTTTTTCTTTCGACCCCTGAACTTCCTGGTTTGTAACCCTGGTTTCCTTCTGGGGCATTTGGGGAAATCCCGGTATCTCCGGGTTAAGTTCCTCTATCTGAATTTTTGGCTTAGGGGCTACTTCCTTCACAGGAGTCAATTTGATGATATCCTTCTTCTCGAAGGAAGTTAGAATTACGGCTATGGCCACAAAGACAAAAATAATTATTACTACAATAAACAATTTTTTATAATCTCCCATCAATGTCCTCTTAAGTTTTTATTATTAGGGCTTCACAAAATTCTGTTTTGGGCTGTTGATTACATAGATTTTTTACGATGCCCAATCTGCGTAATCTGCTTTTATAATCTGTGTAATCATAAGATATTAATTTTTATGAAGTTATATTTTATTGTAATGCGCCCTACTCCAAAGGCGGTGGCGTCTCATCAGACGCATTGCTTGCGGGAAGAGCATATTGCTCATCCTGCCAAGAAAGATTGAGATAATCATTAGTTTTTGGGTAAAACGGTGGCGTGAGCGCTCCTGCAAGACGACTGTCATATTGATAGTCTTTGCTGTAGCCGCTTGCCTTTACATTATGAACAGGGTCAAAAGTACCCACGGGGCCGCGATCGCGCTGAATAATTCCGCCATAAACTGTCAATGTCCCTTTGTTAGGACCATCATAATCCTCCACCATAAAAGACTTGCTTAAGGCCATAATACTGGCATCAACTTCAACATTTGTAGGGGCGCTACTGCCTATCTTCACATCCTTCTCGGCAATAAGGCCCAAGACATCCGCAAAGTCCGGGTCAGTTCCAGTCTTATCCAGGTAAGTAATGTTGTCTGTCACAATGATATTGCGGTTAGTTCCGATGGTCAACTGACCATCAAGAACGCCTGATACCATAACATCTCCGCCATATACAAACACTGCGCCATTAAGAGGCAGAGACGTATTATAATTATTCCAGCCATTTTGGGAATTGGTTACATTCATCGTCCCATTACTATTTAAAATAATGGTAGTGCTTCCATTCAGTTTCAGTCCTAGTTCACCGGGTCCGACTGCACCACGTAATTCCAGGGCCTTGGAAGGCAACTCCTCTTTTTCTGCGCCCATCTGGATTCCGGTGATAAAATTGGGGTTATCAGTAGGCGGGCCACCGTGCATATAGTCAATACTGGAATAGGACATCCTTACCGCATACTCATAGCCGGATAGGCTATCATTAAAAGTAGGGTCTCCTGAGATATGCAGCTGGCCATTGGTCTGGGTCGGCCCGTTTAAACTATCATTAGAGATAAACCAGACCTTGTTATTAAAATATTCTTCGGTATTGGTAAAATAGGCATAGCGGGCATAATCGTCTAGCCGGATCTCATCCACCAGCTGGCGTGTTACAGTATTTGAGCCACTCGAAACAGTACCTGTGGCAATTATCCTGATACTCGGACGCTGGCCCGATCTTAAAATCGAGGTAATGGTGGTTGAGTATTTACCGCATAAACTCGTGCAACCCGAAGGTCCGCTACAGGAGCCATTACATAAATCCTGATTAGAGCAAGCAGTTACAACTTCATTATTGGCATTGGTAGGAGGATTTGTTAAGCCTCTTAAATAATTCCAGGTACATTCTACTCCTGACTCGGCCATATAAAGCGCGGCGGTATTAAGGAATGCCCTTTCTGCGGCACGTTTTTCTGCGATACTGCGCACCACAAAAGAGACCCCAATAATCAAAAGCACGCTTACAATCATGTAAGACGAGATCAAGACAAAACCTTTTTTATTCATACAAATCACCGCCTTCAATAAGCGCATACTTGACAAGCTTGTCAAGTGTTTGCGCGAATTGAATCCTTGACATTTACCTAAAAATATTAAATTCAAGGTAGATGTCAAGGATCTAGTTCAGACAAACAATTTACGTTTACTAACGTTGCCGTAAATTGTGTCTTCACTAAATAAAAAAAACCTATTCTTCGCAAAGAATAGGTTTACGCATTCATTGGCAACTGGCTACCCCGACATTACTTCGGGGCCCTATTAGCTTTGCGTCCCATCCTTGCGAATGGTTTGCCTCCGCCAAAAAGATCGGCGGACTCGCCATGAATTTGGGCGAGTTTTTCAACGAAATTAATACACCTGCTTTTTCTATTAATAAGTATAACATATAAAAACTAGGTTTTCAAGCACCTAAGCATAACTAAATAAAACCAAAAATGTGTTGTAACTTATGTAATACTAATTGGTTTTATTTATCCTGAGTGACCCCGCCAAAAGCGGGGGAATCGAAGGATTACCCTTCGGCTATGCTCAGGGTAAATGTACACCTCGCCTTAGAGAGCAGCGTCAGGTACATTTAATTCCTTAACTTAACATTGGTTTGTACTTTAGTGCTCACCGTAACATTCTGGGCATTCTGTTTTTGAGCAATTACCTCAATCTCAAGGACATTGGGTACGAAATTGTCCCGCCTAAAAGTTAAACCCGAAACATAATTACCAATAAATTGGCGTTTGCCAGTAATCTTAGAAGGGGTACGTTCAATCCGAGAGATACCTTCAACTTGCACCAGAGAATAGGTTATCGGGTCTGACCATTCTAAGTCCCCGGCGGTTGCCAAATCATTATCAGGAGGATCTGTCCTATCCTGAGGAACCCTGAAAGCAATACTATTATAATATTGGCCATCAGAAGGAACGCCGCTAATCTGCGATGAGCGGCTCTGGCGTAACTCACCTACCATATACTCCATTGCCCGTCTGGCCTCTTGCTGGACAGAGAGCTTGGTATTTCCGGTATACCAATAGGTCCTTCCAGTGGCCAGGGTCAGGAAAATGGCGCTTGAGATGATAAGAAAAATTGCAATGGTAATCATCATCTCGATTAAAGAAAAACCTCGGTTGACAGGCTTATGATTATCGAACATTTTAATTTTTAGGTCTCTGACATTGTTTTGGGCGTTTTTTCAGAGACTCCTTAACTAATGAGCTGAAAGTAAGGTTACTAGTTGTACAGGAGAATTATACTGAGGGGAAAGTGAATCATCTCCGCCAATAATTCTTCCGCTCCTCTGCCTCCAGCACATATAAATAGAGACCTTTAATACATCGGGATCTGCCTCAGTCCCCTCAGTAACAACAACATCTACCGCGCCTTGACTGTCTCCAACTGCTATGGGCGGGTCCGAAGGATAGAAATCAGAAATTTGAAAGGTGTGACCTGTACCTACACAAGTACCGCAGTCATCATAATAACTATAGATATCACTGAAGGTATGGTTACGAACCTCCTCCATTTTTCTCTGGGCGGCATTCATGGCAAAGGTGTAATTACGCATGGTCTCATTGAGGTCAAAACAGCTTACATAGGTGGTCAGTAACCCTACCAAGGCCACCATTAAAATAACCACGCCAATCATTAATTCTAAGAGCGTAAAGCCCTGGTTTTGTTTCATCGGGATTTCTCCTAACTTTAGTATTTATTTTACCTTAGGGCAATAAAAAGTCAATGAATTTTTCAAGGAACCAGTAAAATATGAAAAGACAGGTAGCGCTTTAAAAGCGCCTGCCTGCCGGCAGGCAGGATTATCTAGTTTCCCTTAATTTTCCCAACCACTCCTTGGCAAGTTTGTGTTCTGGTTCAAGGCTTACAGTCTTCTGCCAACACATCTTGGCATTATCTAATTCACCTATCTGCCAGTAGAGACAACCCAGATTATAAAAGGCATCACTATAGTCCGGTTTTAATTCAAGCGCCTTTTTAAATTCAATTCCTGCCTCAGGATATCTTCCTAATATTGCATAAACTATACCCAAATTATTATGGGCCTGGGCCAAATTTTTGTTAATTTTTAATGCCTTTAGATATGATTCAATTGCCAATTCATAGCTGCCATTATCTTTGTAGGCGACTCCAAGATTATTGTAGAAATTCTCATTTTTACTGTCTAAGGAAATGGCCCTCTTAAAATATTCAATCGCCGAATTATCCCGGGATAGATTACGATAAATTAATCCCAGGCTATTATAAATGCCGGGATTCCCGGGAAAAAGTCTAGCCGCCTTACTAAATTCTTCAATTGCCTTGTTATATAGTTTCTCGTCGGCATAAATACTGGCTAAGACGGTATAGCCGTATAAAAATTTAGGATTTTCTTTTATAATCTCTTGGCATAGAATTATTGCCTCATTGACTTTGCCTTTTTTATAAAAGATCCTGGCGCGGTTAAGATAGGCCTGCCAGAAATCTGGTTTAATGCGTATCGCTTCCTCAAAGCAGGATTGGGCTTTATCCAGTAATCTGTCCTGCTCATAAATAAGGCCAAGATTATTATAGCCAGTAAAACTATATGGCGACCTCTCAACCAAAGACTTATAGAATCTTAAGGGCTGGCGCCATTCGAGATTGCGCTGGATGGTATGATAGCCATAAAATAATAATAAAAATATCAGAATAATAATCCAGATTCGTTTAGTTAGATATCTTAGCAAAAAATAACCTAAAATCGCAAAAAATCCAATTGAGGGAAGATACAAAAAATGTTCAGCCATAAAGGCATTAATGGGAAATAAACCCGACTGGGGCAGCAAAAATACAAAAAACCAACTCCCCCAGAATCCTACAAAATAATTCCTCTTTTTATAAGCCAATATTATCGCATAAACTACGAGGATAAAAAATATTATAGAAAAAAACACCCGGGGATTTAAAAGCGCCTGCGGCGAAAATAAAACCACATTGCGGGACATGTGTAAACCAAACGGCAGGAATAAAATTTTAAAGTAGGTTACTAAATGGGTAATAAAGACAAACAGCCGAACAGAAACGGGATATCCAGCATTAAACGAAATATGACCCAGAGGCACCAAGGCCTTTAATCTTAATAGAATATAAATTAAGCCTAAAACGACAAAAGGTATTATGCCAAATAAAACACCCGATTTAAGAGTCTGCTCTTTTCTAAAAGACAGATAATAAATAATAAGGGCAAGCGGAAAAACTATTGCCAATTCTTTAGACAATAGCGCCAAGACAAATAAGGCCAGTGAGCTTATATAGAGGATAGTCGTTTTCTCTAAAATGATTCTTGATTTAATCAATTTTCCCTGTCTGGAGACCGGAGTTTGTTTGAAATTGATACTGAGCCCCTCAACTTCGTTCGGGATGGTCAAAGGAGCGGTGAGCCTGTCGAACCACGAAGTCGAATGTATAAAACAAAAAAATGACCCTAAAATGAATAAACCTACCAAAGGATCAGCCCGTCCTGCAATATAAGTAACTGCCTCAGTGTGCACGGGATGGGCGACAAAAAGCAAAGCCACTAAAAGCGCTATCTTTTCGTCTTTTAAAAGTTCAAGGAAGATAAAATAAATTAAAATGGCATTAAATATATGAAGCAAGATATTAGTGAGATGAAACCCCCAAGGATTAAGACCGAAAAGATGAAAATCCAGCATAAAAGACAGGCTCTGCAGAGGCCTATAGAAGAAACTTATTTCTGTGGTGGCAAAAAATAGGTCTTTGGTAAATATCTGGGGCAAATATCTTATGTCCTTAATAAGATAATTACCAACAATAAGGGCCTCGTCATCCCAGATAAAGGGATTAAAGAGGGAATTGGAATATGCTGATAAACCAACCAGGATAATCAGGGCGATAGGAAGCGTGAGCCTTTTAGTCAGAGTCATCTTTTATCTGGGTTAAAAGTTTTCTGTAGTTTTCCCTTAATATTGAAAGATGCGGGTTAAGTTCTATGGCTTTGAGATAATGCCCTTTTGCCTCTTTTAGGCGGCCTAATTTAAAATAGACCGTGCCTAAATTGGCGTGGGTATAAAAAAAGTTAGGCCTATACTTTAGGGCAGTTTCAAATTCTCCTGCCGCCTCATTCAACAGACCCCTCTTATCAAGTTCCAGGCCCAGGTTATTGCGGACAACAAAATTTCCGGGTGAGTTTTTCAGGGTCCAGCGGTACAAACTAATTGAATCCCTCCAGACAATATTTTGGCCAAAAACAATTACAAGATAAAAACCAACTATAGACCCGAGGAAAAATTTGCTGATAAATTTATTTTTTTGATATAACCACTTAACCAAAAAGCCGACAACCAGAAAAAATCCAACTAAAGGAAAATACAAAAAATGCTCCGAGGTCTGGATTATCAAGAAACGGAACAGTAAATTTGACTGTGAAAATAAAATTAACCAGAACCAGACAAAAGCAAAATAAATCAACTTCCTCTTTTGCCGGTAAATCGCAAGGCCGGCAATAAATATAAACAGAAACAGAACTAGCGAGATTATG
The DNA here is from genome assembly GCA_043808095.1 of Candidatus Omnitrophota bacterium. Lineage (GTDB taxonomy): Bacteria > Omnitrophota > Gorgyraeia > JAZDFF01 > JAZDFF01 > JAZDFF01. The sequence goes on from JAZDFF010000042.1 coordinate 31,582, forward strand.
TCAAAAATACCGATTGCCGAAGGCAGGAGCCTTCCGATATGAAGATTTATCGGTAAAATCACAATCTTGGCATACGTGGTTATCGCCTTAAGTAATTCTTGAGGCTCGAATATAAGCGTGTCTTTAAAAAGAATCGGGTTATTACCCGTAAAATTCAGGATAGTAAAACGCGAGGCAAGATATATCCCATCTAATAAAAAGAAACCAATATATTTTTTAGGCTCCAGTTTACGAATAAATAGATCATAGATAACAATTACTAAGGGCAAAACCACGGCCAGTTCCTTGGAAAGTAGCGCTAAAAGAAATAACAAAAGGCTCGCAAGATACAAATGGCTAATTTTTGGTTTTGGATAATCTCTGTGCTTGATATACAGGATAAAGGAAGAAAAGAAAAATATACCGAACAAAAGGTCTGCCCTTCCGGAAATATAAGTCACGGCCTCAACCTGAGCCGGGTGCAGGCTAAATAAAATTGCACCCCAAAAAGATATAAAGTTATCTTTAGTAAGCAGGCCGAGCAGTCCATAGACAAGAACCGCATTAAAGAAATGTAGGAGGATATTAATAAGATGAAAACCCCAAGGATTGAGTTTAAATAAAGAATAGTCAAGGATATAACTTAGCGTCTGTAAGGGGCGGTAATAATTGGTCGCGCCCAAAGGATTATTATGAAACAGGTCGGTAGAAAATATCTTTGGGAAAAGATGAGGATTCTTAATCAGGGAATTATCTACAACCAAAAACTCGTCGTCCCAGACAAATTTATTATATAAGCTATTGGAATAGGCTGCAAAGATTAGAACTAAAATTAAAAAAATGGCTTTTAATCTAAATTTATTATCCATTGATTTTGTTTAAAAAAAAGGCGAGGGTAATTACATCCTCGCCTTTTCAATCGGTCTATTGAATATTGTTATTCAATAGGTGGGTCTGTGGCTACTGCTCCTGCAGTGATGGTGGTAAAGCGGATTACGCCTGACTCATCCACAAAGAAACTACGGCTGCCTGAGGTTCCCATGTTCTGGGGTCTTGCAGTTGCTGTAAAGGTATTGATTGCACCGGTAAGTGCAAAGCTATAACCAGATTTTGCCCCAGCTCCTAATACTGCATCAATATACGAAGGAGTTGCACTGGACAGATTAAAAAGACCAGTTGGGTAATTGGGGTTAGAGGAACGATAACTTTGTGCAGCTGTGGATAACGTCTGCATTGCACCGATAGCAGCGGATTCATTAGCATTAAGCCTGGCCCTAAGTAAGTTAGGGATTGCAATTGCCGCTAATAGCGCAATAATTGCTACGACGATCATAATCTCAACGAGCGTAAAACCTTTGTTTCTCATTTTATTTCTTCCCTCCTTTCTGACCATTATTTGACTTTCACACCTTTTATAATCACATAATCATTAGTTCGTCTTTTTTGGTGTGGGTCTTGGGTCAAATTCCCGCAATGCGATTTTTATATTTTTGCCATCACCCCCTCTTTTGTTATAGGCTAATAAATAGAAAAACCTATTCTCCGCAAAGAATAGGTTTACGCATTCCTTGGCAACTGGCTACCCCGACAATACTTCGGGGCCCTATTAGCTTTGCGTCCCATCCTTGCGAATGGTTTGCCCCTTTCAACAAACTCAGTGCACCTGCTTTTTCTATTATATAGTATAACATATTAGAAGGTGATTTACAATAATTCATGATACCAAAATCATAACCCATTGTCAAGTAAAAACTAACAGCTGTTTCTTAGTTTTTACTTGATGCCGCACAAACTTGTGCGGCGCAAGGAAAACTAACAGCTGTTTCTTAGTTTTTACTTGATGCCGCACAAACTTGTGCGGCGCAAGGAAAACCAACAACCCGGCTTCGCCGAAGGCTACGCCGAGGCGAGCTGTTGCTTAGTTTTCTAATGCGCCACCAATTGGGTAATCTTAAAGATAGGCAGAAATAAAGCAACCACAATGCCGCCAATGACAATCCCCAGGAAGGCGATAACTAACGGCTCAATCATGCTGGTCAGACCGCTTACCGCAGCATCGATCTGCTCATCATAGAAATCCGAAATCTTGGATAACATCTTCTCTAGCTCGCCGGTCTGCTCGCCTACAGAAATCATCCTGACCACCATCGGCGGGAAAACCCCGCTTCGGCTTAAAGGCCCGGATATAGGCTCGCCTTCTTTAATGGAACTACGGGCATTCTGAATGGCTTCTTCGACAATTTTATTTCCCGAGGTCTTGGCTACAATATCCATGGAATTTAGTATTGGCACACCACTTTTGATAAGGGTTGAAAGCGTGCGGCTAAATCTGGCAATTGCCACCTTACGAAATAATTCCCCAAAAACAGGCATTTTTAAAATAGTTTTGTCAAATTGGTATCTTCCTTTAGGTGTGGCCACGTATTTTTGGAAGGCAATGACCGATACGATAGTAAGACCGAGCCAGAATAAAAAGAACTTTCTTAAAAAATCGCTTATACCTATAAGTATCTGTGTAGGCAAAGGCAAGGTTCCGCCTAAAACCTCAAATATCCCTTTAAAAGTAGGGATAATTTTAAGCAACAAAAATGCGGTAATTAAAATTGCCATAGTAATGACCACGGCAGGATAAACTAAGCTTGAGCTCACCTTGCGCTGTAAACTTATGACGCTTTCCAGGTAAGAGGCCAAGCGGTCAAGGATATCATTAAGAAGACCAGAGGCCTCGCCTGCCTTGACCATATTTATGTATAAGGGGGAAAACACAGTAGAATGTTTACCAAGCGAATCGCAGAAACTAGAGCCAGCCTCGATATCTTGCCTCACCTTTACAATTACTTGGCGAAAACCCTCTTTTTCTATCTGTTCACTTAAGATATTTAAGGCCTGGACCAAGGGTATACCACTATCAACCATAGTTGCTAATTGACGGGAAAAAATAACCAAATCCTCTAACTTGACCCGTCTGGCTGCTGCTACCCTTCTTGCATGCTCCTCTTTTATGGATATAATAATAAAATCTTTGCCCCGTAGCGTCGCTAGGGCCTGGGCTTCATCGGCAGCGTCAATTATACCCATGACCTTAAAACCCTGTTTATCTTTTCCTATATACCTGAAGTTCGCCATCTTTGTCCCCGGTTTATTAAATTTTAAACTTCGAAAATCAATTAATTATGATTACGGCGATTAAACATCAGATTACGGTGATTAATCGCTGTAATCGGTTTTTCCGCCATAATGCTTTGGCGGACCCGCCAATCTTTGTGGCGGGAAAAATCACTGTAATCAACAGCCCGAAACATAATTTTGTGAAGGGCTGTAATTATATCTTATCAACTACTTTTAAAAATGCCCCTACAACATCAGGGTCGAATTGAGAACCACTTTTGCTTTGTATCTCTTTAATTGCCTCTTGTTTAGTCATAGGCCTTTCTCTATACGGGCGTTTTGAAACCATTGCCTCATAGGCATCCGCTAATGCCAGTATACGCGCACCAATAAGTATATCACCGTTATTAAGGCCGGTGGGATAGCCGCTGCCATCATATTGTTCATGGTGTTGTTTAACTAAATCTATGACCCTGCCCAAAAACGTCAGGGGCTGCAAAATCTGAGCGCCTTTTAAGGCATGAGTCTTTATCTCTTGCCATTCGCCTGGTGTTAAAGGTGTTTTTTTGTTTAATACAGAGTCATGTATCCCAATTTTACCTAAATCATGGAGTTGACAAGCTTCATCGATTTCCTCTATTTCTTTGTCGGATAGATGCATCTGGCGGGCAACTGCCATGGCGACCTTTGAAACATTATCCGAGTGGCTGAAGGTATAATGGTCTTTGGCTTCGATGGCCTGGGCAAGGGCGCGAATCGTATGCATATAGGTATCCTGTAAGCTCTTATAAAGTTCTCTTAGGTTTGCGGAATTTTCTACCAGCCTCCTCTCGAGAAGGTTATTCTCTGCATCTAATTTTAAATTGCAATCCTTCAAATCTTTTATTAATTTGCCCTGATTAAGAAGAAGCCTGCGAAACTCAAAAGATTTTTTAACAGCAAAAACCAATCTCTGCGCTACGATTGGCTTATCTATATAATCAAAGACTTCTAAATCGGCGGGCTCACTTTTTTTTGTAGCAGTTGTTGAATCTATAATCGATATAACGACGCTGTCTGGGCTCTTTGCCCTTATCTCTTTTAAAATGGAATTTGCCTCTTTGCAATTATTATTGAGGTCAAGTATTAAAACATCAAAAGAGATATTTCTATCCAGCTGGGACTTTAAATCCGTAGTCTTCAAAAAATCTAAATTATAGCCACTACTGGCTAAGGCCTCTTTTACCAGATTAAAATCAGCGGTATCGTCGGCAATAAAGAAAACCCTATTTTCAGCCATACTATTCTTCCGTCGTAACCCTGAGCATCTCCTCAAGGGTAATTATACCAGAGGTCAGCTTAACCAAGGCATCATCCCAGAGCGTCTTAAAATTCATATGTTTAATGGCATAATCTTTTATCAGATCTGCCGAGGACTTTTTAATAATCAAATCCCTTATTTCGTCGGTAATGGGAAAGGCCTCGATTATGGCGACCCGGCCAAAATATCCGGTATTATTACAGCGGTTGCAACCCTTGCCACGGTAAAATGTCTTTTCTTTTATTCCTAACCTCTCTAAAACGGATTTATCTAGCTCTTCGGGTTCTTTGCAGGCATTACAGATTCTGCGGCACAGTCTCTGGGCACAGACCATAATTACTGATGAGGCCACCAAAAACGGCTCAACCCCCATATCGATTAAACGCGTCATTGCCCCAGGTGCATCATTGGTATGAAGAGTAGAAAAAACTAACTGACCGGTAAGGGCAGCCCTTACTGCAATATCTGCGGTTTCAGAGTCGCGGACCTCTCCGATCATAATGATATCCGGGCTTTGGCGCAATAATGAACGCAGACCCGAAGCAAAGGTCAGGCCTATCTCAGGCTTAACCTGAATCTGGGTTATGCCTTCAACCTGATACTCCACGGGATCCTCGATAGTAATAATATTTCTTTCAGCGGTATTGATTTTAGTTAGTATAGAATATAGCGTCGTGGATTTTCCGCTTCCTGTAGGACCAGTCACCAAGATCATGCCAAAAGGCTTGGCAATCGCCTCCTTGAATAAATTTAAGGGTCCTTCGGTAAAGCCCAGGGCGTCCAAACCCACAGAAAGATTAGATTTGTCTAACGCCCTTAAAACGAACTTCTGGCCAAATGTCGTGGGAAGCGCCGAGACACGGAAATCTACTTCTCTATCCTGCATCCTTATCTTAAACCTGCCGTCTTGCGCCAGGCGCGCCTCAGTAATGTCTAAACCAGACATAATCTTAAGTCGGGCCAAGACCGCATTTTGGTTTTTCTTAGGTAAAATCAGGGCCTCATGAAGCACTCCGTCAATACGATAACGGACGCGTAAATCTCTTTCTGTGGGCTCGACATGGATATCCGAACATCTCCTTCTTAAACCCTCCGAGATAAATAGGTCCACGATCTTGACGATCGGCGCCCTCTGGCTTTCCTGCAGGATATCTGCGATGTCTACGCGTTCCTCATCAACTACCATAATATTGGTCTTTTCTTCCTCCTGCGAATCTAAGATCTCGGAAATCTTAATCATGTCTGAACGGTAATGGCCTTCTATTGCTCGCAGTATGTCAGCATCCTGACTAATCACCGGGTCTACCTTATATCCGGTTAAGCTCTTTAAATCGTCGAGGGCAAAGATATTTAGAGGATCAGACATTGCGACTGTCAGGGTATCGCCAATCCTTGAAATAGGAATTAAATGATATTGACGGGCAATGCGTTCGGGGACGATGGTAATTATCTCTTTGGCAATCTTAAACTTGGTAATGTCAAATGGCGCGGTCTTTAATTCTTCAGAAATCAATCCAAGTAGTTGTTTTTTGGATAAAAAACCTTGCTCGACGATAATATCTTTTAGCTGCGTGCCTTTTTGTTTTGAGATCTGAAGACACTTATCCAATTGTTCTTTGGTAAGGTATTTTTTATCGGTTAGAACTGAAACTAATCTTTCTTTTAGCGATGGCATCTTTTTAATCCACACAGATGGGCACAGAAAAAAGCTACAAGATGGGCACAGATATGATATAAGCGACATCTGTGCTCATCCCTGCCTGCCGGTGAGGCAGGTGTTTCTTTTCCCGCTCAAAAGCGGGATCCCGCTAGACTTTTTTTATTTTGGTGCGGGACAATCTGTGATAATCTGTGTTTCTTTTTTACTCATCCGCGGCAGTAACACGCACAACCTCGCTGAGCGTAGTTAAACCATCAAGTGCTTTCTTAAACCCTGACTCGCGCATCGTCTTCATTCCCTCGGCACGCGCCTGGGATTTTATAAAATGCTCCTGGGCGCGGGAAAGGACTAATTCTTTTATCTTAGGGCTTAAAATTAATATCTCTGCGATACCCAGCCTGCCTTTGTAACCGGTATTAAAACATCTTTTGCAACCCTTGCCTTGATAGAAGACCGCATTCTTAGGAAGATTTAATTTCTTGAATACCTCAGGTGGTATTTTAGCCTCTTCTTTACATTCCGGACAGATTTTGCGCACCAGTCTCTGTGACAATATCGCAATCAAGGTGGAATTAATTAAAAATGGTTCAACGCCCATATCCAATAAGCGCACAATCGAACCAGCAGAAGTGGTAGTATGTAGGGTACTTAACAATAGGTGCCCGGTTAACGCGGCTTTTATGGCAATATCTACGGTCTCGAAATCCCGGATCTCGCCGACCATGATTACATCAGGGTCCTGGCGCAGGATCGAACGCAGACTACTGGCAAAGGTGAGCCCGATATCTAGCCGAATTGTCACTTGATTAATGCCTTCTAATTGATATTCAACAGGGTCTTCAACAGTCACCAGATTTTTATCGGGCGAATCCACAAATTTTAATACAGAATAAAGGGTAGTAGTCTTACCGCAACCTGTAGGACCGCAGGCAAGAATCATCCCATGTGGCCGGCTGGCGCATTTTTTTAATTTTTCTATATCCTCATTATCAAACCCAAGTTTGTCTAAATCTAACATGGCTGTAGATTTATCCAATATCCTCAGGGCAACTTTCTCGCCGGAGTTAGAGGGCAATATTGAAACCCTGAAATCCACCTCCCGGTCTTCGAACTTTATCTTAAAACGTCCGTCCTGAGGAAGCCGGTGCTCGGCGATATCCAGGCAGGAGATAACCTTTACACGCGATACAATTGGAGCATGCAAACTTTTAGGCGGGGCCTCTATTTCCTGTAAAACACCGTCGATCCTTATCCTGACCCGCAGGCTATTCTCCAGCGGCTCAATTAAAATATCCGAGGCCTTGGCTTCAATTCCCTGCCTTAGGAATACATCAGTAATCTTTATAACTGGCGCTTCCTGGGTCAACTGAGCTAATTCTTGGACATCTAAGGAATCCGGCTTTTCTTGCCTGATGATTTCTAGTTTTTCAGCGTCGGACATATTCGCAATAATCTCTTCGATGGCCTCATAAGGCGACTCTCCGTAATATTGATTGATGGTTTCTAAGACTTCGTCGGCCTTGCCGATAATCGGGTTTATCTCATATCCGGTAAGGGTCTTTACCGTGTCAATAGCGAATATATTTAAGGGGTCGGCCATAGCCAAAGTAAGGGTGTTGCCCATCTTCGAAACAGGTATGATCTGATACATCTTGGCGGTCTCGCGAGGAACCATCTTAATGACATCGGGGTCAATCTTAAACCGTGAAAGGTTTATAGGGGGCATGCCTAAGCCTTCGCTTAAGGCGATAAGAAGATCTTTTTGGTTTATATAGCCTAACTTTACTAAGATATCACTAAGCCGGCCGCCTTGTTTTTTCTGAACCTCAATGGCTTGGTTTAGTTTATCCTCGGTTATAAGATTATTCTTGATTAATATCTCTTTTAAACGGTCTCTTAGAGAAATCATATTTTCTATGCCTTATAACACCTGTCTATGGCCTTTTTTATATCCGAGGCGGTAGAGACGAATATCTGTACTTTTGAACCAGTAATCATCTCGATATCTTCAATCGCATCACTATTTAGAGGATTGGACATGGCAAGAGTAATATTATTTCCCAGTTTATCAATACAGATTAAACAGTATTGACGCGCAATATTTTCATTGATGATACGAGCAGTATCATAGTCGATCTCATAATTTCCCAGAGGTAGATAGGGAAAACCGTATTGGGCGGTTAATGCATGAGCAATATCTTCTTCTTTGGCAAAACCAAGTTCAACTAATATCTCACCAATAAGGCCGCCCTTTTCCTTTTGCATCTCGAGGGCTTTCTCAAGCTGCTTCTGATTGATGATAGCTCTTTCAATCAACAGCTCCCCTAACTGTTTAGCCAGTATCTTTTTTAAAGGAGACATATTTTAGAACATCTTTTGCACTAAAAACAGAGTTTTAATTACTAATTCCTAAATCCTAATGCCTAATTAATTCTTTAATGTCCAATTTTAAATTAGTCATTTGAGAATTTATAAATTCATTAGTCATTTGTCATTAGGTATTAAGAATTTTACTTCTTATTTTATCTTAGGCCTTGACCTGATTTTTACCGTGGGCCTTGGCCTCAGAAAGTAATTGTCTGGCCTTAACCATCAGATCTTGGACCGTTACCCCGTCTATAGGATTCTCGCTTACGCCGGAGCTGACTGTCAAGTGTTTGCGTACATCAGTATCTTCACCAAAAGCAAATTCAATCTTTTTTCTCACATCCTCAGCCATATCCTTGGCCTGACGCTTGTTCTTCTCGGGCAAAACAAAGGCAAATTCATTATCGCCAATTCTGCCCACCCGGTCTATCTCACTGGCTGATTCCTCAAATATGACTGCTATCTTTTTCAGGGCAGATTCGGAGGATAATTCTCCGAAAAGCGTATGGTATCTCCTGAAATCATCGGCATTGAATATCACAAATGCGCAAGGCCTCTGATAAACAATTGCCCTCTTGATCTCTTCGTCTAATCTCGCCAGGATGTAACGATCGTTGTATAAGCCTGTCAGGGGGTCTTTTATCTCAAGTTTTTCCACTTTGTGATGCAGGAATCCATCTTCAACGGCAATGGAAACTTGCTTAACAAAGATGTCAACCATCTCAATCTCTTCGGGCTTATAAACAAAATCCTCCAGGTCATTACCGATACCCAAAATTCCGCAGACCTCTCCATGCCTTAATATGGGAGTAACGACGGTATTGACCATAGCAAAAGATTTGCGCCAGGCATCAACCTCCGCAGAAGGCTTCATTTGACTATCTACAATCATTCTTTCGTTCTTTATAGCCAATTTTCCCAAGACGCCTTCGCCAAAATTTATTTTAATGGACATCAATTCTTTCGAGGCATCTCCGTATATTGAGCGCATGGTTAATACGTCACTACCCTCATCCCTTAAGAGTAAAAAACATAATTTGGATTGACCAACCTGGATAATTTTTTCCGCAGTCATTTTGAGAATCTCTATTAACTCTGTGCCCTGGGTAATCAGCGAACTGATCTGAAGTAAACTCGACATGACGACAACGCGCTTATGAATCTCCGTATTTATTTCTTTGGTGCGCTCGGAATAGGACTTTAATTCATCCATATTACCCCGGATGCGCTGGGTAAGTTGATCCAAGGAGCGGCCCAAATCACCAATCTCATCATCTCTAACCAGCCTAATCTTGTGGTTAATATCACCTTTAGCAATCATCTGGGCGTCTGCGCTTATCCTTACGATGTGGTCCACGATTTGCTTGAGGATAAAGAATCCTATTAAACCAATGATGATAGTTATAGCGCTTACCCAGAAGATATTTTTCTTAAGGCCAAAGCTCAGCCACTCTACAGTAGGGAATATTAAATTTAGTAAAATGAGAATGGGAATTATAGATAAAAGCGAAATAGAGACTAAAAGCTTTACACGTAGTCCTCGCGAGGCAAAAGAGGAACCCCTGGCTTTCTTTAACATAGCTACCTCTCCTTTTTAATGAGTACATCACTTACGGAGATTTAGCGACGTAAGTGATAGGTACGAATTAAATCCTTGACATCAAAGATGTCAAGGATAACTTGTCGTATTTATAACTTATTATGATTAATATAATCTATAATTCGTTTATTGTCAATGCTTTTTGCAGATCGCGTTGTAATTTATGCCTGTCTTGGCCAAGATCAATATGCTCCCAGGGCAAGATTTCATCAAAAGACCTCCTGCGAAGAGCATAAAAGAAAGGGTCTATTCCTTGCTTATTGAAAGCCTCCATCCACAACGGGAAATTGAAGTATTCCCTCCAGCTATCAAATTTAGCCCCTTCCTGGAAGGCATTTAATATTACCTTGGCAATCCTACGGTCCCCCCGACAAAGAACCGCTTCTAGAAAACCCATTTGAAAATCATGGAATTTTAAATTCACTAGATGCGGCCTACTAGACCTTAGTCGGGATATAAGATATTTTTTTTTATTCTCGAGGCTGGTTAAACTATCCATCTCTTGCCACTGAAAAGGCGTATGGCTCTTTGGGATAAAACAAGATATGCTTACGTTTATTACGGCAAGATGGCCGTCAATTTCTTTTCTTAATCTGGATAGGGCTACGGCAAGGTCAATAATCCCGTCTAGATCTTTTTCATTTTCCGTAGGTAGCCCGAGCATAAAATAGAGTTTCAGGTGTCGGTATCCACAGACGAATGCCTGATGGCTTACCTTGACCAATTCATCTAGATCTACATTTTTATTAATGACCTTTCTTAAACGCTCGGTTCCTGCCTCAGGCGCAAAAGTCAGGCCGCTTTTTCTTACTTTTGCTAAAAGTGCGGTTATATCACTCAATGAGCTCCTTGGTTTCAAAGAAGGCAGTGATATCCCCACATATTTATCCTGGAAAAACTCCATCAATTCCTTAATTATCTCTTTTAATTTGGGATGGTCGCTTGAAGAAAGCGAAAGTAAAGACATCTCTTCATATCCGGTACTATTGTAACAGTCTTTGGCAAGCCTTAAGACAGAGTTAACAGACCTAGGCCGAGCTGGCCGATAAAAACAAAAAGCCTGACAAAATCTACAGCCACCAGGACATCCCCGCATGATCTCAAGCGTGATACGGTCATGAACTATCTGGATAAAAGGAACCAGCCACCGGGTCGGAAAAAATGCCTTGTCTAGATCATGGACTATCCGACGGATTATCTTAGTGGGAACGCTTCTTTGTCTTGGTGAAAATTTTTTAATCCTGCCATCCTCATTATATTCTACCTCATATAAAGACGGAACGTACACGCCCTTTATCTTGGCTGACTCAAGTAAAAGCTTATCTTTTCGAAGGACGAGAGATGAAAGACGTTGGACGGTAAACTCCTTATATTTCTCGACCACCTCTAAGATCAATTCCTCTGCCTCGCCAATACAAAAGAGGTCAATAAAATCCGCCAGCGGCTCAGGATTAAGACAACAACAACCTCCGGCAATAATCAAAGGATGCCTGCTATCCCTATCTTTAGAAAGAAGCGGTATGCCGGATAAATCCAGGATATTTAATAGATTTGTATAATTAAGTTCATATTGTAGGGAAAAACCGATTATATCAAATTCAGATAACGGCGTGTGCGTCTCGAGGGAAAAAAGCGGGATTTTATCTTTTCGTAAGATCTCTTCTAAATCCGTGTCCGGGGAAAATACCCTTTCGCAGGCAATATCGGATTGCGCATTTAAAAGCCCGTAGAGGATGCGCAGCCCCAGATGGCTCATGCCTACCTCATACAAATCCGGGTAGCATAGGGCTATTTTGACTTTAGCATTATGGTGGTCTTTTCTGCTTACATTGTATTCATTACCGAGGTATCTGGCGGGTCTTTTTACTTTAGAGATAATCTCTTCGAAGTTAGTTAAGTTCATGAATTATTTTACAACAAAAATGACTAAATTTATGTTAAATGAGGTTAAATAAAGTTAATTGAGGTTGTATAAGGTTGCTTTTAAAAAAGCAACATCAGGAAACTTCATACAACATCAGATAACCTCATATAACCTTAAGGTAACAGAGTAAAATTCGCCTTGCTTATGTCTTGTGGCATTGCTCAGAAGACTATCTTCCTTCTGCCGATATTTAAGATTATCCCCAGATATAAAAAAGTAATAAATATGGATGAGCCGCCATAGCTCATTAAAGGCAAGGCCAAACCTACAACCGGCATCATCCCCATGGTCATAGCGATATTGACCACTATCTGAAAAGTCAAAAGGCTGATAATGCCCGCGAGGATTAATTGAGCGAAAGCATCATTTGTAGACTTATAAACTTCTACTACACGGTAAATAATAAAGAAATATAACAAGATAATAAGGCTGGCACCTAAAAATCCGAACTCCTCCCCTATTACCGAAAAAATAAAATCAGTATGACGTTCAGGTAAAAAATTAAGTTGATTCTGAGTCCCAGCCAGCCACCCTTTTCCCAGAAAACCTCCCGAACCTATGGCAATCTTAGACTGGATAATAGTATAACCTGCACCAAGGGGGTCAAGATTAGGATTTAAAAAAACGAGCAACCTGGCTTTTTGATACCCCTTTAATAGATGTAATAAAATCGGTGCTCCCCCTATTCCTATCACAAACATTGAAAAAATATATCTTAAATTTATGCCAGCAATTAAGAGCATCGCAAAGAATACTGGTATTAAACTTAAGGCGGCTCCGAGATGCGGTTCCTTAAATATCAAAAACATTGGTAAAATCAAAATCATCGATGGAAAAATCAGGTCTCTGAAAATTGGGACGCTAAATAAACTGTTTGAGTAGAAATGCATATCGAGCCTCTTTTTAGAAAAATGCTTTGCCAGGACTAAGATTACGGACAGCCTTGCCAGTTCAGAAGGCTGAAAATTTAATCCTAAAATATCCAGCCAGCGCTGTGCGCCTTGCCGGGGTCGAGCTACCACCAAGACCAAGATGAGAAGAATGCAACTCAATATATAAAACCACCAGGCTAAGTCATTGAATCTGCGATAATTAAAATTCATCATTAATACGAGAAAAATTATGCCGATACTTAACCAAATGACTTGTCTGGTGAGAAAATCATTCTGAAACGAATGACCCACCTCGTTGGTGCTGCTGTAAATAGCCAATAGGCTAATGACCGAGATAAGTAAAACCGAAATTAATATTCCGAAATCTAGATTGCCTCTTGCGCGCATAATTTTACTTAGAACCCTTTGTTTACAGTTTAAACTCTAAGCACTAAACTCTTCCCGCACAACTTGTAAAATATGGCGGGATCCCGCAAAGCGGGAAAATCCTAAACAATTTGTACTATTCAAAAGTCGAGTTAACAGTTTGAAGCTCGGTTTTTCGGTATGGATGCTCGTATCGATGCTCGTCTTGGAAACTCGTCTTATGTTTTATCTAGCTTCGAGCATCTAGCTTCGATATCCTTAGATTGTACTCAAGATACCGTCCTGAGCCTGTCGAAGGACGATACCAGCATCCCTGCCTCACCGGCCCTTAGGAATTTTACATTGTAAAATTCCAAGGACTAAGTCCCGGAAATTCTCCGAATTTCTCGGGGCAGGCAGGGACAACCTAAGACGAATATCGACACCTTGGCTGTTGTGATATAGATTGTAAACACATCTCTTGAATTATACACGTAGTCGAACCATTAGGATTTCGGCACTTCGACTTTGCTCAGTGCCGATGGTGAGCGAAGTCGAACCATCGGATTTAGGATTTTAACTAATTCGCTATAAACCCGCCTTTAATCATCTCTTCAATTAACTGTCGGGATAAGGTGACTGCCGCTTGGCTGCCTCCGCCGTGCTCTAATAAAACTACAAAGACATACCGAGGATTCTCAAAAGGGAAAAAACCCGAAAACCAGGCATGAGGTTTTCCGGAACCTACCTGGGCAGTTGCGGTTTTTCCGGCGATCTTTAGATTATCAAACTTCAGGCAATTTGCTGTCCCCCGGGAATCCTCGACCACCCTTAATAAGCCGCTTTTTACCGTCGCCAATATACTCTTATCGAGGCCAAGGTTTATTGGTAGTGGCCGGACTAAGGCCTTGTTATCTACAGTCCTTATTATATGAGGCGTGATTAAATACCCGCCGTTAGCCACAACTGCTATCATCCTCACCATCTGGAGGGGACTAACTAAGACCTCACCCTGACCAATGGAAAGATTGGCAGTATCACCATCATACCAATGCTCACCTCGGCTTGATAGCCTCCATCTTCGGGAAGGTATAAATCCGCTGGATTCATTTGGTAGCTCAATTCCCGTAGGCCGACCAAATCCTAGTTTTGTGGCCCAATTATAAATAGCGTCCGGGCCGGCCAAAATACCCAACCGGTAAAAAAAGGCATTGCAGGAGTGGCACAAGGCATCTTCTATATTCTCATCGCCATGCACCGACCAACAGGAAAATTTCCTCTGACCAACAATCAAACCGCCTGTACATAAAAAATTCGTATTTTTTGAAATCTTCTTTGTGCTTAATCCTGCGAGGGATGTAACTATTTTAAATAAAGAACCTGCACTGTAGCGGCCGCTTATGGCCCGGTTTAATAAAGGCGCATCAGAATTATTCAAAATCAGTCGGCGCCTGGCTAACGAATCCCGATTTTTCTGGCTAAAGATGTTGGGGTCAAAACCCGGAGAACTAACCAGGCTCAATATCTCTGCGCTTGTCGGGTCCATAACAATAATTGCACCGGTTTTACCCTCAAGGAGATTGTAGCAGATACGCTCTAGGTCAAGATCAATAGTCAACTGCACATCTTTTCCTCTTTGAGGCAGTTTCGTACCCAAGACCCTGACTTGCCTTCCTAAATTGTCTACCTCAATCTGAGTACCTCCGCCTTCTGCGCGCAGATACGCATCTAATTTTTCCTCTATGCCATCGCAGCCCACCGTATCCTTAACTGAATAACCATAATTTTTTAATCTCGTAAGTTTAAAGGGGTCGATTTTACCAAGATATCCCAAGATATGGCTGGCTATCTTAAAATTAGGATAGGCACGCTGCGGATCTTGCTGGATGATAACGCCGTCCAACTCAAGACTATTATTCTCTATGGCCACCGCCTCATCCCGGGAGATGTCTTGTTTTATCACTACTGGAGCAAAGGCAAGGCCGTACCCTTTTTGATATGCCTTGCTTAAATCAGACGGATCTTCAGCTAATATCTGGGCCAACCTTAAAAAAATATGATTTTTTTTGCTCAAACCCTGGGGGATCAAACTAAGATCAAAAGACATGCGGCTGGTTGCCAAAATCCTGCCTTTTCGGTCAAAGATATTGCCGCGCATTGCGCTCTGGGGAATAACGCGGATGGAGTTCTTGCGGCTAAGTTCTAAATAATAGTGACTACGGATTACTTGGGTGTAAGATAGGCCCAGGAGCAGACTTAAAAAACAAATCAGGATGATTATCTCTAAAATTCTAAGACGCATGATTATTTGAAAGAGATAAAAAGCGGCTGCCTGGCTACTGGCTTAAGCACCTTCTTCAAGACGACGAATATTAAAGGTAGGATAACAACAGTATAAATAGCCGAAGGCAATATGGTATAAACCAATGCCCTTAAAAAGATTAAATCTGTGTAGAATATCTTGAGAATGAAATAATGGGCGATTTCATAGATTAAAACCGATAATGATCCAATAAGAATTTTGGAAGTCGTGGTTTCTTTATAGAGGTATTTATTAAGATAACCCAGGACTAAACCGAGCAGCCCGAGACTCAAGGTATTTATTCCGAATAAATCGACACTTAAGAGATCCTCTAAAACCCCCGCCAGGCATCCGTAGAGACCCGCCTCCTGAGGGGGACAGTTAAGCCCAAGATAAATTATAAGTATTATCGAAAGATTCGGCTTTATATTATTAAAAAACACACCCAAACCTAAGGCCTCAAGAAAGACGAAGACCACCAACAGGATAAATACTTTTAATCTATTCATTAAGAACGACTATGACCTCTTCGAGTTTGGAAAAATCGACTGCAGGTTTAATGAGGGCGATTTTATTTAGGCCGCTTGCATCAAGCTCTACAGACTTAACCTCTCCGATCAGTATCCCCCTGGGGAATGAACCATTTAACCCGGAACTGATAACCAAATCTCCTGATACTACATCGCTATCTTTATCCAGATAATACATCTGGCAAAAACCTGAGAGCCTGCCTGAGATTATGCCTTGCTCGCGGCTACGCTGGATAAGGGCAGCGATCTTCAAATTCGGGTCGTTGATTAAAATAACCTTACTGCTTGAGTCTCCGGTTTCAAAAATCTTCCCTACCGCGCCACCGGGCGATATGACTGCACAGTCTTTGCGGATATTATCGTTATTGCCTCTATCAATAATCAGACTGAAAAACCAGTTGATAGGGTCTCTGCCAATTACCCTTGCAACCGTACTGCGAAAAGATTGAGCCCTGCGAAAAGAAAGAATTTTACTTAGGCGTTCGTCCTCTTTCAGGATTTCCAGATTGATAATCTTTTTTTGTCTTGTCCAGCCTAATTGCCTTTTTAAGGCGAGGTTTTCTTTTAGGATTGCTCGATAGGAAAAAATGGACTTTATCTCGTTTATAAAAAAATTGATAGGCCTTAATGGCAGGCTTAAAAAATCCAGAGATTTTGCTCTCACTATTTGGAATTGCTTTTGCAGGAAGGTAAAGACTAAGGCAAGAACTACTACGACAAGAAATACCGCAATTAATTTTTTATATTTAGCCACTCAATAATATAAAACAAATTATAATTCAGACCTAAGAGGAACAACTACTCGTTTTAAGTATTTTATCTCATCTAATACTTTGCCAGTACCCAAGGCAACAGCAGTAACCGGATCGTCAGACAAGTGTACAGTCAAACCCGTCTCTTCAGAAACGAGTTTGTCGATATTGCGAAGCAATGAAGTACCGCCGGCAAAGACAATGCCTTTATCAATTAAGTCTGCTGCCAATTCTGGGGGGATTCTTTCCAAGGTAATCTTGATCGTCTCTAAGATTGCCCGAATAGGCTCTTTAAGCGCATCCCTCACTTCTTCTGAGGTGATAGTCACTTTCTTGGGTAAACCGGCAACCAGGTCTCTTCCTTTAACCTCAAGACTCATCTCTTCATCTAAAGGATAGGCCGAACCAATCTTTATCTTGATATCTTCGGCAGTACGTTCGCCAATCATGAGATTATAATTCTTCTTCATATACTCAGTGATGGCTAAATCCATTTCATCGCCGCCAATACGAATGGATTTAGAGAATACTATCCCGGCTAAAGAGATGACGGCAATCTCAGTTGTGCCTCCGCC
Source organism: Candidatus Omnitrophota bacterium (assembly GCA_043808095.1). Taxonomy (GTDB): domain Bacteria; phylum Omnitrophota; class Gorgyraeia; order JAZDFF01; family JAZDFF01; genus JAZDFF01. The sequence continues at coordinate 48,917 of JAZDFF010000042.1, forward strand.
AATATCAATAATCATATTCCCTGATGGCTCTTCGATGGGTAGGCCTACGCCAATGGCCGCAGCAATCGGCTCTTCAATTAAATAGACTTTTCGGGCTCCGGCACGCTCTGCCGAATCTATAACCGCCCGTTTTTCTACCTCGGTAATTCCTGAAGGGATAGCAATTACTAGCCTAGGAGGAACCATTACCCGGCGTTTATGCAGATTCCTGACCTTTTTGATAAAATAACGCAGCATCGCCTCAGTGACTTCGAAATCCGCAATCACGCCGTCTTTCATCGGCCTGATAGCAACGATATTTCCGGGAGTACGTCCCAACATACGCTTTGCCTCTTCACCAACTGCCAGGACATTGGAAGTCCCTTTTTCTATGGCTACTACCGAAGGCTCGCACAAGACAATGCCATCGCCTTTTACATAAACCAAGGTAGTAGCAGTGCCCAAATCAATGCCCATATCGTTAGAGAACGCCTCGCTAAAAAACTCAAGGGCTTTTTTGCCCACATTAAGTATTTTTTGAAATTTAACCATACTTACTCCTGTTCTGGTAATATATCAGACTCCAAACTTACTGTCAATTAAAATCTTAGGTAGTATTAGGGCCTGCTTTGATTTTATTGAGGGCGCCCGCAAAATCCGGAAAGGATTTAGTGATGCAGCTGATATCATCCAACTCTGTTTTACCTTTGGCAGCCAGTCCCGCAATAATCATGCTCATCGCAGTGCGATGGTCTTCGTAACTAAGTACTTTTGCTCCTTCTAAAATACCACGGCCTGAAATTACAATTTCTTCTTGCTCTTGAATCTTTACTTTGGATCCGTGCTGTTTTACTTTGCGTACCTTTATATGGGCTCCCATAAGACTTAAGTTTGTAACCATAGAATTAATCCTGTCAGTTTCTTTAACCCTTAACTCCTCCACTCCCCGAATAACTGTATCACCCTTGGCAAAACATGCCGCAACCATAACAATAGGCAACTCATCAATTATGGCCGGGATCTCAAGACTTTCTATGGTTGTCGGCTTTAGGCGGCTGGACTTTACCAGGATATCAGCAATCGGCTCAGAGCCAATGATTACACAGGGATGATTAAACAAGCGGATATCCGCGCCCATCCTCTTTAAGACATTTAAAATGCCTGTGCGGGTTGGGTTTACGCCTACAGATCTAAGCAAAATTTCTGAGCCGTCAATGATGGCAGCTGCAACCATAAAAAATACCGCTGAGGAGATATCCGAAGGAACCTTAATCAGGCGGGGTGAAAATAATTCCTTACCGCCTCTTATGTTCACCTTAAGCGTATCAATATGGATATCCACGCCAAAAATCTTGAGCATCCTCTCGGTGTGGTCTCGGGACTGGATTACTTCACTAACTACTGTTGTCCCTTTAGGATATAAACCAGCTAATAAAATCGCAGATTTGACCTGGGCGCTGGGAACGGACAATTTATATTGGATGGGCTTTAGACTCCTTCCCTTTATCTCCAAGGGCGCAAATTCCTCGGTTTTATTTTTGGCTTTTTTAACTTTGGATTTTATCTTGGCACCCATAAGTCGCAAGGGTTCAATTACCCTTTTCATTGGTCGACTCGATAAGGATTTGCCGCCTTTTAAAACACTCTTAAAATCTTGAGCAGACAACAAACCAGAAAGTAAGCGCATGGAGGTTGCGGATTCTCCCATATCCAGCTGTCTTTTTGGCGCATTGAGACCGCCTAAACCCACCCCATTAACTAAAACAAAGGAGGATTCCGTCTTTATCTTTACTCCCATCGAAGAAAATGCATTAATAGTACAAATGCAATCATCGCTAAACAAAAAGTTTTCAATGCGAGTATCTCCTTTAGAAATGGAACTGAGGATTATGGCACGGTGGGATATTGACTTATCGCCCGGTAGTGAAAGTTTTCCCCTCAGGCTCGTTATGGGATGAACGAGATATTTTTGCGGCATGAAGATTACGGTTTGGTTACTCGACAGCCTTCTTTAATCTGATCTTTTTGGATTGGGGGTAAGAAATTGGCAGCAGAGAGTGCTTCGTAAACCTTTTCAACTTTTAATTTACCGATGGATTTATCTTTATTATTGTAGACAGTAAACATATCGCCAACACTTATACCTGCTTTTCTTCCGAAATTGACGATGGCAAAATCATATTCCCGGTTTACGCTCAAAATCTTTCCTTCTAAAATTCCAGCCCGCGATGCCTCGCTAGAAGAACTCTGTTTGACTACAATCTTCTCAAGCTGCACTCCCTCCGAGGACTTGACTTCTAAATCCTTAATCTTGGCCTCTAAATCTTTCTTGATATTATTCAGGTTCTCGAGTTCTTTTGATTTAGCCTCTAAATCGCCCTTGGCCTTTTCTAATTGTTTAAAGACATCTTCGCGGGTTGACTTTTCCTGTTTCAATTGCGCCTCGAGACCATTTATTTCAATGCTTAATTTATCTTTATTGGTCTTTTCAGTCTGAAGTTCGCCTGAAGCAGCGGCAAGCTGGGTATTGGCATCGGTTAATTGCACCTGCAGTCTATCCACCTCTTCCTTAGTCGACTGTAAGTTCTTGTCTAAATTACTTCTCATCGCCTCAAGACTCTGCGACTTTGCCTCCAGCGATTTTCTCTTATCGATCTCCTGTTTTAGGAGATAACCTGCGCCTACGGCAAGGCCCAGAGAAATAAAGGTTACTAATACCAAAAGACCAACTAAAACCTTTGCGCTAGAACCCATCTTTGAACCTCCTTCGACTGACTCCGCTCTCCCACTATATCAAGTGAAACGAATCACTCTTTTTTAGTGATTTTAATTATTATAACATAATAAGAATGGATTTCAAGTATTTTTATACAATTTCATGACTTCGGTTAACTCCTCAGGCAAATGAGAATCAAATTCCATAAATTCCCTTTTTGCTGGATGAAAAAACCCTAAACTCTTGGCATGCAGGGCAAGCCTAGAAATTGCAATCTTTGTATTCCTGCCATATTTCTTATCACCGAGTATAGGATGGCCGATAAATTTAAGATGCACCCTCAGCTGATGAGTACGACCTGTTTGGGGAGTCAATTCTAAAAAGGTAAAATCCTTGAATCTCTTTAAGACCTTGTAGCGGGTTTGGGCGGGTCTGGATTTGAAGAATCTCACTGCCATATTTTTGCGATTGTAACTATCTCTTGCAATGGGAAGATTAATAAGACCTTCGTCCTGCGCCACCACCCCTGATGCCAGGGCGATGTATTTTCGCTTGATAGAGTGATTAGCAAACTGTTTTGCCAACTCAAGATGTGTAGTGTTATTTTTAGCCACTACCATCACGCCAGAGGTATCTTTATCCAGACGATGCACTATGCCCGGACGAAGTTCGTTTATACTGGATAATTCCTTACCAAGGCCAAGGAGCGCATTTACCAGCGTCCCGGACATATTGCCGGCACCCGGATGAGTGACCAATCCAGAAGGCTTGTTGACAACTAAAAGGTCATCGTCTTCATAGATAATATCTAGCGCAATGTCCTGGGGTTCCAACATTAATTGCCCCTTTTGCGGGATCTTTATAACAATGACGTCATTCTCTTTTACCTTGTGGTGGGGTTTTACAGGCTTGTTATTAAGTTCGACGAGGTTTTTGATAATAACTGATTTTAGGAAGGTACGCGAGAACTTACCGGAAAGATGCTCCACTAGAAATATATCAACGCGCTTTCCAGAGTCTTCTTTTGGGATATTAAACTTAAGCTCTTCTAAGAATGGCTTTTGCATCTTGATGAGAGTAGGCCAACGAATCCAGCCAGGAAAACAAAGATGCTCATATATTGAAAAATGGTGAGATTTAGAAAAAGCGGTTTTGAATCAGCGCGCAGAAACTCTATAAAAAAGCGGCCTATAGAATGCATTATTAAATAAGAAAAAAATACTATGAGCTGTTTATTGGTTTTTATCTGAATTTTTCTTAAAATTAAAAATATAATCAAAAGAATTATTGAAGAATAAAGCTGCGTGGGAATAAGAACGGCCTTATGCACGGGAAAATATAAACCCCAGGAAGCGGCCTTGCCGTAGCAACAGCCGTTAAGTAAGCATCCGATCCGGCCCATAGCCTCGCCTAAGGCAACATATGGTATTATCAGGTCTAAAATAAGCGCAAAATTCTGTTTGTGTATCTTTAAATAAAATATCCCTGTCCCTATCGCAAAAACCAGCCCCCCATACCAGGCGAGTCCTCCGTGGGATAACATTATTATCTCAAGAGGATTATCAAAATAATAATCTAAATTTAAAAGCACATAAAATAATCTTGCCCCAACTATACCGCTAATGAGAACCCAAAAGCAAAAGTCAGTAATTAAATCCGGGCTAATACCTTTAATTCTCGCGGCTCGCGAGGCAAGATATGTGGCGGCAAAAAATGCCAAGGCAAGCATTAGACCGTATGAATAAATAGTAAGCGGACCGATTTTAAGAAGGACTGGGCACATTTTATTTAAACTCTAGCCTCAAAATAACACAACTACTGAGAATATCTAATTCTTAATGCCTAATTTAAAATTGACATTTAATCATTAAAAAATTAATTAGGAATTAGGGCTTAGGCATTAGTCATTTAATCTTGATATAAAATATAATCTCGGATTTAGGCTTTTTGTTTTGTTTCCTTTAGAATCGCGATAACAAGCAGAACTGCACCGATGCTAATTGAACTGTCCGCGGCATTAAACACCGGCCAGATACGTAGGTCGATAAAATCAACTACGTAACCAAAGATAATGCGATCAATGAGATTTCCCACTGCCCCGGACAAAACCAAAACCAGGCTTAATCTTTCAAGGTCAAAATTTTTATCAGGGAGTTTTCTTGATCTTAAATTTATGATTATGGCGATAATCGTTATGCAGGCGGCCAGAATAAAAAATACAGTCTGGTTCCTAAACATCCCGAAGGCCGCACCTGTATTATGGACAAGGCTTAGATGAAAGATGTTCTTAATTATGGGCAGAGATTCACCCAAGGCAAGATTGTGTCTTATAAGGTATTTGCTGACTTGGTCAATTAAAATAATTAAAGAAAGGGCAATGATGTACATTGATTAATAAGGTTAGCCCAAAAAAACTGAAGCTAAAGAAATCAGCCTTTTTCGCGGATAGACTGGCATTTTAAACACAGGCGGGTATATGGCACTGCCTTAAGCCGGCTTTTTGAGATTGCTTTCTGACAACCCTCGCAGATACCGAAGGTACTGTCATCAATACGCTTTAAGGCATCTTCAATTTCATAAAGTAGCTTTCTTTCGTTAGAGGCCAGGCCCATGGAAAACTCACGGTCATAGGTGTCAGTGGCCACATCAGCCATATGATAGGTATAGGTAGAGATATCGCCGGCAGCTTCTCTCTGCGATTGTTTTAAGGAATCTTCGGAGATCTGTTGTACTTCTTCCAGGGCCTTTGCCCTTAATTCAGCGATTATCTTTTTAAAATACTTCAAATCTTTTTTGAGCATTTTCTTTTTAACCATGCTTGCCCCTTTCAGGTTGTGTCAAATTTTTAGATTACCTAAACACCGTTCGCATAACTCGGGATGTTCAGGGTCTTCGCCCACTCTCTTGGTATAATTCCAACAACGACTGCACTTCTTACCCTCTGCCTTAAGGATGGTAATCTTTATCTGGCCGAGATTTTCTATTTGTGCTGCCTCTTTTAGTGAATCTACTTTTTTTAATTGGGTTTCTGAGGCAATGAAAATACTCTTGAGCTCATGGGAAAATTTATTCAATAAATTATAAAGGTTTTGCGAACTAGTTTCCAGTAAAATCTGCGCCTCAAGCGAGCTGCCGATTTTTCCTTTGGCGCGCTCTTCCTCCATGGCCTTTAATACTAAATCCCTTACTTTAAATAATTGTTGGTATCTTGCCTCTAAATCCTTATCAAAATATTTATTGAATAATTCAGGCCGCGGCCATTGGGCAAGTTGTACATGAGTAAGGTTTCTTTCTTCGCCCCTTTTTGGCATAGCCTCAAATACCTCCGAAGAGGTAAACACCAAAATCGGCGCCAGGACCTTGCCTAAGATATCTAAGATCTCATACATAACGGTCTGGGCACTGCGCCTTTCTAAGGAATTGTTTCTATAGGTATAAAGCCTATCCTTTAAGATGTCAAGATAAATCGAAGACATATCAATGGTGCAAAATTGATATATCTTCTGGACAACCCTGTAAAATTCAAATTTTTCATACGCCTGGGTTGCCTCTTTTAAAAGGCAAGAAACTCTCGACAGCGCCCACCTGTCTTGCTCCTTCAAATTTTTGAAATCAACAGCATCTTTTTGTGGATTAAAATCATAGAGATTCCCAAGGATAAATCTAAAGGTATTACGGATCTTGCGGTAGGCCTCGATGAGCCGGTCTAAGATTTCTTTAGAAATACGCACATCCTCATTATAATCACTTGAGGCAACCCACAGCCTTAAGATATCCGCGCCGTAATCCTTAATAACATCCTGCGGCGAAATGACATTGCCTTCTGATTTGGACATCTTCTTGCCAATTCCATCGACGACAAATCCATGGGTCAGCACGCATTTATACGGCGGAGCACCTAGAATTGCAAGACTAGGAATAAGTGAACTCTGAAACCAACCGCGGTGCTGATCTGATCCCTCAAGATAAAGATCGGCGGGGAAGAAACCATCTCTCGCCTTTAATACGGCGGCGTAACTGACGCCAGAATCAAACCAGACATCTAAGATATCCGCACCCTTAGTAAAACCATCCCCATTATGGCCACAATGCGGACATTCTAAATCTTTGGCGATAAAATCACCAACTGGCCGAGTAAACCAGCAATCCGAACCTTCTTTGGATACAAAGTCGGCGAATTTATCAATCACTGCCTGATCAAGAAATTCCTTGCCGCATTTATTGCACGAGATTGCCGGGATAGGCACTCCCCAATAACGCTGCCTGGAAAGGCACCAATCCGGCCTTAACTCAATCATCGCCGAGATCCTCTCTTTTCCTGCCGCAGGCACCCAGTTCACTCCTCTGGCCACTGCCGCCAATAATTTCTTTCGTAAATCATGTTTGTTTAAATCCATAAACCACTGTTCGGTTGCGCGAAAAATTACGGGATTCTTACAACGCCAACAATGTGGATAGGAATGGCTGATATTATCTTCGTGCAGCAATAAATTGTTAGTTTTAAGCTTTTCTATAATAATTTTATTTGCATCATAGACATTTAGGCCTGAAAACCCGGATGCCGATGAATCAAAATTGCCTTTTGCATCAACTGGCATAATTACTTCTAATTTATATTTTAAACCAGTCAAATAGTCTTCGTTGCCGTGGCCAGGCGCAATATGCACAAGGCCAGAGCCTTCTTCTTTTGAAACGTAGTCAGCTAATACAACTTTGCCTTTTCTAAAACCAAAGGGATGCTCATAAACTAATCCATCTAAATCTCTACCCTTAAAAGTACCCACTACCTTATATTTATCAATACCCATTTGCGACAGCACATCCCGACGAACATCCGCAATAATCAAATCTCCACGTTCGGTTTTAATATGAGAATAGAAAAAATCAGGGTGAACAGCCACCGCAACATTAGCAATCAAGGTCCAAGGTGTTGTAGTCCAAATCACAAGATAAGTATCTTTTAGAAAATTCTTGCTTTCATTTATTTTAAATTTAACAAATATCGAAGGAGAAACATGGTCTTCGTATTCCACCTCTGCCTCGGCAAGGGCAGTTTCGCATTTAAAGCACCAGTTTACTGGTTTCAACCCTCTATAGATATAACCTTTCTTACATAACTCACCAAAAGACTTAACTATTGCCTCTTCATATTGTTTGTCTAGAGTCAAGTACGGACTTTCCCAATCGCCTAATACTCCGAGTCTCTTAAATTGCTCTCTTTGAATATTGACGAATTTAATAGCATAGTCGTAGGCTTTCTTTCTAAAATCTAACTGCTTAATCTGGGATTTTTGAATTCCCAGCTCCTTAAACAACTGATGCTCAACTGGAAGGCCATGACAATCCCAACCTGGAATGTATGGGCTGTCCTTACCCTGCAGGATTTTATATCTTACCACAATGTCTTTCAGGATTTTATTCAGGGCATGCCCGATGTGGATATCGCCGTTAGCATAAGGCGGGCCGTCGTGTAAGATGTATTTGGGATTTTTCTTGGATTTCTCTCCGACCAATTTATAAAGATCAGCCTTCTGCCAGTTAGCCAGCATGCTCGGCTCTCTCTGGGAGAGATTGGCCTTCATGGAAAAATCGGTCTTGGGTAGATTTAAGGTATTTTTGTAATCCATCTTTTTAAAGTAGAGAGTAGCGGAATGAAGAAATCACAAATTCCAAATTACAAATCACAAACAAATCCCAATAACAAAATCCAAATGACCAAAACCATTGTTTGTAATTTCGGTATTTGATATTGTATATTGTTTGTTATTTGTGGTTTGTTTATTGTAATTTAACAATTCTCTTTACTCTCTACTCGCTACTTAAACAAATCTGTGTTTATCTGTGTAATCTATGCTTTTTAATCTGTGTAATCAATTTTATTTTAAATAGGGATTATCTCTTTAAATTTTTTTAATCTTTGATTAATCTCTCTCTTATTCAGCCTGGCAGTGCGCTTCATGCCAAAACTCTCGACATTAAAAGAGGCAATCACTGTACCCAAGACAAGCGCCTTTTTTAAATTATCCAGGGAAATCCTGCCTGCATTTGCCAGATACCCCAAAAAGCCGCCGGCAAAACTATCTCCGGCTCCGGTTGGATCAATTAATTCTTTAACCGGATAGGCCGGTAGAACCATAACTGAGTTATTACAAGACAATAAAACTCCGTGTTCTCCCTTTTTGATAATGACAATCTTGGGGCCGAGTTTCCTCAAGGCCCGGCTTGCCTTAAAGAGATTGTGTTCTTGGGATAAGCTTTTTGCCTCGGCATCATTACAGAAATAGATGTCTACCTTCTTCATCAGCCTCTTCAAAGGTTGTGGTTTATGCGTAATCCAATAATTCATACTGTCTAGACCCACAAGCCTCGGGCTATATAACTGCCTTAGAAGACTAGCCTGAATATCCGGGTCAAGATTTGCCAGAAACACTGTTTTTGTATTTTTTTGATGGGCGGATAATCTGGGTTTAAAGCCGGGTAAAACCCCTAATTCCGTGTGATGCGTTATCGCAACGTTAAAATCTTTTTTATATTCACCTTCCCAACGAAAGCTATTTCCTCCAAGCCTTGCCACCGCATCCAGGTTAATGCCTTTTTTCTTCAGAAAATCCAGATGTTCTCGTGGGAAATCCTCACCGATTGCCGAAACCAGGGTCACCTTCATAAAATGCCTGGCTGCCATGGCAAAATGAACTGCTGAGCCGCCCAGGATATTTTCGCGCCTTTCGGATGGCGTCTTAACCGTATCTAAGGCAATCGTGCCTAAGGCGAGGATATTCATTATCATTAATAAAATATTAGCTAGATAATAGATGCTAGATACAAGATACTAGTTAAAATTGTTATGTTAGCACGTAATTTTGTATTTTTAGACTACTTAATGTATTTACTTATAAGTAGAGATAAATTCTTCTTGGTCTTTTTTGGTATGAAAGATTCGCCCGTTATAATCGCATTCTTTAAGGCTCCCTTACACTCACAGGTTCTTTCTTCGGAAATCTCTGGGATAACCTTAGTCAGAATTTTCTTGGCATTATCGATATTTTTGTTGAGGTTTGCGATGATCATCTCGACGGTAACTGGCGTCTCTGACTCGTGCCAGCAATCATAATCAGTCACGGCAGCTAAAGTGACAAAACAGATCTCTGCCTCCCGGGCAAGCCTTGCCTCAGCCATATTAGTCATACCAATAATATCCATGTCCCAGGACCTGTAGAGTTCTGACTCGGCCTTGGTGGAAAATGCCGGTCCTTCCATATTTAGATAAGTTCCGCCGTTATGGACATTAAGGCCTAAACTGTTTATGGCCCTAAAAATAAGTGCCCGGAACTGGTCGCAAACCGGATGCGCAAAACTGATATGCGCCACTATCCCGTCAGAGAAGAAGGTCATTTTCCTGGCCTGGTTAGTCCGGTCTACAAACTGATCGGGAAGCACAAAATCAAGCGGCCTTAAATCTTCTTTAAGGCTGCCGCAGGCAGTTATTGAGATAATCCTGTCTACGCCGAGTTTTTTCATCGCCCAGATATTGGCGCGGTAGTTTATTTCAGTAGGAGAAATACGATGGCCTATGGCATGCCGCGGCAGGAACACCGCTTCTTTGCCGGCTAAATTTCCCAGAGTAAATTTATCCGAAGGCTCGCCAAACGGCGTATTCACACTTTGTTGTTTAATATTTTTAAAGCCTTCAATTTTGTATAGACCACTACCGCCGATAATTCCGATTCGAGACATTCTACCTCCCTTTGGATAACTGCTCTGCCCGGTTTTCAGCTGCTTTAATAGCATCTTCTATAGTTCCGCCGTGTTCTAAAACATTTAATCCGGTCTCTGTAGTCCCTCCTGGTGAAGCAACCTGCATTTTTAATTCACGTGGAGACAACCCTGATGCCTTGATTAAAGCAATAGTGCCTGAGGTTGTCGCTTGAGCCAATATAATTGCTTGTTTTGGATTAATCCCAAAATCATTGACCGCTGTTTGCTCTAAATAAGCTGTAAAATTTATTTTTAATCCTTCTGGAATATTATTATAATCAACATTATCTCTTTCTAACACATAACAAAATAATCCTGGTCCACTTCCAGAAATGGCAGTAACTGCGTTCATATGATTTTCTTCTACTATCATAGTCTCTCCCAAAGAAGAAAAAACTTCTTGTGTAAGAGCTAAATCATTTCCGAGTACGTATCTGCCTTTGCATAAACAGATCATCCCTTTCCCAATCTTTGCCGGAAGATTCGGCATTGTTCTAATTACCCTTGCCTTACCTAAAAGTTTCTCAATATAAGCTGTGCTTATGCCTGCGGCAATTGAGATAATTAATTTATCCTTGACTCTGTCTTTAATCTCACCTAAAACAGAATCAAAATCCCGGGGCTTTATTGCTAATATTAGGATTTCAGATTTCTCTGCCAGGTTTAAGGTATCGGGACAAACCGAAATTCTTAAGAGGCCTGCGGTTTTATTCTTATCCTTATCAAAAACAAAGGTATCATAATTGTATTTCAGGCGCTCTGCGATTGCCGAACCCATATTGCCATACCCAATAATTCCAATCTTTTTCATTTTTGATTCTTTTACAAATTTAATCTAATAATTTAAGGATTTTATTAACTCTATTTAAATTCTAAATTCCAATGACCAAAACAAAAATGGTTTTAAATATTTGAATTTAGAATTTGTTTCGTCTGCCTGCCGGCAGGCAGGAATTTTCCCGCTTTGCGGGATCCCGCTAGATTTGTTTTATATTTTGGTGCGGGACGTATTTCGTGCTTCGAATTTATGTGCTGTCCTTTTCTAAGTCAGCTTAAGTTAATCTGTGTTTCCGAAGATCGCTCTTCCTAATCTAACCATGGTCGCCCCTTCTTCTATGGCAATTTGATAATCATCAGTCATGCCCATTGATAAAACCTGCAACTCGTCTCTCGTAACTCGAAACTCGTTAATTTTATCTTTTAGCCCTCTTAGTGCCCTAAAATAGGGCCGGGCATTATCCGGTTTATCGACGATTGGGGCGATGGTCATCAGGCCCTTTAAATTCAAATTCTTAAGGCTGGCTATTTCTTTTACAGTTTCGATTGCCTCCTCAGGCTTAAGGCCGAATTTTGTGGCTTCATCCGAGGTATTTACCTCGATTAAAATCTCCTGAACCTTATTTATCTTTCTCGCCTCTTCGTCAATAACCATGGCAAGACGCAGGCTATCTACGGAATGAATCAGGGAAAATAACTTAACCGCATCTCTTGCCTTGTTGGTCTGTAAGTGGCCGACCATATGCCATTTAAGAGCTGGCAATCGGCTAAATTTTACCGTTGCTTCCTGAACTCGGTTTTCTCCGATATCTTGTATCCCTAAACCGATAACTTCTTTAATATCCTCGATAGTAGCGGTTTTCGTAACTACCACTATTGTAATCTCGTCTTTGCTTTGTTTAGCCCTTTGACAAACTGCCGCAATATTATCTCTGATTATTTTAAGATTTTCGCTAATCATCTTGTTAAAGGGATTCACAAAAAACGTTTCGCCCTTGATTACAGAGATTATCCCGCACAATAGAAAATATCAGCGGGATCCCGCAAAGCGGGAAAATCAGATTACAGAGATTCATGTTAGTCAATAAATCACTGTAATCTTTTCTAAAATCGCCGTAATCAACAGCCCAAGATCAAATATTATAAGGGGCTGTTTGTTAAGTTAACACAAAAGCCAATGTCTGTCAACATCTTCAAAAGAAAAAGCAGTCACTAAAAACGCGCTGCTTTTCTAGAAAATTCAGAAATTATATGTTAATAAAATTTGTTAATACTTTTAGTCCGAGCGCCTGGCTTTTTTCAGGGTGAAACTGTACGCCGAAGATGTTGCCCTGCTGAATTACTGCAGTAAAATCCTTACCATAGTTAGAAGTTGCGGCAATAATATTCTTATCTTGCGGCGCGACATAATACGAATGACAGAAATAAAAGTGTGAGCCGCTTGGTATGCCCTTCAACAGTGGACACCTTTCGTCCCTCGTCCCTCGCCTGCCCTGAGCGTAGTCGAAGGGTCCCTCGTCCATCGTCTTCACACTATTCCATCCGATTTGAGGTATTTTCACGCGCTTGGGGAAAATCTTACAGGTCCCCTTAAATACCCCCAGTCCTTTTACCCCTTTTGACTCCTCGCTTCTTTCAAATAAAAGCTGTAAGCCCAGGCAGATACCCAAAAAATAGATATCTTCATTTTCAAGTTTTTCTCTTAAGCAAGTATATAAACCCCGCCGCTTAAGCTCTCTTACTGCATCGCCAAACGCACCTACGCCGGGAAGCACTATTTTAGAGGCGTTTTCTAAATCCTTGGGGCTTGAACAAAGTTTTACCCTCGCCCCCAGAAATTCCAAGGCCTTGGCAACGCTTTGTAAGTTGCCCATTCCGTAATCAATAACAGCAATCATTTTCTTATCTACTAAATAAAAATTACATTGATTACAGTGATTTTTCCCGCCACAAAGATTGGCGGGTCCGCCAAAGCATTATGGCGGAAAAACCGATTACAGCGATTAATCACCGGAATCTATTTTGATAATCTCTGGAATCATGCTTTTCTTTAATCGATTACCCCTTTGGTGGAGGGAACATCTTTGCGCCGGGGATCAATCTGGCAAGCAGCATCTAAGGCGATGCCCATGGCTTTAAAGATAGGTTCAAAGGTGGTGTGAAGATCGGTATTAAGGGGCCCTACTTTTATGTTTAAATTTGCGCCCAATCTTTTGGCAAACGACTCTAATAAATGTTCAACATAATTAAATTGATAACCGTCTACTGTTTTGGGCGCGTCGCTAACAGTATCTGCCTTATCTAATTTAAAATAACCTCTGCCGCTTATATCAATTACAACATCGGCCACAACTGCTTCCATCGGACAAGAGGCAGAACCAAACCTCTTTATCCCTTTTTTATCGCCTAAGGCTTCTTTAAAGGCATCGCCTAAAACAATACCAACATCCTCATTGGTGTGGTGCAAATCCACCTTTAGGTCTCCCTTGGCATTAATCTCTAAATCAAATAGGCCATGGAAGGAAAATAATTCCAGCATGTGGTCTAAAATTCCGATACCGGTCTTTATCTTGGCCTTGCCGCTTCCGTCAATATTCAGCTTAACGGTTATTTCGGTTTCTTTGGTTTTTCTTTTGACAGTTGCAATTCTTTTTTTCATAAATTTGCTCACTTTCCTTCGGAATATCTAACTTTTACGGAATCTAAATGCTGATTCAGACCCTCAATGGTAGCCATTTTCTCTAAGGGCTCCCTAATCTTTTCTAAGGCCTTCTTGGAATAACTGATGATGTGATTAGTCTTAATAAAATCAAATACGGAAAGCCCGGAGAAGAATCTGGCCGTGCCTGCCGTAGGTAGGACGTGGCTTGGCCCGGCAACATAATCCCCCACTGCAGTCGGACTATACGGACCTAAAAATATTGCCCCGGCATTTTTTATCCCTTTTAGAAGCCGGTTAGGATTTCTGACTAAGATTTCAAGGTGTTCGGGCGCAATTCTGTTAGAAATCTCAACCGCAGAATCCATATTCGAAACTAAGATGATATAACCCTCGATATCTGCCTGGGATTTTATTTCCTTAGCCAGAGATTTTGAATTAGTAATAAGTATGGCCAGGCCTTTGCTATGTTCTGCCTGGGCCTTGAGGTCGGCGATGATAAATTTGGGGTCGCTGAAACGATTGGCAATAATTACCAGTTCCGTCGGGCCGGCAATCATATCAATATCCACTAGGCCAAAGACCTGGCGCTTTGCCTCCTGGACATAGATATTGCCCGGGCCGACAATTTTGTCTACCCTGGGAACAGTCTTTGTCCCGTAGGCGAGCGCGGCAATACCCTGAGCTCCGCCAACGCGATAAATTTCATCTACCTTTAATAGATCAGCCACAACTAAGATATGCGGATTGATATAGCTATTTTTATCCGGGGGGCTGATTAATATAATCTTTTTTACGCCGGCAATCTTCGCAGGAAGCGCCGTCATATATACGGTAGAAACTAAAGGCGCAGTACCGGCCGGGATATAGATACCAACTTTTTCGAGCGGCCCATAATTCTCGCCCAAGATAAGGCCGTCTCCTCCTTTAAGCCTCCAGGATTTTCTTAAGGTCTTACGATAAAACTTGTTGATATTTTCAATAATCAGCTTAAGGCTTGAGACAAAATTCGGGGTGATACTTTGGTAGGCGCCGCTTATCTCATTCGGTAGGACCTTAAGCTGCCTGGATGATATTTTTACCTTATCGAATTTCTTGGTATACTTTAAAAGCGCCTCATCACCTGATGCACGCACATCTTCGATAATCTTTCGTACCCGTTCCTCAATACGCCGCGGGCGTAAGTACCTGCGGTCATAAATCTTTTCTAAGGTCTTGCTGTTTGCTCTGATTATTTTCACCCTGTTAGACCTCCAGTGAATTTAGTTAAAACGTAATTATTATAAAAAATAGCATTTATTATAAATATTTGCATATAGTTTGCATTTTTAAAAGGCCTAACAGGGTTCATGGTATTATTTTTGATTGCGGATCAGGGTCTTTAATTTTAAAAAGGCTGCCGGAAAATTCGAAGGTATACTGACGCCTGCCTGGGAAAAATCAGGCCGGCCTCCGCCGTTTCCCCCGACTAGGATAGCGATCTCTTTAATTAATTTTGAGGCATCGATGCCTTTCTCGCAAATACTTTTGGTCACGCCGATAACAAGATTGGTCTCATTGCCTAAGGCAATTACTGCAGGGTCTATTTTTTCTTTAATTAAGTCTACGGTCCTTCTTAATGAATTCACATCGATATCTTTTCTAAAGCAGGTGATAACGCTAATGCCGTTGATTATCTCTGCATTCTTTATCAGGGGATCTATGGAGTTTTTGAGCGCATCGAATTTTTGTCCTTCCAGCTTCTTCTCGAGGTCTTTGGTATAGGCCTGTTTCTTACTTAATTCCTCGAGGATATAATCTTGTTGGGTATTTAAAAAGGAGGAAATCGAATTTAAAGCATCTTCCTCTTTTTTAATGGTTTTATAAGCGAAGCTCCCGGTCTGGGCCTCAATCCTCCTTACGCCGCTTGCTATTGAGCCTTCGTGCACTATTTTAAACAGGCCGATTGTCCCTGTCTGATCAAGATGCGTCCCGCCGCAGACCTCAGACGACACGCCAGGGATAGAAACCACCCTTACAGTATCCTCATATTTATCGCCAAAAAATGCCAGAGCCCCTTTTTTTCTGGCCTCGGTAAGCCTCATCTCTTTCTTTTTCACCTCATAATTGGCCATGATGTAGCTGTTAACTAATTCTTCAATGCGGCTGAGTTGGCTATCGGTTATATCTTTAAAATGGGTAAAGTCAAAACGCAATCTATCCTCGGCCACGAGAGAACCCTGCTGCTTGACATGTTCGCCCAGGACCTTTCTTAATGCCGCCTGCAAAAGATGGGTGGCAGTATGATTCCTGGCAATGGAAAGCCGCCTCTGGCTATCGGTCTTAACCAGAACCAAATCGCCTTTTTTGAATGCCTGGGATTTAAACCTTCCCTTATGGATTATAATCTTATTGATCTTTTTGGTATCCAGGACTTCAAAGATAATCTTTCCTTTAATTAACTCACCCGTATCTGCGACCTGGCCGCCGGACTCAGGATAAAATACGGTCTTATCTAAAATGATAGAGGCCTCATCGCCTTTATTAATTTTCTTTATCTGTTGATTATCCTTTACTATCTTAATTACCTTGGCCTTGACTTCTTTATCCTTATAGCCCAAGAATTTAGTCTCCTTTATTCCTAAGTGCAGGCCCTTGACATCAAAGACATCGCCCTTCATCCCGCTTTGTGATTTTGAACGGTTCTTCTGATTTTCTAATTCACGGTCAAAGGCTTCTTGTGAAAATCCTACACCATGGATTTTTAACCAATCTTTAGTTAACTTAAGCGGTATTCCATAGGTATCATAGAGCTTGAAGGCAAGCAAGCCGACTTGTTCTGGATCATATTTAAGAGGTCTTTCAGTAATAACAGCTAATTTAGAAAGGCCCTGTTTTATTAAAGCATCACTTGATTCCAGCGTTGAAATAAAACTATCCTCTTCGGATAAAATAATCTCGGAGATATTCTCCCGCCGAGCCTCGAGTCCGGGATAAGGATTTTTCATCATGCGGCAGACTATTGGCACCAACTTATATAAAAATGGTTTTTCTATTCCCAGCGACATTAAATGTAATACAGATTTACGGATAAGTTTCCTGATTACGTAGCCGCGTCCTTCATTTGAAGGCAGCACCCCGTCATATATCGCAAACACTATCGCCCGGATATGGTCGGCTACCGCATACATAAATTCTTCTTTAGGCGATCTCTTAACATTGGAATATATCTCTTTTACAATCGGACTAAATATATCAATTTCAAAATTACTCGCTACGCCCTGCATGACGGCTGCCAGCCTCTCCAGGCCCATACCCGTATCGATATTTTTCTTAGGCAAAGGTTCTAAGGCACCGGCGTCCTTACGATTAAACTGGGTAAAGACCAGGTTCCAGACCTCTATAAATCTGCCACAGTCACAAGAAGGGTTACAATCTTTTTTCTTACAACCTATCTCCTCCCCCCGGTCAAAAAATATCTCCGAGCACGGCCCGCACGGTCCATTTGGCCCAAGTTGTCTTGCCTCAGATGGCCAGAAATTTTCCTTATCTCCTAATTTTATAATTTTTTTTAACGGAACCTTTATTTTATCCTTCCAGATTTTATATGTCTCATCATCATCTTTATACACCGAGACAGAAAGTTTATCCTTATCGATTCCGAGCTCCTTGTTTAAGAATTCCCAAGCCCATAATATCGCCTCATCCTTAAAATAATCTCCGAATGAGAAATTACCCAGCATCTCAAAAAAGGTGTGGTGATACTCGGTCCTACCCACCTTATCGAGATCATCAGTGCGTAAGCACCTCTGAGAACTTGCCGCCCGGGAAAAATCTCCGATAAAACCCAAGAACTCTTTTTTGAACTGATTCATTCCGGCAGGGGTAAATAAGACCGTCAGGTCATCGGCGGGAACTAAAGAGTCGCTCTCAACTATCTTGTGTTTCTTAGATTTAAAAAATTCTAAGAATTTATCACGTAGAACATCGGTCTTCATTATCCTTGTGTATTTTCGGCCTCTTTTAATTTAGAAAGTCCGGCCAAAACCTCGATAATTACATCCAGAGAAAAACCGCGGCCCACGAGATAACTAAAAAGCCTTTTCTTAATCTTTAGGGGCTCAAGGCCCTTTAATCTCTTAAGCCTTTGTATGGTAAGGTGCTTCACTACGCTATATTCATCGTAGTCTTTCTTGAGCTTTTTAACTGAACTTTCAACCAGCTCTTCTTTAATTCCTTTTCGTTTTAATTCAAATTTAAGGCGCCTAAACCCCAAGGGTTTTTTTAGCCGCGAAGATAACCAAAGCCGGGTAAATTGTTTATCATCAACAAAACCCAAACCCTTGAAATATCTTAAGACTTCTTTAATTATTTTATTATTGTAGCCTCTTTGCTCTAATTTTCGGATAAGCTCGAAAGAGGCATACATCCTGACCTTGAGCACTCTAAAGATGTATTCTTTGGCCGAAGCGATATCCTTTTTCTTACTGGATTCTTTAACCTCCAATTTACTCTCTACTTTCTACTACTTGCTATTTACCCTTTACGATAAGAAAACCGCGATTGGTTTGAACCAAGGCATCGCCCTGGATATCTTTGGCCACTTTATTAAAATCAGCGGTATTTTTTATTGCCTCTTTATTGATTTCGATAATCACATCTCCGACAACAATCCCTGCCTCATCAGCGGCAGAGCCGCTGTCTACATCTATAACCACTACTCCCTCTTCGTTTTCAAGTCCAAATTTTCTGGCGATCTGGTCAGTAATATCGCCAACTACCAAACCCCTCCAAGACTTGCCGGCAGGACTTCCTTTTTCTGCGTATTTCGTAACATCTTCAGGCCTTTCTCCGACTTCGGCAGAAACCGTAATTTTATTTTTGTCTCTTAAGACCTCAAGCTGTACTTTCCTGCCTACCTCGGCCTTACCTACGACCTTTAAGAGATCGTTCACGCTAGATACGCGCTCGCCATCAAAACTAAGGATAATATCTTTGTCTTTGATGCCGGCATTATCCGCCGGACTGTCTTTAAATACCTTTACAATCAAAACACCTTTTTTATCAGGAACGCCAAAATAATCAGCGAGTTTCTCATCCATGTCCTGGACATTTATCCCTAACCAGCCGTAAAGGATCTTTTTGCCTTCGATGAGTTTACCCAGGATGCGTTTTGCCTGATTAATGGGAATGGCAAAGCCGACGCCTTGATAACCGCCGGTTGTAGAAAAGATGGCCACGTTTATAGCAATTACCTCGCCATTAAGATTTACTAAAGGGCCGCCGGAATTTCCGGGGTTTATGGCGGCATCCGTCTGAATCAAATCAGTATAATCCTTATCCCGGCTCAAGACCCTTCCCAGTGAGCGATGCAATGCGCTGACTACGCCAACGGTTACTGTCGGCTCTGGATTTTCCAAGGCAAAACCAAAAGGATTGCCAATGGCAACAACCCACTGGCCGATCTTTACTTTAGCGGAATCACCTAATACCGCAACCGGAAGATTATTGGCATCAATCTTTATCACGGCCAAGTCCGAGCGCCTATCTCTGCCTTTAACCTCGCCTTTCAATTCCCTGCCGTCAGAAAGCGTGACCGTAATTTTATCCGCATCCTGAATCACATGTTCATTAGTCAGGATATATCCGGCAGGATTAATAATAACGCCTGAACCCAGCCCCATGCGCTTATATTCTCTTTCCGGCATCTCGCCTAAGAAATCATCAAAGAAGCGGCGAAATAACTCATCGCTTCCGAAAGGACTCTCATCAGAGGGCCCTCCTCGGTAATAGAACTGCCTTCCTCCAACCTTTTCAGTATGCACCGTGCTAATCGACACCACTGCCTTACCTACTTCACTAGCCACAGTCATAGTTGCCTGTTCAACATCTGGCGAGTCAGACTGTTTGAGGCCGGTCTTAGAGTCGGCATTTAATAGAGGCGAAAGATCAAGTCTTGTCGCAATCAACAAGCCCACAATAATACCTAGGGCTAAACTTAAAAAGAAAAATGAGAATTTATGTTCCTTGATTTTTCTGATAATATTCATTTTAATCTCCCTTTCATTAAAAACAGTCCTTCACGAAATTAACCTAAAGGGCTGTTGATTACAGCGATTTAGCCTCGAGTTTTAATCCTTGAATCCCTGGCTGCCCCGAGAAATTCGGAGAATTTCCGGGACTTAGTCCTTGGAATTTTACAATGTAAAATTCCTAAGGGCCGTCAGGCAGGTATTTTTTGATCTCTGTAATCAAGGGCGAAACGATACTTCGATTTCACTCAGTATTCGTCCTGAGCTTGTCGAAGGACGAATTTGTGAAGCCCTATTAAAAAGATTATTTCTTGGCTAAAAGAGTATCCTTAATCACCTTAATGATCTTATCCATCACCTTGGGATTTTCCTTTAAAAAATCCCGGGCCTTATCATGACCCAAGGCCAGTTTTTCGCCTTCAAAGATAAACCAGTTACCTTGTTTCTGGATTAGGCCGGTGTTAAGACCGGTCTCAAGGACGCTTGAGGACTTGGAGATCCCTTCTTCATGCAGGATCTCAAATTCTGCCTCTTTAAAAGGCGGAGCAACCTTGTTTTTGACTACCTTTGCCCTTACACGGCTGCCGATAACCGAGTCCCCTGCTTTTACGTGACCGATACGGCGCAGATCCAGCCTCACTGAGGAATAAAACTTTAAGGCCCTTCCGCCCGTGGTGGTTTCAGGGTTACCAAAGAATACGCCGATTTTTTCGCGGATCTGGTTGATGAAGACCACGCAGGTCTTGGACTTACTGATGACCGCAGTGAGTTTTCTTAAGGCCTGGGACATCAGGCGCGCCTGAAGCCCCATGTGTGCGTCGCCCATCTCGCCTTCAATCTCTGCCCTGGGGGTGAGTGCGGCTACCGAATCAATGACAATTAAATCCACGGCATTGGAGCGTACCAGGGTCTCGGTAATCTCTAAGGCCTGTTCTCCGGTATCGGGCTGGGAGATTAAGAGGTCATCAAGTTTTACTCCTACCTTCTTGGCATAGGTGGCATCAAAGGCATGTTCTGCATCAATAAAGGCAGCTACTCCGCCTTGTCTTTGGACCTCGGTAATCACATTTAAGGTAAGCGTGGTCTTACCGGATGCCTCCGGGCCAAAGACCTCAATCACCCGGCCGCGGGGAAAGCCGCCGACTCCTAAGGCAATATCTAAAGACAATGCCCCTGTAGGAATTACCGGTATATCAAGTCTGGCCTCTTGGCCCAATTTCATAATTGAGCCCTTGCCGAATTGCTTTTCAATTTGTGTTAGTGCCAGTTCCAGGGCCTTTTGGCGTTCGGAAATATTTTCGGTCTTTACCTCTTTTTCGGGATGGTGTTTTTCTTGGGACATATTGGGTCCTCCTTAAAAATTAACCTTATTTAAAAATGAAGGGTTTTCTCCAGGGTTAGGGAATGTATTATACAATATCAAAATTCTAATGTCAATGGTTCGATTGTACTCACCATTGATACTGAAACCCTCAACTTCGTTCGGGATGGTGAGCAAAAGGCGAACCAGAGGAATAATGAGCCTGTCGAACCACGAAGTTGAATGTATCAAACAGGATTTATACCTTAAAATGGCTGCCAAACACCTCTTGACATAAGCAGAATTTTATGTTAAAGTCCCTGCTTATATACCTTAATCAAAACTTGACCATGCTAAATAACAATATCAATAAAAGTGATATCGAATACGAACTGGAAAAAACTAGATTAGAGCTCTCCATCCTTTATGAGATCTCGAATGCGATGCGCCGCACTTTAAAGCTCGATGAGATCCTCTATATCATCTTGACCGGTGTCACCTCCCATGTGGGATTAGGGTTTAACCGGGCGATGTTACTTTTAGTGGATGAAGGCAGCCAATTCTTAGAAGGCAAGATGGGTATTGGACCAGATACAGGTGATGAGGCAGGCCGCATCTGGAGGCATATTGAGGCTAAGGATATGAAACTCGAGGATTTAGTTAATGCCTACGAGGCCTCGGGAAAGATGTTTGATTCTCAGTTCAACCGACTGGTACAGAGTTTTAGAATTCCCTTAAAAGAAGACGGCGGAATCCTTGCTATTACCGCCTTGGATGACCGACCTATGCATATAAAGAAACAATCCGATGCCTTCTACGATAATGAACCAATCCTAAAAAAATTAAATACCCAGGAATTTGTCACTGTGCCTTTAAGGGCTAAAGACAGTGTAATTGGTGTGATTCTAGCAGACAACATCTTTACTCAAAGAGAGATTACTAAAGATGATATCGAGATACTTACATTGTTTTCCAACCAGGCAGGCCTGGCAATCGAAAATTCCCGTCTGTATGAAAAGACCTTAATCAAGACAAATATTGATGCCTTGACCGGCCTGTGGAACCATGGTTATTTCCAGTTTAAACTTAACGAGGAAATAAAAAAGGTAAAAGAACAAACTCATCCCCTAAATCTAATTATGATAGATATTGATTACTTTAAGAATTATAATGATGGCCTAGGACATCAAGAAGGAGACCGCATCTTAGTAGAGATAGCTAAGGTCTTAAAGGATTCTTCGAGAAAATCAGATTATGTATGCAGATATGGTGGTGAGGAATTTGCTATAATCCTGCCGCAGACGACAAAACAGGAGGCGCTCTTACTTTCGGAAAGAATTAGGCAGCATGTCCAGAATCATCGTTTTAAACATGAAGAAATCCAGCCAGAAAAAGAAATCACGGTAAGTATTGGCCTGGCGACTTTTCCTGAAGACGCACAAACAAAAGATCAGCTTATTTCTTGCGCGGATACTTCGCTTTACGAGGCTAAAAAGACGGGAAAAAACAAAGTCTGTTATTACTCTGCAGTAAAAATCTAATTAACTTTTTCTACTTCTAAATTTTGGCCATCCTTGGAAGAACCTGTAGTGATTCCCTTCTTAGGCTTATGATCGGCAAATTTTACCGAAACAATTTTTGAAACCCCGGACTCCTGCATAGTTATTCCATACATTACATCCGCATGGGCAATTGTCTTTTTATTATGGGTAATCACGATAAACTGGGAGGTCTTGGTGAATTCCTTCAAAAGCCTTCCAAAACGACTGACATTAGACTCATCCAGGGCGCTGTCAATCTCGTCCAGTACGCAGAATGGCGAGGGTTTAATCTTAAATATGGAAAATATTAACGCAATGGCGGAAAGCGCCTTTTCTCCGCCTGATAAAAGCGAGACATTCTGGAGTTTCTTGCCCGGAGGCTGGCATATAATTTCAATTCCCGACTCTAACACATCTTCAGGATCAATAAGGATAAGTTTGGCGTCTCCTCCGCCAAAAAGGAGTTTAAAATAATTGCGGAACTCTGCTTCAATTTTCTGGAAGGTCTCAGTAAACATCTTGCGGGTAGTCTGGTTAATCTTGGTGATGGCCTTATGAAGCGAGTCTTTGGCAGTAAGTAAATCCTCCTGTTGTTTAGTAAGAAACTCAAACCTGGTCTTTAACTCCTCATGCTCCTCAATTGCTACCAGGTTCACAGTCCCAAAATTATCGACCTTGGTTTTTAACTCATTAATCTGATTATTTAAAACAGTAGGGTCTATACCTCTATCCAATTGAACGGTTGAGCCGTCAATATCAACTTTATAGGTATTTAAGAGCCTCTCTTTTAAACTCATCCTCCTAAAATTTATATCCTGGCCGTGCATCTGTAAGTTATGAAGTTCGGATTTAATTTTTTCGCTTACTTCCTTTACCTTCTGAATCTCTGCTGCACTTGCCTTGACCAACTCAATATAATTTTCTTTGTTCTTTTCAATCTCCTTAAAATCCCGGTCTAACTCTTGAAAATTTAGGTTTGTTTTTTTAATGTCCTCTTCTAAACCAATAATCTCATCCTCCAACTCTTTTTTCTTAGTGAATATGCCTTTAATTTCTTTTTCAATTGAGGCTAATGCCATTTCGTCCTGACTGACAGTATCCGAGAGTAACTTAAAAGTATTCGATATCGAGGAACGCTTATCCACAAAAGAATTTATCTGGACTTCAATCTGGGTTATTTCAATTAAGACATTTTGGTTATTTTCTTGGTATTGGGTGATTAAGTTTTGACTATTTTCTATTTCGAGCTTGGTCTTGTCTTCTTCTACTTCCCAAAGATTAAGTAGGGAGTTAGCCTCATTAACCTTTTTCGCCAGGGAGTCGATATTGCCGTTGGTTTCACTTAGCTCATCACCAACCAATGTGACTTCGCTTTCCAATTTATCTAACTGCTCTTTTATATTATCTTTCTGATTTAGCGAATTTGCTACTTGTAATTCTTGAGCCCGGGATTTAGCCTGGAGGGCTTTAACTTGTGCTAAGAACTGTTCTAGGTTTAGCTCCTGTGCCTGTTTTTCGGCATTGGCCTGGCCCAATTTATTTTCCGTTTGATCAAGCCTGGATTGAATTGCCTTTACATCTAACGGGATGAGCTTTATCTCGCAATTGGCTCCAGAAAGTTCTGCAATATTAGTAAAATGAGATTTGAGCATCTGTTTATGCCCAGGGGAAATATCAAAAGAATCAATCACCTTACCGATAAATCCGGCCTCACCCGAAGGGATTTTTCCTTCGCTAAAGATAACGGCCCTTAATTTTTGAGGCATCTCGTCATATTTTGATTTAAGCCCCGAGAGAAATTCTTTTTGCGACTGGAGCATGGATTTTTCTTTATCCAGCAAGATGATGTCCTCTTTTAGTAAATTGAGCCTGTTTTTTTGTTCCTCGATATTATGCTCAAGATTTCTACATGCCTCCTGTAATTGTCCAAAGGCATTTTCATTATCCTCATGCTGCGAAACCGCACTATTGTATTTTTCCTGTACCTGGCTTAGCTCTTCCCTGGTCTTAGCCAATTCTAAATCGAGTCGGCGCTTACGTGCCATTAAAACTGACATTTCTGAATTGAACCGATTAATCTCATTTCTTGCCTTGGTGATTTGAGTGGCTAAATCTAAGAGTCTGGGCTGAGATTTGGTAATTCTATTTTTGGCATCTTTGGTCTTTAGGTCAAGGTCGGCCACAAGAATTTGTCTTTCCTTTAGGGCAATCTGTTTTTGGGATTGTAATTTCTCTTGGGATTCTAATTCTTTAGAGACAGCATCTAGGTTCTTTCTCTGCTGCAAGATTCTTTCTTGTATTTGTTTCTTTTGTTGTTCTAAGTCGCCGGTCCTTGCCAGTTCATCCTGGATGCGCTCTTTATTTAAGCTTATGTGTTGTCTGTCGCGCTCAATGGTACCTTCAATCCTTAGGTGTTCGGACTGAATTTGACTGGTTTTTCTATTCAGCCCTTCCAGTTCCTCCTGGGTCTTGGTATATTTTTTCTCAAACTCACCCATAGAAAGTGCCTGGGCATTATTTTTATCTTGGAAGTCTTTTATTCTGCCCTCAAGTTCATCCTGCTGGTTCTTTAAAAGATCAATCTCAAAGGCGGCCAGTTTCACTTCCGCCTCTTTTAGGCGCTCATACAGCTCCTGATAACGCTTAGCCCGCTGGGCCTGACGTTCCACAGAGGTAATTTGGCGTTTAATCTCGGTGATGATATCACTGACCCTCAGGAGGTTATTATCTGTATCTTCTAATTTTCTTAAGGCCTCTCTTTTTTTAGATTTATAAAGGGTAATGCCGGCCGCCTCATCAAAAATGAGGCGCCGGTCCTCAGGTCTGGAGCTTAAGACAAGATCAATTTTACCCTGTTCAACCAGGGAATAGGATTCGCTGGTAATACCGGTGCCTAAAAATAATTCCGTGATGTCTTTTAGCCTTACCGGATTTTTATTAATCAGGTATTCGCTCTCACCTGAGCGAAAGATACGGCGAGTAATCACCACTTCCTCATATTCAATAGGCAGGAATTTATTTTCGTTAGAAAACATCAAAGATACCTCTGCAAAACCGAGGCTCGGTTTAGTAGTGGTTCCGTTAAAGATTACGTCTTCCATCTTCGAACCGCGTAGCGACTTTATTGACTGTTCGCCCAAGACCCAGCGGATGGAATCAAAGATATTACTCTTGCCGCAGCCATTGGGTCCGACGACCGCCGTTATGCCCGGCTCAAAATTAAGGACTGTCTTGTCGGCAAAGGATTTAAAACCGATTAGTTCTAACTTTTTAAAATACATATTTACCTACCTTGTATTTCCGCAAGAGACCGAAAGATATATTTAGAAAGCCTCTGTCGATCGGCATCAGATATCTGGCTAAATTCAATTCCTGCCTCAAGATGCGAAGCTTTATCACCTTCCCCCATGTCAAACTTTTCTATCCAGACTACCCTTCCCCTTGCCTGAATTGGCAGGACCTCTTCCTTGATATAAATCTTTAACCCTAAAACCGTCCCTTTATCAATCATCTTATCCAGAAACAGGCAAATCCCACCCATACTTATATTTTTAGTGGTAGAGCCCAATCCATCACCGGCCTTTTCAATTATCGCATATTCAACTTTCACTAAGGTATTGAGTCGGACAAAACGTCTTCTCTCTTCCATTTCAGCCTCGCTTTTTTAATCGCTTCCCGCCCATCAGCTGGATCCCGCATCTTCGGAAAACACAGAGCGGGAAAAACGCAAAATCACTTTTGGCAATACCTATACCGCTAAGGCCGCCAAATTTTTTCTTTGCGTTCTTGGCGAAGTTTCTAATAATTACCTTTTTTTGCGTTCTTTGCGGTTCACTTTTTATGAAGTTGACCAAATCTCTTGGTTAATAATGGAACTATCTGAAATAAATCACCCACTACTCCAAGGGTGGCAATCTTAAATATGGGCGCAGAGGGATCTTTATTAATGGCGATTATCGTTTTAGAAGACTGCATGCCTACTAAATGCTGGATCTGACCGGAGATCCCGCAGGCGATATATATCTTGGGGGCCACAGTCCTTCCGGTCTGACCTACCTGATGCGAATAAGGCATCCAGTCGCTGTCAACTGCAGCGCGCGATGCGCCGACTGCCCCGCCTAAAACCTTAGCCAACTCCTCTAAAATTTTAAAATTTTCAGGCCCACCCATGCCGCGGCCGCCTGAAACAATAATATCTGCCTCAGATAAATTCACCGTGGCTTCTATCTCATCGATGATATCTAATAATTTTGTCCGGCTTCTAAGCATATCACCGTCAAAGTTTTCGCTGATGACCCTGCCTTTTCGCTTCATGTCGATAGGCAAGTCGGGGAAAACCTTGTGTCTTACTGTAGCCATCTGCGGCCGATAATTAGGCGAGATAATCGTAGCCATGATGTTTCCGCCAAATGCCGGCCGGGTCTGAAGTAGTATCTTTTTTTGAGGCTCAATATCTAAACCTGTACAGTCTGCAGTCAGCCCCGCCATGATTTTAACTGCCACCCGCGAGATCAAAGAGCGGCCGATAAAAGTTGCTCCGCATAAAACAATCTCGGGCTTATATTTTTTGATTAACTCAACCAGTACATTGGTATAAGGCTCATCCTGGAAATTAGCCAACTCTCTGCTCTCGACCACATAGACCTTATCTGCGCCACGCCAGATTAATTCCTGGACCTCTTCTTCCAAATGATCACCCAATAATACTGCCGAGACGTCCGTGCTTAAGGAAGCGGCCAATTCCCTGGCCTTTGCCAGCAACTCATAAACTACGGATTGGACCTTACCCTTTTTCTGCTCGGCAAAGATCCATACGCCTTTGTAATCCTTAAAATCCGTCAATTTAGCCTTGTCCTCTTTTTCTAAAAAGATGGCCTTAAATTTACAACTCGGCACGCAGGCGCCGCAGAGAGTGCATTTATTTAAGTCAATAACCGCCTTTTTATCAAGAATCCTTATGGCATCAAAAGGGCAGGCCTTAAGGCACAGGCTGCAACCGTTGCATTTTTCAATTATGATCTGGATCGGCATCTTAAAATAAGTAAATCCATTTTACACAGATGGGCACAGATTATCCCGCACCAAAATAAAAAAAATCCAGCGGGATCCCGCTATGGCGGGAAAAGAAACAGATGGGCACAGATATTTCTCGTCGGAATCTGTGCTAATCTGCGAGCCTTTCATCTGTGCTAATCTGTGAAACATTATTTTTAATGTTTATCAACTCATTGCCTCTTTTAAAAACTCGGCTAACTTATCGGCTAAATCCTGCGGCTCGCCCTCAAGGACTTGGCCGCCGGCCCGAGGCTTGGGCGTAAAAATTTTCACCACTTGGGTAGGCGAACCATCAAGGCCGATGCTATCGGGGTCAGCCGAAATATCTTCGGCCTTCCAGGAAATTATCTTGGCCTGCTTTGCGCGCAAAAGATTTTTTAAAGAGGGCAGTCGCGGCGTGTTTATCTCTTTGACCACCGTAAGTAATGCCGGAAGAGGCGTCTCTATTATTTCATAACCTTCCTCAGTCATCCTCTCGACTCGTGCCGAGCCATCTTTAATTCCTTCAATCTTTTTCACATAGGTGACCTGGGGGATATCTAAATGCGCCGAAATCCCCGGCCCGACTTGAGCCGTATCTCCGTCTGAGGCCTGCTTTCCGCAAAGAATAATATCAAACTGACCGATCTTTCTAATGGCGGTGGCTAAGGTATAACTGGTCGCCCAGGTATCACTTCCTGCGAATGCGCGGTCAGAAATAAGGATCGCTTCATCAATACCCATGGAGATTGCTTCTCTTAAGGCAGAATCGGCTTGCGGCGGGCCCATGGTAATTACTGTAGCCTTACCAGAAAATTTTTCTTTTAAGCGTACTGCCTCTTCAATCGCATACATATCAAAAGGATTAATGATAGATTTTACCCCTTCGCGGATTAAGGTATTTGTTTCGGGGTTAATCTTTACATCCGTGGTTTCCGGAACCTGTTTTATACAGACGATGATGTGCATATCTATAAGCGGATGCAGACGGATTTTAGCGGATTCAAACGGATAAATTTCATCCGCGACATCCGTAACCATCTGTTTGCATCCGTGGTAAAATATCCTGAATTCTTAAATTGGTTATTCATTTTATTTATTATATTAAATACTCACCTTTTCCTGCTTTCTTTGATTAATCGCAAGGCAATGATGTTACGCTGAATCTGGTTTGTGCCTTCGTAAATCTGGGTAATCTTGGCATCGCGCATAAACTTCTCTATCGGATAGTCGCGCATATAGCCGTATCCGCCAAAGATCTGCACGGCATCAGTGGAGACCTTCATGGCTACATCCGAGGCAAATAGTTTAGCCATTGCAGATTCCTTAGAGACATCAGTCTTTCCGCTGTCAACCATACGGGCAACAGAATAGACCAAGGCCCGGGCCGCCTCAACCTCTGTCGCCATATCCGCGAGCATAAATTGAATCCCCTGGAAGCTGGAAATAGATTTTCCGAACTGCACCCTCTCTCTGCTATATTCAACGGCTAAGTCCAAAGCCCCCTGGGCAATGCCCACTGCCTGGGCTGCAACTCCGGGCCGGGACATGTCAAAGGTCTTCATGGTAACAATAAAACCCATGCCCTCTTTAGACAGGAGATTTTCTTTAGGGACTTTACAGTCATTAAAAATTAATTCCCGGGTAGATGAGGCCCGAATTCCCATCTTCTCTTCCTTTTTGCCGAAGGTAAATCCTGGCGTATCTTTCTCAACGATGAATGCCGAAGCGCCTCGCGCGCCTTTTGTCTTATCGGTCATGGCAATAATCGTGTAAGTCTCGGCGTCACCGCCATTCGTAATAAAATGTTTCGTGCCGTTTAGGATATAATAGTCTCCGCTTTTTTTGGCAGTAGTCGCAACCGCCGATGCATCTGAACCAGCTGCAGGTTCGGTCAGGCCAAAGGCAGCCAATTTTTCACCGCGGGCTAAAGCCAGCAGGTATTTTTTCTTTTGCTCGTCATTACCGAAAAGTATAATCGGAAATGTCCCTAAGGCACTGGCTGCATAACTTACCGCCACCCCGCCGCAGGCGCGCGATAACTCCTCGGTAACCAGGCAAAGATTCAATACCCCGCCACCGGCATGACCCGGAGGATTAACCAAGGTGCCGCCGTAGGCCTCAGGCACAAAAATAGTAAATAAATCTGACTGGGCTAAAATCTTGATGATCTCCCAGGGAAACTTCTCTGTCTTATCGAGTTCAGCTGCCGCAGGCTTAATTTTCTCCTGGGCGATCTTTCTTGCCAGGTCCCTAATCATCAGTTGCTCTTCGTTCAAAAGGTAATCCATCTTTCCTCCTCATTCACTTCGCTCATTCGTCGGTATTACTAGTTACAAGTTATAGGTTATAAGTTACAAATTAAAAAATTATAGGTTACTTTCAGAAGTTTTAACAATAGAAGTTAGTATCTTTATGATAATTTCAATTTCATCTAATAAAGACTTAATTTTGGAGTTACTAATCAATTCCGAGAACAAAACTAATCTTAACCAATATCTTGTTTCTCTGGCCTCTTTCTTTGCTATATTCATACAATTTGTAAATTCTTTCTTTGTTCTTGCTCCCGTAGCTTCTTCTACATTCGCACCAATAGAAGTACCGGCTTTTAAAAGTTGCCTTCCTAATTCGAAACCAGCCGTATTTTCTGGTAAAAGTTTGACTAATTTGACGACTTCTATAGTAAAGTCAAATGTTCTTTCTTTAATTTTTTTCTCTTTTTCACTCATAACTAATAACTTGTAACTTATAATTTTTTTAGTAAAGCCACTTCTTTACAATCCGGGAATTTAGGGCATCTGATACAGTCAACCCAGATCTTATGGGGGAGCTGATTGTGACTTATTTTCTTGAACTTAAAATTCTTGAAAAAATCAGGCCGGTAAGTCAGGACAAAAAGCCTTTTTGTACCTAATTGCTTGACCTCAGCAATTGCTGCCAAGACTAATTGAGTCCCTATGCCTTTGTTCTGGAATCTTCCTTCAACCGCTAGACTCTTAATCTCGGCCAAATCATCCCAGGCCACATGCAGGGCACAGCAGCCGATTACCTTATTATTCTCTTCGCACACCCAAAAATCGCGGATATTTTCATAAAGCTCATTTAAAGAGCGACCCAACATCAGGTCTCTTGCGGCAAATCTGTTGATGAGCTTGTGGATCTGTTTTATATCTTTGATTTGGGCTTTTCTGATCATTTTAAATGAGCCCCTGCTGATTCGCTTTGATGAGCAAAGCGAATCAAAGCGGCAGGGGCGAATTTAACCCCCACTGTTTCGTTTTGGTTCGTTTTGTACCTAGAAATCGCTTTGCGATTTCAGGGATTAAATCCCGGAAATGCTTCGTATTTCACGGGACTTCACCAAAAGCGAAACAAAACGGTGGGGGTAAGTTCGGACTGATCCCGACGGTACCGTCGGGATGTCCTCACTTTATCTTTGTCCCTTTAGCCACTACTACAATTCCGGAATCAGTGATAAAAAATCGTTTTTTATCCTCATCCTTATCAAAACCAATTACCATCTTATCCGGGATGACCACGTCCTTGTCGATAATCGCATTCTTTATCCTGGAGGACTCTCCGACCCGTACGCCCTCCATAAGGATAGAGTCATAAACCTCGCTGCCGCAACCTAAGGCCACATTATAAGACAGGATGGAACGCTCAAGCACCTTGCCGCTGAATATACTGCCTCCGGCAATCAGGGAATCTAAAATCAAGCCAACATTATTCACATTATCTTTCGGGTAGAATAGGGCTTGGGCCGGAGGAAACTGTTCCTGATAAGTCCTTATCGGCCATTCCGGGTCATGGAGATTAAATATAGGATCAGGCTTGATTAAATCCATATTTGCCTCGTAATAGGCATCAATAGTCCCGATATCGCGCCAGTATACGCCTGAGCCGGCCTTGGGGCTTACAAAATTATAAGCCAGGAGCCTGCGTTTATTCTTAATCATCTGAGGTATTACATCCCTGCCAAAGTCATGGCTGCTGCCTGATTTTTTTACGTCCTCATTCAGCTCTTCTTCCAAGACCTTTCGATTAAAAACATATATCCCCATAGAGGCATAGATATTTTTCGGATCTTGGGGTATAGTATGGGGATGAACGGGCTTTTCTTTAAAACCAAGTACGCGACTTTCCTTGTCTACCTGCACCACGCCCAGAAATCCTGCTTTATCCTTAGGCATGGTAACTACGCCGATGGTCACATCCGCTCCTGATTCCTGATGGAAGTTCACCATCCGAAGGTAATCCATCTTATAGATGTGGTCTCCGGCTAAAATCAAAATGATATCGGGATTCTCCTGTTCGATGGTATAAAAATTTTGATATATGGCATCTGCTGTGCCCCTATACCAATCGCCTCCTACTCTCTGCTGGGCAGGTATGACATCGATATATTCGCCCAATTGGGCGTCAAAGATATTCCAGCCAAGTCTTAGGTGTCTAATAAGTGAGATAGATTTATATTGGATAAGGATATGCGTACGCCTGATCCCCGAATTAATACAGTTAGAAAGGGTAAAGTCAATGATGCGGTATATCCCGCCAAAAGGCACTGCCGGCTTGGCCCGGTCCTTAGTCAGGGGCATAAGCCTCTCCCCTTTCCCGCCGGCCATAATAAAGGTTATGAGTCTGCGCATCGTCCTCATCTTATTTTCTCCACATTTAATCTATTATAATAGGCTGTCACGAAAATCGTTCCAGCCTAATGATTCCAGTGATTTTGAATAAGATTCCAGTGATTATCTCAATGACAAGCTGAATCGCTGTAATCTATTTGCCTAATCACAGTAATCAAGCGCGGAACTTTTGTGACGCCCTATTTATTATAAATTCAAGTGTTTAATTTTACAAGAAAAATCAACGGGAAATATTCTGAGTTTCAATCATTTTAATGCTGCCTTTCGCCTCAATGTTATCCGGCTGGAGCCTAAGAACTTCTCTGTATTCTTTTAAAGAGCCGGTATAATCGCCATTCTTATACAATATCTCTGCCAGGTCTTTATGGTAAAGCGGGTTTTGCGAAGAAAGGCCAAGCGCCTTCTTTAGATATTTGATGGCATTGGGGTAATCTTTCGCCTTGGCATAAGCCAGGGCTAACCTATGATAAGCAAGGTGGCTTTCGGGCGCCTTTTTTACTATCTGCCTTAAGATGGATATCGCCTTATCAAGGCGGCCGAGCTCTGAATAACAAGAGGCCAAATCAATCTCTATGCCTAAATTACTGCGCGATATGATGTGCGCAAGCCTGAGATGTTCAAATGCCTGCATAAATTGCCTTTTGCGAAACAGGATATTCCCCATTGCGCTATGATAGACGAAAGACCCTGGGCTAATTTTTCGTATCTCATTTATCTCGGAGACGGTTGCATCATCTAGCTGCAACATCTCTAAGATGTGAGCGCGCCTTGCATAGGGATACGGATCAACCCTGTTTATGCCGAGCCTTATTAAGTCAATCTTGGACGCCCTCCAATCCTTGAGATCAAAGGCGAATTTTTCAATTAAGTCCTTATTACCGGCTGAATCCTTCAAAAATATAATAGCACTCTCATCAAAATATACGGTCTTAAAATCCTTGTCTTTATAGAGAGTCTTAATTAAGTTTACCTCGTCTGAAGGAACGCCGGTTATGAAAAACCCATCGATATGGAATTTCTCAACCAGATTCTCAATCGCTTTTTTATCTGCCCGCATGAGGGAGTCGTAATCCTTAAAAAATCTCGGGCCGTAAAGTTCTGTCCTTCCATCGATAAATACCTGCCTCCGGGGAAAACACCTTCCGATAAGATAAGACCCGGAATTAAAATCGTTAAATAACCGCTTGGGAAGATTATTTCTTAAAACAAAATCCACGGCTTTTTCAGGATAGGCCTTTCCGGAAAGACCCCAAAGTTTTCCCTTAATTTCATATTTGTCAAAAAGGAAATAACCGCTACTAAAAACATAAGTTATCGCGGTTTTAGAAATCCAGACAATAAATAAAATCTTAAAAGTTATGCTCAATAAATGTTTCAATTTATGGCCCGAGTCTTTTATTTTCACGAAATTTCGCTCGTAAAATATTTCATCAATATCATTTAAGTTCTCCATCAAAATAACGCCGGAAAATACAGTAAAAAACATTACATTTCGGGCATACCTAAGCGAAAGAAACAGCAATAAAACCCAGACGAGCGTATCGAATATCTTTATTCTCCTATAATTGATTAGAATGGTAGCGAGTGTTAAAACGATAAGATAAAAATAGAAAGAAAAATCAAAGTTATATTTATTCTGTAGCACAATCGGAGAGATAAGCTCCACTATGTTTTCAAATGCTTGAGAAGGCCTTGTAATGGAACTAATTATTACCTTAACCGGATAGAATAAACCTTGATAGGTATATGGATTGATGAGGCATGCCGATAATAAGACAAAGAATAGTAAGATCAATTTCGAAAAATGCGTTTTAGGATGTATTCTTAAGGCCGATTTTTTACTTAAAACCGGAATACGGGCCTGGATGAATTCGCTGATTAACAATATTAAAACCAATATTGGCCCCACGATAAAATAACCGTGCATATTCACCCAAATTATCTGAATAGGAATTAACCAAAAGACTTTTTTCGTATCAAGAAATTTCTTTAAGATTATCAGGAAAAAGAGGAAAAATAAGACCGAAAAAACATCTGGCCTTATATTTATCCTGGTCCTGGAGGCAAAAAGGCTAAGCAATAAAGCAGTGATAATGATAATGTGGTTATCCTTTTTTGAGCCAAAGACCAGCATGACCCAAAAGATGAGGCAGATAAAAAACGACTGGACGAATATTATCCCGGAGGCATCATATTTCTGATAGATAAGATAGGTAATAACCTGAAACAGCCAGGAATGGTCTATCCATGGCCTTGAACTTAAGGCAAAGGAAAACGGGTCACACCTGGGCACGGCGTGATTTCCTACGATTAACTCTCCCGTTTTAAGGTGTAACCAGATATCGGGATCGGCTATCTCTGAATTTGTATAAATTACGATGTAGAGAAAAAGCGCAACAATGCATAAAAATCCCAGGAAATGGCTGATAGGCCCTAGCTTATTTTCTATAATTTTAATAGTGACCATCCTTTAATGAGCACTTGATTTAGGAAACCTGTAAAGGCGACATAAATCAATCCTTATTGTAATACTGTTTTTTATTTATGCCAATTGGACCCTTGACATCAGAGATGTCAAGGGTTAATTCAGCCAGACGACTTAGCTTCACTATCGTTCGCTAAGTCGCGGCCTCATTAAGAAATTATCCGCAAAATGACAGGCAGAAAAATGACCGGCCTCTTTCTCTTCCAGGGCCGGCTCACTATGTCTACAGATATCCTTGACGTATAAACAGCGGCTGTTAAAACGACAGCCCTCCGGAATATTAGTGTTTGAGGCTACCTCCCCTTTTAAGACCACGTTTTTGTCAGCTGCTGCTGAAATCAGGGCCTGGGTATAGGGATTTAAGGGCACAGAAAACAGCCTTTGAGCCGATGCCAGTTCTAAAATTTTACCTAAATACATCACAGCTATTATATCACTAATTTTTCTAACTATCCTTAAATTATGTGAAATAAAAAGATAACTAATGCCGAACCTATCTTTTAGGTTGCTAAGCAATTCTATAATCCTGGCCTGTAAAGAGACATCCAGGCTAGACACCGCCTCATCAAGGATTAACAATTTTGGCATTACTATTAAGGCGCGCGCCAGATTTATCCTCTGGCATTGGCCGCCGCTAAATTCAAAGGAGAAGCGCCTGTCGATATCTTTGGCCAGACCCACTGTCAGGAGCTGTCTTTCTATATCCTGGTTGGTCATTTTAGACTTGATTGCCCCTGCTGCTTCAAGCAAGGTCTTTCTTACCGTAAAACGCGGGTCCAGGCTACTGTAAGGGTCTTGAAAGATAATTTGTATAAGGCGCCGATACGGCCTGAATTGGGCCTGAGATAATCTGGTTAAATCCAGGCCATTAAAGGTGATTACGCCTTGATCAGGTCTTATTAACTTTAAGACCATCTTAGCCAGGGTGGTCTTTCCGCAGCCGGACTCTCCTACGATACCTAAGGTTTGATTTTCTTCAAGAGCCAGGCTTACTCCGTCAACGGCACGAGCCAGACCGCCTTTTTTCGTGGGAAAATATTTCTTTAGGTTTTTTATTTCTAACAAGGTATTCATCAGATAAGTGACGCCTCAATGAGGTTTTTAGTATAGGGATCTTGGGGGTTATTAAAGATATCGTCTCGTGGTCCTGTTTCAATGATCCTGCCATCTTTAATAATGGCAATCCTGTCGGCGATAAAACTCACTATGCTTAAATCATGGGTGACTAATAAAATAGAAATGCCTAATTCTTGTCGTAGTTTCTTAAAAAGATTCAGGATCTGGACCTGGATAGTGACATCCAGGCTGCTTGTGGGCTCATCTGCAAGAAGTATTTTAGGACGGCAGGCCAGCGCCTGGGCAATCATTGCCCTTTGCCTCATCCCGCCGCTTAACTGATGAGGATAGCGAAAGATGACTTCAGCCGGCTGAGGCAGTCCAGTTTTAAAAAACAGCTCTAAGGTCATATTTCTGGCTTCCTTTTTGGAAATCCTTAAATGAAAGATAAGTGTCTCCATAATTTGATTTCCGATATTAAATACCGGATTTAAGGCCAATAATGGCTCTTGAAAGACCATGCCGATTTCTCTGCCTCTAACATTGAGCAATTCTTTTTCTGACAATTTTAAGAGGTCTTTTCCTGCAAAATATATACTGCCTCCTGAAATCTCACCGCCTTCTGGTAAAAGTCCTAAGATAGACATACAGGTAACGGTCTTGCCGCTGCCGGATTCACCAACCAGGGCAAAAATTTCAGATTTATTTATGCAAAGACTAAGGCCGCGAAGGGCCGCAACATATCCTTCTTCAGTGCTAAAGCCGGCTTTGAGGTTTTCTATTCTTAATAGTTCTTCCATCTATCTAGCATAGAAATAAAATTGGTACACAGATGGGCACAGATTGATAGTCTAAATCATCCTGTTTTTCACAGATTAGAACAGATTATCTGTGCTAATCTGTTCTTTCCATCTGTGATAATCTGTGCATTTTTTTACGATGATTTAAAGACCATCTTCATACGCGGGTCAAACGCATCGCGCAGTCCCTCGCCTAAAAGATTAAAGGCCATCACTGTAATAAAGATAAAAACTCCCGGCAATAATATCCACGGATAGAATTTAATTGCCGAGATATTCATGGCATCGCTCAATAAATTTCCCCAACTAGCCTGGGGGTCCTGAATTCCCAGGCCGATAAAACTTAGGCCGGATTCACCCAATATATAACCTGGTATGGACAAGGTTAAGGCAACAATGGCATAAGACAGTGTATGCGGCAATATGTGCCTTAAGATTATCTTCAGGTCACTTATACCCAGGACCCGGGCCGCCAAGACAAACTCCCTCTCTTTAAGCGACAGGCTTATCCCTCTTATGACCCGCGCCATACCCGCCCAGCCAATAAAGGAAAGAATAAAGATTAAAAGTAAAAATACCTGTGTTGAGCTTAAATTTGTCGGGAATGCCGCTCTTAATGCCAGCATAAGATAAAAACCCGGTATCATCATCACCATCTCACAGAGTCTCATAATAAGGTTATCGATTCTACCGCCGTAATATCCGGAAATTCCTCCTATTAATAAACCGATTAAAAATGAAACGCTTACCCCGATTATGCCGATAGACAAAGAAACCCTGGCTCCATAAAGGATACGGCTATACAAATCCCGGCCGCGGCTGTCTGCTCCGAATAAATAAAGCCTACCTGCCGAATCTAGCCCCAAAAGATGCAAGTCAGTCTTAAAAAGCCCTAAGAATTTATAACCGTCGCCTCTAGCCAAAAGGTTTAAATGAAAAACCTGGGATTTATCTTCTTTATAGACCCTCTGGTAATACTGGTTAAAAGAAAACGAATACCCGTACACGAACGGCACCAGATGAAATTTACCCTGGCCATCTACAAAATTTATTCTTGTAGGCGGGCAGAAAGAGAAGTTGCGTTCTTCGTTATCATAATTATAGACTGATAAAAAATCCGCGAATATTGCCACCAGATACAAGGATACAACTACCCATAGGCATAATAGGGCAATCTTATTCTGTTTAAACTTATCCCATAAAAAATTAGGCCTATTCATATGCTCTATAAATAATTAAGTATGATTACAGAGATTATTAAATAGATTCCAGTGATTATTTTATAAAAGTTAATCACTGTAATCTTTATTTGAAATCACCGTAATCAATACATTTAATTCATAATTACGCATATCTTATCCTCGGGTCTGACCAGGCGAGCAAAATGTCGCTAGTTAAATTTCCGAAAAGCAACAGGACGCCGCTTATGAGCATACCTGCCATTACTAAAAATAAATCCTGGGCCCTGACCGCAGTCAACATCACCATACCTAAGCCAGGCCAATTACAGACAATCTCAATAAGTGCTGCGCCGCTTAAGAGATCGGATAACTGATAACCAAAGATAGTAATTAACGGATTAATGGCATTACGCAGGGCATGTTTATAAATAACTTTGTTTTCAGGCAAACCTTTTGCCCGGGCACAGAGTATATATTGCTGGCGAAGCACCTCCAGGACATTCGCTCGCATGATCCGCTGAAGCGAACCGATTCCGGAAATGGCAATAACCGAAGCAGGCAGAATCAGGTGTCTTAGGATATCAAAGGCCTTATTTATTCCGGATAATGAATCAAAATTTGTAGAACGCATCCCGCCTAAAGGAAGCAGGCCGCTTACATTGGCCAGATACAAGCCGATTAACCCCAGGAAAAATCCCGGCATGGATAGACCGAATAGGGACAGGACTGAAAATAATCTATCGATAATTCGATTGTGTTTTAAGGCTGCATATATCCCAAGCGGAATAGCTAAAAGCCACGTAAGAGCAAGTGAAGCAAGGGCCAAGATTATAGTATTAAAGGCCCTGCTAAATATTACTTTAGATACCGGACAGTTATAAAAGAACGAGTAACCCAAGTCCAGCCGAAAAATCCCTTTCAACCAGTAAAGATATTGGACGATAACCGGCTTATCCAGGTGGAAAGCGGCCTGGTATTTTAAAATAGTCTCTTCGGAAATCTGGGGGTTTAACCTCAGGCTATCAAAATAATTTCCCGGTGCAAGGTGGATAAACAAAAAAGTAACAAAAGACATGACGAGAAGCAAGGGAACAGCGATAATGATTCGTCTTATTATATAGGTTTTCATTTTTAAAGCAGAATCAAATAAATATTAAAAATGTCTAATTACTAATGTCGTCCACCACTGAATCTTTGGTGGACGCCCGCCAAAGCATTGTGGCGGGCGAATGTCGCCTGCCTGCCCCGAGAAATTCGGAGAATTTCCGGGACTTAGTCCTTGGAATTTTACAATGTAAAATTCCTAAGGGCCGGTGAGGCAGGTCTATTCGCTACTCTTAATAAATATCTCTTCTATATTATGGAAGGCCCCGCCATAAGAAGTGGGATATAAATTTCCGAATTTATTTTTTACGGCAAAAATTGAAGCCGGAAGCACCGTATAAATAACCGGAAGTTCTTGACTTACTATCTCTTGCCAGCGGTCGTAGAAGACCTTTCTTTTATCTCTATCTAGCTCCTGTACGCCCTTATCAAAAATATTATCAATCTCTTCCTCCCATTTAGTTAGAGGCTTAATTTGTTTTGGATGCCACAAATGCAGCTGGCCCCGTGAATGCCAGACGTTTCTTGAAAAATGCGGCTCAATGCCTCCGGTCAGGCCCAGAAGTATAGCGTCCCAATCAAAGGTAGAATCGAGTTTGGTAACGAGGTTATTAAATTCTAAGGACAGGAGATTTACCTTCATGCCTAAATTTTCAAGGTCCTTTCTGATTATCCCGGCGATCTGAATCCTCTCGGTATTGCCCGAATTTGTAAGGAGGTTAAATTCAACCGTCCTTCCTTTTCGATCCTCGATAAATCCGTCAAGGTTGCGGTCAATAAATCCAGCGTCGCGCAAAATCTCTTTTGCCTTTTTTAAATCATACTCATATCTTGTTAGCCCGGGATTATAAAAAAAGCCCGAGCTCGGACTCATTGGCCCATCCTGATCAAATCCTAGCCCGTTTAAGACAATCTCAATCATCTTTTTCTTATCCAGGGCATGGGCGACTACCTTTCTAAAATCCAGATTACTAAACCAACTTAACTTAATGGGGTCAAAGAATGGTTTTTGGTTCATGATGTTTATATCGGGATTCAGGTTAAAGACGAGGAAATCACTGCCAAAAGCAGGCCCGGTATTATAAACCGTGAAATTTTTCTCTTTTTCTCGGGGTTTTAAAATGGGAAAATCAGCGCCGCGCATGCCGTAATAATCAATCTCGCCTTCTAAGAATTTTAAGACGGCTACATCCGGACTCTGCACAATTACAAAAATGACCTTATCCAAATAAGGCAGGCGCCTTGATTTAGCATCCCTCTTCCAATAATAGGGATTTCTTTCTAAGATAACATCCTCGCCCGGCCGGTACTTGGCTAATTTAAAAGGGCCGGTCCCTGTAACGTCTGCCGGTGAGGCATCTGTGCCCCAGGTAAAATTGAATTTGCCATCTTTGGCGGCTTTCTCCAATTTGTGTTTGGGCAGAATCTCCTGTGACATACTCATTAAAAAAGGCGCAAAAACAGTCGGAAGGGTAAATTTTACCGCATAGTCATCAATCTTCTCGACCTTAAACTGCTTACCCTCTACGGTAAAGATGTCTCTGGCTGAATTGGGAATATCGGGATTATAAATAAGTTCATTAAAGGTAAAAACTATATCGTCACCGGTAAGCGGCACACCATCCGACCATCTTAAGCCCTTTCTTAAATAGAAAGTGATTTCTTTGCCATCTTTACTGACTAGCCACGCATGGGCTAAATTGGGTTCGACCTCGAGAGTTATGCCGTTAGTGCGGGTCAGGCCTTCAAAGATAAGGCCGGTTACGGCGGTAGTTGAGGTCTCTTTGGCAAGTATGGGATTAAAAGACTTGGGGTCTGAGGTGGTAGATAATATTAAATTGCCGCCTGACCTGCCGGCTTGAGGTTTGTAATCTTCGGCAGATACAGGACTAACCAGAGATATAAATAAAAAAACTACCAGCAAAATCGGTAGTCTTAATAATTTTGTAAAATCCATGATATTTTTATTTTTGAGTCGTTGAATCG
Organism: Candidatus Omnitrophota bacterium; assembly: GCA_043808095.1. Lineage (GTDB taxonomy): Bacteria > Omnitrophota > Gorgyraeia > JAZDFF01 > JAZDFF01 > JAZDFF01. The sequence goes on from JAZDFF010000042.1 coordinate 89,950, forward strand.
GCTGTCGGAACAGATTCTTTTATATCTCCTTTTTTAGAAACCGCCTCTTGAGTTTCTGTGGTCTTGGGTTCGGTTAACTTGTCCGTTTGAGTTTCTTTTGGTGTTGTAGCAGGCGGCGGGGATGAGCCCAAAGGCAAAGCAGATTCTTCTTTAATGCTACTTTCAACTAAAGACTTGGACTTTTGAGTAGACAAAAATGCCAGGGATAAGGTAGTTATAAAGAACAGGGTTACCAAAATTGTAGTGGCGCGCGCCATAAAAGTACTAGTCTTAGTGCCGAATATGGATTCAGCCGCGCTAAACGATTCAATCAAGCCTCCGCCTTTACCTGATTGTAAAAGCACGGCTATTATGAGCAATATAGATACAATGACATGAATGATGATTATAAAGATATACATAAAAAACACCTAAATATTTTATTTTAGCGACATCCGCAGAAGCGAAATAACGAAATTTATTCTACGAAGCCTTGGTGAAGTAGAAGTTATTGAGCGTAGGCGGATAATTTTATAAGCTGAACAAATGAATCTGTTTCAAGGCTTGCTCCGCCAACGAGGCCTCCATCCACATCCTCCTGGGCGATGATATCCTTAAAATTATCCGGCTTGATACTGCCGCCGTAAAGGATACGGATATTGCCGGCAACTTCTTTATTATACCACTTTAGAATCAAATTGCGAAGATATTTATGGACTTCCTGGGCCTCTTGAGGGGTTGCGTTTTTGCCTGTCCCGATTGCCCAGACCGGTTCATAGGCAATAGTTATCTTTAGCATATCCTCATTATTAATACTATCTAAGGCTGCCTTGAGCTGGACTTCGACCACCTCAAATGTCTTCTTGGCATCTCTCTCGGCCAATGTCTCTCCTATGCAGAGGATAGGCAGGATATCGGTCTTTAATGCTGCCTTTAACTTTTTATTTACTGACTCATTGGTCTCAGAAAAATACTGCCTTCGCTCGGAATGGCCAATAATTACGTAGCTGCAGCCGACATCCTTTAACATGCCGGCAGAAACCTCGCCGGTATAAGCGCCGCTTTCTTTAAAGAACATATCCTGAGCACCTAATTTAATATCCGAATCACTGATAATCTCTGCAACTTCAGCAAGTGCCAGAAACGGCGGACAAAGCACTACCTCTACTCTATCCGTTAAGTCAAAGACTTCGCGCTTTATCCCATTGGCTAATTCAATAGCCTCAGAGATTTTCTTATTCATCTTCCAGTTTCCGGCAATTAAAGGCTTTCTAATCATGAATTATTTTTCAGTTAAAGCGGCAATCCCCGGCAAGACCTTGCCCTCTAAGAATTCCAGGCTTGCGCCGCCGCCAGTTGAGACATGGGTCATTTTATTCGCTAAACCCAATTTGGCAATACAGGCTGCAGTATCTCCGCCTCCGATAACCTTGGTTGCGCGCAGTTTACTGATAAATTTAGCCACATCAGTAGTGCCCTTGGCAAATGGTGCCATCTCAAATACGCCCAATGGCCCGTTCCAGACAATAGTCTTGGCATCCTTTAAAACTCCATTAAACAGCTTTACCGTCTTTGGGCCGATATCTAAACCGATCCAGCCAGAAGGGATATTTTCAGCCTCTAACTTCACAATGGCAGCCGGATCAACCCTATCCGCCACGATATTATCAATGGGTAGGTATATATTAACACCTTTGCCTTTGGCCTTACTCAAGATATCCCTGGCTACATTTACTCTTTCGGCCTCAAATTTGGAATTTCCGATTTCTTTTCCCTGGACCTTCAGGAATGTATAGGCCATTCCTCCGCCGATAATAAGGCTATCTACTTTATTGAGTAAATTCTCGATAACCATAATCTTATCCGAGACCTTGGCCCCTCCCAAGATTGCGACAAACGGTTTTTTAGGATTTTCCAATAACTGGCCCAGATATTTTATCTCCTTCTCTAATAAAAACCCGGCTGCGGATGTCAGGTATTTAGTTATGCCTTCTGTAGAGGCATGGGCGCGATGGGCAGTGCCAAAGGCATCATTGATATAAATATCCCCAAGAACCGACAGTTCCTTGGCGAAATCAGGGTCGTTTTTCTCCTCTTCGGGATGAAATCTTAGGTTCTCTAAAAGTATTACCTTTTCAAGGCTTGAGTCTACCTGACTTTTAATTCCAGGGCCCACGCAATCATCCAATTTTTTCACGCTTATGCCAAGAAGACTCTTGAGCCTATTGGCTACGGGATTAAGACGCAGCCTATCCACAACCTTTCCCTCGGGCCTGCCCAGGTGGCTCATCAGGATTACTTTTTTGGCAAGTTTCTCTAAGACATATTTTATAGTGGCCAAGCTCTCTCGTATACGCGTGTCATCCGTAATATTCAGGTTATCGTCTAAAGGGACATTGAAATCACAGCGGATCAATACCTTTTTATCTTTAAGATCCAGGTCTTTTAGGGTAAGTTTTGCCATTTGTGAATTCCTTTTTGATAATTATAAAACCCTAAGATTGCCATATTTTACAATAGCTATATTTGATTGTCAACCAATGATTTAAAACTTATGATTCTTTTTCCAGGCTATTTTTGGATATCCCTTTAACCGGTTTTTGGGGGTAATCTCCGTTAAAACAGGCAGTACAGAATTCTTCTTTGGCCAAAGGCATGGACCCAAGCATCCCTTCAAGACTGAGATACCCAAGGCTATCAACTGCGATAAAATCCTTTATCCAGTCTATAGAATGCCCTGAGGCGATTAATTCTTTTTTGGTGGGAAAATCTATCCCGTAGAAACAGGGGAATTTTAGTGGCGGGCAGCTGATGCGCATATGAATTTCTTTTGCGCCTGCCTGCCTTAAATTCCTGATCCTGCTTTTAGAGGTCGTCCCGCGCACAATAGAATCCTCTACTACTATTATCCTTTTGTCTTTCAAGATATCTTTAATGGGATTCAGTTTTATCTTTACCCTGAAATCCCGGACAAGCTGCGAAGGTTGGATAAATGTCCTGCCGATATAGTGATTACGTATGAGGCCAACTTCAAAAGGAATTTTCGATTCCTCGGCAAAACCTAAGGCTGCATAATTGCCCGAATCCGGTATGGACATAACAAAATCGGCATCTCTAGGATATTCCTTGGCAAGTTGTCTTCCTAGTTGCTTTCTTGCATAATAGACGTTATGGCCAAAGATATTACTGTCCGGACGGGCAAAATAAATATATTCAAAGATACAAAAGGCATGGCGGCTGGCTTTAAACGGTTTGATGGAGTTTAACCCGGTCTTATCAATAAAGACAATTTCACCCGGCTCGACATCACGGATATAGCTTGCGCCGATTAAATCCAGGGCACAGGTCTCTGAGGCTATGCAATAAGCCCCGTCGATTTCCCCAAGACAAAGCGGCCGCCAGCCATAAGGATCCCGGGCGCCAACTAGCATATCCCCGATCATCAAAACCAAAGAATATGCGCCTTCTATCTTAGATAGAGTTTCGGTTAAATTTTCTTTGTAATCTTTGTTACAAGACCTGGCCAATAGGTGAATCACGATTTCTGAATCCATAGTTGTCTGAAAGATTGAGCCGTTTTTTTCTAGTTCATGGCGGAGATTTACGGTATTGATAAAATTACCATTATGGGCGACTGCCAAAGGTAGCTTCTTGAAATTGGCAAAACAAGGCTGGATATTTTTAGAGGTACTTGAGCCGGTTGTGGAATAACGGTTGTGGCCGAGCGATACGTGGCCGCGCAGGCCTTTGATTATCTTTTCATTGAAGACATCCGGGACAAGGCCCATGCCCTTATAAGCGGATACCTTCTTTCCGTTATAGGCCACAATTCCGCAGGATTCTTCACCCCGATGCTGCAGGGCATATAGGCCTAAATAGGTAAGCCTGGCGCTATCTTTATGTCCGTATATCCCGAATATTCCGCACATGTAATTTTATTATAGGGCAAGTTACACTTGGCGTCAACGCCTCTTTATTTTCGGCCCGCAGACCTTAACGCATACCCCGCAGATATATTGATCAACTAATTTATTCTTTTGAAACTCCCTTAATTTTTCAAAACAGGCCAAATGTTCGAAGTCGTCGGGTTTTAGTTTAATGGCCTTGGCCGGACAAACCAAGATGCACTCCCGGCAACTGGCACAGCTGTCTTTAGCCGGGGCATCAAATTTTAAGGGGTAGTTAGTTAAAATACTCACTAACCTGAACTGACTGCCTATCTTCTTGTTGACCAGGAGATTATTCCTGCCAATCCAGCCTAACCCAGCCAAACGACCTATCTTTTTATGCGATAAATGTCCGGCCTGCTTCTGCCAATCTGTAATCTGCGATGCCGGTATGGGCAGGGCGAGAAACCCTTTGCCTTGAATGAAATTGGATAGCCTAAGCGCTAGCTGATCCAGAAAATTATTAATACTGCGGTAATGATGGAAATACAGTTTTGTAGGATGGTCTGTTATCTCTTCTAAAACAGCCCCGGATAATCTTACGCCCAGCGAGATGCCATTATCAAGTTTTGGAAGGACCACTCTTGATAAAGAAAAATCTTTTTTTATTTTGGATATATCAGCGACCCCGAAAAGATCTGCCCCTGCCTCAAGACAAAGTCCTTTTAGTTTCCTATAATTTAATTCTTTATTCGGTTTTAGTCTTGGCATATTTTTTAAGCCATACCATTAGGATAGAGACGGCACAAGGGGTAACCCCGGAAATCCTGCTCGCCTGGCCCAGGCTTATAGGTCGGTGTTTCCCGAGTTTTTCTACGATCTCCCGCGACAGACCCGGCACTTTAGCATAAATAAAATCCTGGGGTAACTTTATTTTCTCTAAATTTCTGAAGCGCTCGATATTGGATAATTCCCTCTGGATAAAACCCTGGTATTTAATTGCAATCTCAACCTGCTGGATAATATTATCCGCAAGCTCAAGTTCAGAGTGATTTAGTTCTTTTATTAGGGAATAAGAAATCTCCGGCCGTTTAAGCAGGTCTTCCAGGCTAATCGGACGCAGTATCTGGCTAGAGCGCCATTTTTTCAGTTTGTCGTTAACCTCTTTGTTCGGATGCAATTTGATTTCTTTAAGCCTTTTTAGTTCTTGACCTATCAGTGCTTTCTTCACTTCGGTCTTTCTAAAATTTTCTTCACTTACGAGGTGGGCCTTATAACCGAATTGGGCCAAACGCAGGTCTGCATTGTCTTCTCTTAAAATGAGACGATATTCTACCCGGGAGGTAAACATCCGATAAGGTTCATTCGTTCCCTTAGTCACGAGGTCATCAATTAATACGCCGATATAACTATTTGAGCGGTCTAAAATTAAAGGCGGCTCGTTTTTTATCTTTAGGCCGGCGTTAATGCCGGCAACTATGCCCTGAGCAGCTGCCTCTTCATAACCGGTAGTCCCATTGATCTGCCCGGCAAGATACAGGCCTTCGATTAACTTTGTCTCTAAAGTCGGATAAAGCATGGTTGAATCCACCACCGTATGTTCAATCCCATAGCCCGGCCGAAGAATTTTTGCCTGCCTTAGGCCATCAATCGAATGTATCATCTTGATTTGAATATCAAGCGGCAGGCTCGTAGAAAGGCCGTTAGGATAGACTTCAAAAGTATTGCGGCCTTCCGGCTCTAAAAATATCTGGTGCCTTTCTTTGTCCGCAAATTTTACGATTTTATCTTCAATGGAAGGACAATACCTGACTCCGGTGGCCTTGATTTTTCCGGTATAAAGCGGCGAGTATTTCAGGCCGGCGCGGATAATCTTATGCGTCTTTTTGTTGGTATGGGTGATGTGGCAGGGGATCTGCTCAATGGTCTTAGATGCCGTGGAAAAAGAAAAGAATACCGGGTCTTTATCCGGCTCCTGCCTGGCCAAACTCGTAAAATCTATGGACCTGGAATCCAGGCGCGCGCAGGTTCCGGTTTTAAACCTGAGGAGTCGAAAACCCAGCCTCTTTAAATCCCTGGATAGACCTATACTTGCCGATTCACTGAGACGGCCTCCGGGAAAAGACTTGAGGCCAATATGGATAAGGCCATCTAGGAATGTGCCCGGGGCCAGGATTAAAGCGCGGCATAAAAATTTTTCGTCGGCTGAAGTAACAATCCCTTTAATCTTTTCTGCGTTGACAATGATACTCTCTACCTCTGCCTGCCTTAAAAAGAGATTTTCCTGTCTCTCAAGGACCGATTTCATGTAGAGCCGATATTGCTGGCGGTCTGACTGGCAACGCGAAGACCTGACTGCCTGGCCTTTAGAGGCATTAAGTAAGCGGAACTGAATTGCCGTAGCATCGGCAGCGCGGGCCATTTCACCGCCTAAGGCATCCACCTCTTTTACTAATTGGCCCTTACCCACTCCGCCTATGGCTGGATTGCAGGACATTAAACCAATGGTATCAAGGTTCATACTCAAAAGGAGCGTATAAAGCCCCATCCTGGCACAGGCCAGAGAAGCCTCGATCCCGGCATGGCCTGCCCCGACAACTATACAATCAAACCTTTCTGCCATCTAAAATTTTTACCCCTTATGGAAATTTTTTACAAGGAAAATCTAAGAGGAAAGTATTGAAAAATAACAAGGCACATTGTCTTTTGCCTTATAACAACGTGCCTTATATTAATTTTGGGGGTTTATAAACCTTTCTTGGCTACAAACTCAACCAGGTCTACCACTCTTAAGCTGTAGGCCCATTCATTGTCATACCAGCCCAGGATCTTTACCAGGGTCCCGTCTAATACCTTGGTCAGTTCCGCATCAAAGATACAGGAATAAGTACTGCCTACAAAATCCTTAGAAACTAAAGGCTCTTCCAGATACCTCAATATACCTTTAAGCTTTGATTCGGATGCCTTTTTAAAAACGGTATTTACTTCCTCGACAGTTGTAGGTTTTTCCAATATGCAGGTAAGGTCCACAAGAGAAACATCCGGGGTAGGGACTCTTATAGCCAGGCCGTCTAACTTGCCTTTTAACTGCGGGATCACGCTTCCGATAGCCTTGGCAGCTCCGGTAGATGTAGGTATCATAGAAATTGCCGCAGCCCGCGCCCTTCTTAAATCCTTATGGGGAAGATCGAGGATCCTCTGGTCATTGGTATAAGAGTGTATTGTCGTCATAACCCCTGATTTTATCCCGAAATTATCCAGAAGCACCTTGGCCATAGGCGCAAGGCAGTTTGTAGTGCAAGAGGCATTTGAGATAATATGATGGCTCTTAGGGTCATATTTTTCCTCGTTTACCCCCAGCACTATAGTGATGTCCTCGCCCTTTGCCGGGGCGCTGATTATAATCTTTTTTGCCCCGCCGTTGGTAATATGGCCGATGGCTTTTTCTTTTTCCGTAAAAACACCGGATGATTCAACCACAATATCAACCTTATAATCTCTCCAGGGTATCTCCGCCGGCGACTTTGCGCTTAAGACTTTCATTTCTTTACCGTCAACAATTAAGGCATCTTCCTTTGTCTTAATGTCTGCTGGAAGTTCACCGAAAGTAGAATCGTATTTTAAAAGGTGCGCCAATGTCTTGGTGCCGACCGGAAGGTCATTAACCGCTACAAATTCTATATTTTTGTTTTTATAGCCTGCCCGAAAAACTAGCCTTCCGATGCGTCCAAAACCGTTGATTCCCACTCGCGTTGCCATTTAAACCTCCTCAATGACCCCGACGTTACGTCGGGGGGAATTCCTGCCTGCCGGCAGGGATCCCCGCCCATTTTTACCTTAAACCTAAGCCATCCTTGTTAAAGGGGCGGGGTACATTAATTTAAAGTTAACTATTATTTAGCTTCTCTTAAGTACTTAGCAGCCATTTCTGGCGGCGTTGACACGATATAAAAACCTGTCCCCCATTCAAAACCTGCGGTCCTGGCAAGGCGCGGCATAATCTCAAGATGCCAGTGATATCCGCCTTCTTTATCCGGATCATCTAAAATTGGTGAAGTATGGATGATGAAATTGTAAGATGGGTCGTTTAGAGTTACCCTGATTCTTCTTAGGGTCTCTTTTAGAACCTTGGCCATATCGGATATCTCTTCATTAGTAATATGAAAGAAATATGGGTTGTGTTTTTTGGGGACAATCCAGGTCTCAAACGCAAATCTTGAGACGAACGGGCAGAAAGCCAAAAAATGTTTTGATTCCAAAACTAAGCGCCCTTTATCCTGCATCTCCTGGGACATGATATCGCAGAAAATGCAGCGCTCTCTGAATTCAAAATAATCTAAGGAACCCTTGATTTCCTCAGCAACATTCTTGGGTATCATAGGAAGCGCAATGAGTTGCGAGTGCGGATGGGTAAGAGATGCCCCGGCAGATAATCCGTAATTTTTAAAGACCAAGGTATATTTAAACCGTTTATCACGCAACAAATCAATAGCCCGACGACAGTACATATGTATGATATCGTCTACTTCTTGGTCAAGAAGATCAGGTATGTTCTTGTGATGATAAGGGGTTTCAATAATTACCTCGTGAGCACCAATACCGTTAGACATATCAAAGATTCCTACGCCGCGCCTGGCCAAATCGCCCTCAACCTGTAAGGCCGGGAATTTATTCGGTACGACTCTCACCGTCCAACCAGGGGTATTCGGGCTGGTCCTTGAATCCCGCACTGCCTCTATTTCAGGAGGAGTCTGAGCTTCGTTTCCGTAACAAAAAGGACACTTATCATCCTTGACAGGATGCATTTCCGTTTCGAAATCTTGCGGCTTTTTGGGCTCATCAGTTTCTACAATTACCCAGCGGGCGACTATAGGATCTTTTCTTAATTCTGCCAAATTAAGGCCTCCTTAATGAGCCCCTGCCGCTTTGATTCGCTTTGCTCATCAAAGCGAATCAGCAGGGGGGATAAATCAGACATACAATTTACGTTCACTTCGTTCCGTAAATTGTGTCTTCATTTAGACTTCCGTTTCCCTCATGAATTTTGCCGCGCTTTCAGGCGGCGTAGGACAGATATAAAAACCCGTACCCCACTCAAAACCCGCAACCCGAGTAAGCCTTGGGGTTATCTCTAAATGCCAGTGATAATCCTGGTCAATAGTCTTCCAATAACCTGCCTTGGGTCTTCTTAATGGAGCGGTATGTAATATAAAATTATAGGGCGGGTCATTAACACACTTCTTTAATTTAAGTAGAACTGTTTTTAATACCTGCGACAGGTCAGCTATCATCTGCGGTTTAATAGCCTGAAAATCGCAGGCATGTTCTTTGGGCAATATCCAGACCTCAAAAGGATAACGGCAGGCAAAGGGTACAACTGCTACAAAACCATCGATATCCAAGACAAGCCTTTCTTTACTTTCTAATTCCTGGCGAATTAAATCGCAGAAGACACAGCGTTCGTGGTAATTAAAATAACGTTTAGACCCCTCAAGTTCTTCTTTTACCCGGCGGGGAGTAACAGGAGTGGCAATCAATTGAGAGCGCGCATGTTTAATCCTTCCGGCGCCTGCGGCCCAGCCATAGTTTTTAAAAAGCAATATATATTTAAAACGCTTATCTTTCTCTAAATCAAAGACCCTGTCTTTAAAACAATTAATAACCTTATTAATCTGCTCGGCCGACAAATCCGCAATATTACTGATATGATTAGGGGTCTCGATAATCACTTCATGCGCGCCTATGCCATTCATCACATCAAAAAGGCCTTCTCCGCGCCTATCCAGGCCGCCTTCTATGCGAAGCAGCGGCTTGATGCTTGGTACAACTCTGACCTCCCAACCAGGTCCGTTTGCCCTGGTACGGGCAGGCCTAACCGCCATAATCTCAGGAGGGGTCTCGGATTCATGGCCTTCACAAAAAGGACACGTTCCTTCCTGAGGACCGGCCTCCATCTGGCCAAACTGATCAGGCCGTTTTGCCCTCTCAGTAGCAATAATAACCCAGCGACCGATTATAGGATCTTTTCTTAATTCCGGCATAGCCTTCGTTTAACTGGAGGAGTTTACAATAATCTGTTTACAGTAAAAGATTTTTTTTACACAATTTACTAAAAAGTAACTCTCAAATTATATCACAGATGAAATCCGATGCAAGAAAAATCTATCCCAATGTATCGCCGGGGCTAATCTTGTGACCGGCAATAAAACTCCCTGCATCCAGAACCTTGGATGATTCTAATTGAAGCACCTTTATGGTTAAAATACCTCCTCCTGTGATAACAGAAATACCTTCCTTATTTACCTCACTAATATATCCCGGTAATTTTTTAGGCACTTCGGTAGGATTTTGGACTTCGCTCTTATAGATTTTAAGAAGCTCATCTTTATAATAGGTAAAGCTCCCCGGCCAAGGAAGCAACCCTCTTATGCGGTTATGAATTTCTAAAGAGGATTTTTGCCAATCAATCAGGCCGTCTTGTTTTTTTAGTTTGGGGGCGTAACTTGCCTCCTCTTCATTTTGTTCGGTCAGAGAAAAATCTCTATTTTCGATTTTGTGTAATACCTTAGCAAAACTGGAGGCAGCCAACTTTGATAACTTGTCCTTAAGGCTTAGATAATCGTCGGAGGCCAAGATGCCAATTTTATCTTTTAAGATGATCTCGCCTTTATCCATAAACTCATTCATTTTTATAATGGTGATACCTGTTTCTTTATCGCCGTTAATGATTGCCCAGTTTATACAGGAAGCCCCCCGGTATTTAGGCAGGAGCGAGGCATGGATATTGATACTAAAGATTTTGGGAATCGCAAGAACCTCTCTTTTTAAAATCTGGCCAAAATGAACCACGATAAATAGATCCGGGTTTAAAGACTCTAGATATTTTAGTGAATCAGGACTATTAATATCTTGAGGCTGAAAAACTGGGATTTCTTTTTTCAGAGCAGCCTCTTTAATCAAAGATGGTACTAATGGCAGATGCCTTCCTTTTCTGGTGTCGCCCCCGGTAACAACGGCTAAGACCTTATACCTTGATTCCATTAAAGTCTGGAGGCAGGGTAAAGCAAACTTATCAGTTCCGAAGAATACGATATCCATTTCTTTCTAAATTAATTACGATTTAAAGTTAACTATCAACGATTACTTATTTTATAAACGGATGCATACGAATTATTACGCCTGCCTCACCGGCAGGCAGGGATGTCGCAGATAAAAATATCCGTATGAATCCGTGTTTTTCATCCGTTTTAATCTGCGAATAAAATATTTTTTAATCAACTTAAAAATACGGGTCTACATCAATTATAACAGTAACCGAACCTTTTCTAAAGGACTTTATGTTTTTATCTAAAAGCTTGCGGATAGCCGTATGATTTTTAGATTTCAGCAGAATCTGCATCCTGAAATTCTCGCGTAATTTAAAGAGTGATGATTCATGGGGGCTTGATATATTAACCGTGCTTTTAGTTTTAGTAAACGCATTAAATAAATCTTGCGATGCGTCTCTTGCTCTTGCCTCGTCTTTAGACTTCAGATAGACGCAAACCAAATGTCCTACAGGAGGAAAATTAAGCTGCCTTCTGTTTTTGAGCTCCTCATTAATGAAATTCTGATAATCCGAGCTTTTAAGCGCCTTAAAACAATAATTTTCGGGATGAAAGGTCTGGATAATCATCTTTGAGTCAACCAGTAACGAAAGCCGCGCAAGAAGCGCATAGGTCCTTTCTGCAGACCTAAAGTCTACTCTATTTAATAAAGAATCTATTGCCAATACCCCCATAAGATCTATAGGGTGTTTTAATTGTTTGAGAATTATCTGGGATGAAACCAAAATATCAAAAGGCCCTTTCAGCGTTTTGTCTTTATCTAGTAGGGTTATCTTAAAGTTAGGGAAAATTCTAGCTATTTCACTTTCAATCTTTTCTGTTCCCAGGCCCTTAAAGACAATATAGGAACTGTTACATGCTGGGCAGATTTCAGGAAGAGGCATCTTGAAGTTGCAATGATGACAGCTCAACTGTTTCTTCGCATAGTAATAAGTAAGGCCGATATTACATCTGGGGCAACGTAACAGGAGGCCGCAATTTCTACAGCGTGAAATACTGGCAAATCCTCCCCGATTGATAAAAAACGCTGCTTTTTTACCCGCATCAAGAGTTTTCTTGGTCTCTTCTAAAAGTGCCCTGGAAAACAAAATCTTTTGTTTCTTGGCTGTTTGGTAGTGTCTACGCATATCCACAAGCTGTATCTGGGGAAGTTTTCTGTTAGAATCTTTTATCTTCAATAATTGCGCCAAACCTTTCTTAACCAGATAATATGATTCGAGACTCGGGGTGGGGCTTCTAAGAACCACTGTGGTATGTTCCAAGCGGCCGCGCATAATGGCAACGTCTCTTGCATTATAATGCGGGACGTTTTCCTGCTTGTACACTGAACTCTCTTCATCATCAACTATGATAAGCCCCAGTTTCTTTAAAGGGGAAAATACAGCTTTGCGGGTGCCTACGATTAGATCAAATTCATTCAATTTTGCCCTTTGCCAGATGTCTAAATCTTGGCGGGCAGTTAAACTGCTATGAACTAAACCCACACTTAACGAAATCTTTGCTTTTATTGCCTGAATTGCCTCATGGGCTGCATTTAAATCAGGAACCAGCAAAATTGCTCGTCTGCCTTGAGAAAAATTACTCTTGATTATTTCAATAAATGGCTGCCATCGGCCCAAACCGCAGTTATCATGAATAAGAAATAATTTGAACTTATTGCTAACTAAGGCCTCATTTATTGTTTGTAATCTGGGGTCTTCACTCGTCTCGTAACTCCCTTCTTTTTTGTTAAGATCTTTGACCCCTGATGTTGACTGAATTTTCACACCCTGCCTCAGGGACTTCGGCAGTGCCGCCTCAACCGCCTCCCCCCAACTGCAACAATAATAATCTGCCACTTCTCTGCTAAGCCGCGATAAACTTTCATCTAAAATTGGTTCGTCATCCAGGATCTCAAGGAGAGATCTGGGATTAGCGATTTTTGAAACAGGGCTTAAGCCCACAACATAACCGGTTAAGCGTAAATTCCGAAAAGGCACTTTTACCCGGGAGCCTTTCTTTAAACCGGCCTTTAGGAATCTATCCGGGATCATGTAATCAAACGGCCCCTCTACCGGGAGTCCTACTACCACTTTAGCGTATTTAGCCCCTGGCATAGTCTTTTACGAGATTTACAATATCTGCCGTAGCATGCGGCCGGCGGACGGAGTCAATAGCCTCTCTCATATTCTCTAACTCTGCCGGATTATTTTTATAATTTAATACAAGGTTGTTTATATCCTTCAAATTCTTTGCCCTGTGGGCTGTTTTATATTGGGATAAGATTATGGCGTTATAAACTTCCTGGCCCGGCACCAGTGACAAAAAAACCATGGGCAGCCTCATTACCAGGGCCTCGGAGGTAGTCAAACCTCCGGCCTTGGTTATAATCATACTGGATACAGCCATTAGCTCGTGCATATTATCCACCATACCAAATACCCGAAGTGAAGGAGATTCTTTAAGCCTCAATTTTTCAAAAAGCCTTTTATTAGTGCCGCAGACCATAAGCATTTGAACTTTGTCTTTTAAAATATTCGCTAAATTCTCTAAGGGGCCGATTCCGACTGCACTGGTTAAAATCAATACCGTAAACGCATCTTTTTTTATGGAAAGTTTTTCGCATAATTCGTCTCTATTCAAATCACTGGAGAATACCGGATCAACCGGAATTCCTAAAACTTTAATTAAATCTTGATCAACCCCCTCTTTCAGCAGAACGTCTCTGGTCTTTTCGCAGGCAACTATATATGTATCGATATTATCTGCCAGCCAAAATCTGTGGACATTGAAATCTGTAACAATGCTGATTAGGCGTGATTTTATGAAGTGTTTCTTTTTAAGGTGGCAACAGACAGCATTAGCCAGAAAATGAGTGGAAACAATTATATCTGGATTCTCTTTAATTAGGAATATCCTGAGTCTTGCGGAATTTATAATATCTACCATCGACCTTATATAAGAGATAGGTTTTCCAAGCCATCCGCTATTAGTAAGATAAAAAATGAGGGCCCAAACGGAAGGCAGGTGCGCAATTAAAAATATATAGCCCCAGGAATGGAAAAAGGCAAAACTTGAATTCGTATAATCCAAGCAGTCAATAATCCTCGTATCAAAATTTGGTTCATTTTTAAGCGCCTTGTAAAGGGCCTCGGCGGCGCGCCTGTGGCCGGCACCCGCTGTTGCATAGAGAACGAATATTTTCATATTTTCCACTAATTCTCACGAATTACCTGCCAGCAGGCAGGGATTTGTGAAATTTGTGTTCAAAAGATATTTATTGGCAGTCTTTAAGAAAGGATAAAATCTACAGCGCTTGATAAGTCGCGAAATACGTAATCAGGCAGAATGCGCCATTTTTTTTTGTTCCGGATGCGCTCTTTTCCCGATAAGACCAGGATTGTCTTCAAATTTGCATTATGACCGGTTTCGATATCGCGTATAGTATCACCGATAAAATATATTTTTTTGAGATCTGCACCCTTAGGGCGGATGCCTAAACTTCTAAACGCCTCCTTGATAAGCCCGGTCCTGGGTTTACGGCAAGAACAATTATCGTCGCTAGTATGTATACAATAAAAAACCTTCTTTATTTCTCCGCTGTGATTTTTGATTTCGCTCAACATATTTTTAGTAATAAGGTTAAGTTTTTTCTTTGCGTAGATCCCCTTAGTAACCCCGGCTTGATTTGAAATTATAAAGATACTGTAACCGGCTTTATTGAGCCTCTTAATCGAGGTTTTTACTCCGGGCAGAAATTTAAATTGCCTCCAGGTGGTTACATATTTGGTATCTCCGGGATAGCGGTTTATTACCCCGTCACGATCAAGAAAAATAATCTTCCTCATTAAAATATATCCTTATTTGCCCTAACCCACTCGGCAAGTTTTGTGATACCCTTTTTCACGGAAATAGATGGAGACCAACCGAGCATTCTTTCTATCTTGGCGATATCTGATATATAGACTTTTTGATCCGAAGGCCGCCACTGGCTAAATTTTATTTTGGGCGCCTTACCAATAATCATCTTTAACTGGTCCAAAAACTCAAGTAACGAAATAGTATTGTTTGGCCCGCCGCCAGTATTAAAAATTCCGTGTTTTATATCGCTTTTTATAAATCTTTCAAATGCCATTACCAAATCATCTACGTAAAGAAGGTCTCTTACCTGCTTACCATCTCCATAGATAGTAATCGGTCTATTTTTTAGGGTTGCAATGATAAACCAAGCCACCCAGCCCTGATCTTCGAAACCAAATTGCCTTGTCCCGTAGATACAACTCATACGAAAAACGCCTGTCTTCATGCCGTATATGTGGCTGTATTCCTGGGTATATAGGTCGCCTACAAGCTTAGAAACTCCGTAAGGGGTGTGTCCGGTTAAATCTGTAAGCATGGCTTCCGAAACCCCTTTCGTGCCTTTATAGGCGTAGCGCATCTTTAATTCCTTTAAGGGGATCTTATCCACATTCTCTCCGTAGACTTTATTAGTTGAGGTATAAATAAAAACAGCATTTTTAGATTTTTGGCGTAAACACTCCAAAACATTTAAAGTCCCAAAGGCATTGATATTGAAATCTTCCTTTGGCATACGCACGCTTGAAGGCACCCCGGGTTGGCCGGCGGTATGGATTACTACATCCACTCCTTTTCCAATTGCCTTTAAAACATCTTTGGTATTTCTGACATCTCCTTTGATGCGCACGACATTTTTAAAGGCCTTCAAATAATTCCAGTTATACTCAACGGACTCTTTGTCATAGCCAAATATCTTAGAGCGCATCAGGTTATCAAGCACAATCACATCGTTTTTCTTTCTGGCAAAATGCTCTGCACAATGCGACCCGACTAACCCTGCCCCACCGGTAATAAGAATACGCATCTTATTCAGCCTTTCTTGTTATCAAACAATAACAAATTTGTTCTGCCAAATTTAATCTTCATCAAACCGCAAAAAACCAGTAATGCGCTTAGAGTTATCGCCGAATACGTCTCAAAGAAATCTTTCGGCAATACCGGCATCTCAACGGCAAAAGAATTAAAAATAAAAGAAATGGATAATAGCCCAAGAATGAATTTATCTTTAAAATTAATCTTGATAAGATAATATAGCAATATCATATAACCAAAAATGAGGAAAATGAACGCATGTAGCCAGGCATTAAGATTAAAAAGCGCGATACAGACTAATATTAGCCCGTAATCAATCAATCGGGATAACCTTGAAGCAGGGCGCCTTTCCAAGATAATTAGAAGGTAAAAAATAGCCAAAATGACGGCAAATATCAGGATTATCCAAGACTTCGGCCAATCCAGGAAATTAACATTGGATTCCGGCCCTTTAGATAAAAAGCGCATCAACAGGGCCAATAATGACTGGTTGGGATTGGTGCTGAGTGAACCCGTATCAGTCGAAGAACTAAAAACAAAAGGGATAAATTCTTTCAACAGCCTGAGATTATAGCCCCAGCCGATAAATATCGCCGGGATCAGAGAATAAATGACTAAAAAAACCGAACTTGCTATCAAGAATTTATATCTGCGCTTGAAGATAAAATAAGGAATCATTATTAAGGGCATATATTTTATCAACGCAGAAAACGCAAAAAAATAAGCTGCTGTTAGATCTCTCTCTTTTATCAGAAAATATATGCTAAAAATTAGGCCTGCCATCATCAGGACATTAACCTGGCCCTCGTCAAAATTGTTGAATATTAACCTGATGCTTATGATAGTGGTTAAAAAATAAAGCAGGACTCCTTTGCCATAACTCAACTCATTAGCAATCATATTCTTCATACATCTTAAGGCCGCCACCAATAAAATAAAATTTACTATAAACCAGATAATGCTTGCCCAGAATTCGTCTAGACCGGCAAGCGGCATCATTAAACATGCAAAAAACGGCGGATATTTAAAATTGGCTAGGCCGGATTTGTAAAAATCGTAGAGGTTTTCATGCTGCAGCATCCTTTCACCAGCCATATAATTAATATTAAAATCACAATAATTTCTTTTTACGACCCGATTGCCATACCGTATTAAAGAAGCAAACAGGATAATTGACAAAATTATTACGACAATCAGTCTTCTTTTTTCTGTCCAATTCATTTTTTAAACCTTAGTTCCTTAAAAACCGCGGCCATCTCTTTTAAGGTACTAAATACATGGTGCAAATTGACTGTCGTAGAGCCTCCGCCGCGAGGGAAATGCTTAACCGGCATCTCTAAGATGCTAAAATTATTATATCTTGCCTTAGCGATAATCTCGGCATCCACAAAAAATTCATCCGAAATGATATTTATCTTATTAAAGACATAGCGGTGAAATATCTTAAACGAAGAATTTATATCTTTGACTTTTAATTTAAAAACTAAGGAAGCCAGTAGATTATAGCCTCCGGATACAAGCAGGCGGTAGAGTGGGTCTTTTCTTGGATAGCGATAACCTAAAAGCACGTCGTAAGAATCTACAAACGGCATAAACTCATTGATTTGATAAATATCAAACTGATTGTCGCTATCCGTATAAAAGACGAGATCTGCCTTACTATTTAATAAGCCCGTGCGCAGGGCCGCACCATATCCCTGGTTCGGATGATGATGAAACACCCTTACCAGGTGCCTATTTCTGTCCGCAAACTCATCGGCTATTTTTGCCGTCATATCTCGGCTACCGTCGTCTACGATGACAATCTCGAATCTCTTAAAGTTTGCCCTCAAATATTCAAGGCACTTTTCAACCAGGGGCCTGAGATTTTCCTCTTCATTGTAGGCAGGCAGCACTATAGAAATACTCTGATTAAACATCCTTCTTCTCGCTTTTAAATTCGCGGTATTTAGAGTAACTTACAATTTGATATACGCTGTCAAAAAAAGCCACCACAAAGCCGGGCCATCCGTCTTTATAGCCTTTTTTACCGAGAAACCTCCTGAAAAATCTGTCAACTGCGCGCCAAAGTGCATGTCCTAAAGACATCTTGCGATTGCTGTTTATCCACTTAGTTGCCTCTAAGCTGGTCTGACGGTTTAGTTTCGCCAGAAAATCCTCGATATCCTTATAAGAATAATGGATGATATCGGATTTTAAGAGGCCGCATTTACCGTCTAAAAATGCCCGCGGATGCACTTCAACCTCTTCATATCTAAATCTGTCTTTTCTAAAGAGCTTAAGCTGGGCACTGGGATACCAGCCTCCGTATTTAACCCAATACCTGCCTATGAAATTGCGCCTTGGGATTGCAAATCCGCTATAGTCATTGGGATCATTGATGATACGGCTAATCTCAATTTGAAGTTGGGGGCTAACGCGCTCATCCGCGTCTAAACTTAAAACCCAGGGATTTTTTGCCGCTTTATAGGCCCAGTTCCTGTGACAGCCTTCGATATCCATCTTTCTGGTAAATACCCTGTTGGTAAATTTACGAACTATCTCTAAGGTATTATCCCGGCTTTCATCGTCAATAACAATTATTTCATCGGCCCAGTTATATACGCTTTCCAGGCACTCGGCTATATTCTTTTCCTCGTTTTTGGTTAAAATTACCACAGATAGGGGTATTTTATTCATAGTATTTTTTTAATATTTTTTGTAATATATTTTATCTGTCTGCTCTTAAGGTGGGGATAAATCGGCAAAGAAAGAATTTCCTGCGAGACCCTCTCAGCTACAGGAAAATCGCCTTTCTTATACCCCAGCCCAATATAAGCCCCTTGCAAATGAAGCGGGATAGGATAATGGATGAGCGTTCCTATCCCCTTCTTCCTCAAAAATCGGTAAACTTTATCCCGATCTTTCAGTCTTGCGGCATAGATATGATAGACGTGCCTTGCGTAGCTTGCCTCATGGGGGGTAATTATTCTGTGATCGGCCTTCAATAATCTTGTATATAAAGCTGCAGCCAGCCTTCTTGCCTTATTCCAGGCGTCTAATCTTTTTAGTTTAAGGCGCAAAATCGCAGCCTGCAATGTATCTAAACGCGAATTATAACCGATAATTTTATGTTCATAACGAGAAACCCTGCCGCAATCCCTGAAGATCCGCAGTCTTTCATAAATTGTCTTAGAGCGAGTTACAACCATGCCCCCATCGCCGCAGGCACCTAAATTCTTAGTGGGATAAAAGCTAAAACAACCGACATCTCCAAGAGACCCTACGGGCCTCCCCTTATATTTTGCGCCATGAGCCTGAGCTGCGTCTTCAACGACTTTAAGTTTGTGTTTCTTGGCAATTGAGAGTATTTTATCCATATCAGCCGGTTGGCCAAAAAGATGGACCGGGATAATTGCCTTAGTCCGCTTGGTTATTGCCCCTTCAATTTTATTTATATCGATGTTGTAGGTCGCTTCATCAATGTCTACAAATACGGGCCTTGCCCCGGTATAAGATACAGCAAAGGCAGTTGCAATAAAAGTAAATGCAGGGACAATTACTTCGTCCCCCTTTCCTATACCCAAACTTAAAAGACTCAAAAAAAGCGCATCTGTCCCGGAATTTAGGCCCACGGCATACTTCACCCGGCAGTATCTGGAAAATTCCTGCTCAAATAACCCTACCTCTTCGCCCAGGATAAAATCCCCCTTCCGGAATAACTCATCAAGCATATGGCAGACTTCGGGCTCTATTTGTTTATATTGCAAACCTAAATCTATAAATTTTACCATCATTTTATTTCAATCAGCCTCGCGGTAAAAGGCCCGGCCTTGGTTGAAACCTTAATCAAGAGCGGCAATCTATTACTATCAGCGCCAAGCCACATCAAGAATCTCGACCCATGAGTAGAGCTTCCGCTGAGGCGACTAATGCTAGAGTCTAAATGCCATATATTATTGTTTTTGCCTAAAACAGTGGTCTTCATTACATATATATCTTCCTTAGAAATCATCATGATTTTTGAACTTTTATGTGCGTCAAAATCCTGGCTTCTTAAATAGAATATACTTGAAACCGGATCAAAAGTGCTGGGGACAATCTTCCTTTTAATATTTCCATCCCTGACCATCAGCAACCTATCCTGGTCAAACTCTATTTGCTTGGAGCGGTTAAGTTCGCCTTTTTCGTACATCTCTTCTTTATATAATAAAGGGAGCAATGTTTGAGCATTAACCAAAGACTCAACCCTTACTTTTGCTTTATAAAAAATTTCAGAAAATTTCCCAACCGTTGCTTCTGCAGCAAGTGGATAAACTTTAACGCCATTGTATTTTTCTAATTTCCCGATTGAAAGCACAGCCTCGCCGATTGGAATAATGTTCATATATTTGATACCTAAAACCAATTTTCGCCCTGGCAGATAAACCCCCTCTTTTACAGAAAGCGGCTTTATCTTAGGTAACAGCTCAGGATTGGCTCTATAAATATTTTCCAATATAGCCGGGGGATTATTCTTCTTGAACTCAATAAAAGAAGATACTATCACCAAAATCAATATAAAAAGGCATACGCTTAAGAATATCTTTTTAAACATTTCTTCTCCTATTTTGTTTTTATGATCTTTAATTTTACCAGCGAATCCCCGATATATTTTGCCACAAGTTCATAACCGGCTGCAGTATAGTGACCATGGTCTAGAAAAGTATTCTCATCCATATTTTCTTTAAGGTATTGTGATAAGGAAATAAAGTGAGTATTGTTATCAATGCCTACTATATCAAAACCTTTTTTAGCAAAAAAACTTACGGTTTCAGAACCTATTAAACCACATGAACCGGTAACTAAGACGATAGACATATTAGATTCTTTCCTAGGGGTAGTCCACTTCGTAAACTAAGAGTAAACATGTCACTTTCTCTTATAATCTCCCATGCTTAACCATTTTTCTAACAAACAATAAAATATTATAAATAAATACCTGTTACTGATTTCTTTAATTTTAAACTTTGAGAAACCTTTCTTTCTATTTATCCAAGAAATAGGAATGGTGCAGTAGCTATAGCCTCTTGTTGCCGCTTTTAATGACATCTCAGCGGTCAGGTTGAAGTGATGGCTTAATAAAGGATTAATGCCATTTATAACTTCTCTTTTGTATAACTTAAAGGCGTTCGTCATGTCATTATTTTTGACTCCAAAAAGGACCATGATAAACATGCAATAGGTAACCCAATACAAAGTACTATTAACGAAAAATAGATAATTTTCTTTATAATATCGTAAATATTAAATTGCGTCTATTATCATCGGTGATGGAAGCGGCACTATATATTTTCCTTTAAATCCTTTTTGCTTTAATTTAGGAATTAACTCATCCGCGATATGCCAAGAAAGCAATAGAGCATATTCCGGCTGATTTTGAAAAAGCACAGATTCTTCAAATATGGGAATAAGCGTACCTGGTACATACTTACCAATTTTATGCGAGCCTTTTATTTCCACAACACAATCTAAGATACCATCATCAAGCCCTGTATAATTTATAAGCGTGCTTGCCCGAGAAGGAGCACTTATTCCATAGATTCTCTTCCCGCTTTTTTTAATATCCTTTAACATAGAATTTAATTCTAATTTCGATATAACCACCCTTTCTTTGAATTTTAGTAAACTCTCTTTGCGTAAAACTATCATCTTTTCTTCTTCCAAAAGCTTATCCACGGTATCTTTTACAGCATACCGGCCTTTTCTAGCAGCATAAACCCTGATCGAACCACCATGGGTAGGAATGCGTTTTGCATGAAAAACCTCTAATCCGTGCGCATTCAATAGATATTGCAAACTATGCAAAGAATAATATCGCAGGTGCTCATGATAAATTGTGTCATATTGCAAAGTTTCAATTAAAGACAAGAGATAATGCGACTCCGAAATAAACACACCATCTTTAGATAATAATCGTAAAATACATCCAACAATTTCATTAATGTTTTCGATATGGGCAAAGACATTGGTTGCGGTAATAATTTTTGCCTGCCCATTTTCTTTTAAGATTCTTTCTACTACCTCCTGATTAAAATAATCTATTATTGTAGGAATACCACGCTGGATAGCTATCTTTCCGATTTCTTCTGGTGTTACACCAAGAACTTTATGATTGTCTTTAAAATTACTCAAAAGATTCCCGTCATTTGAACCAATATCTATGACTAAATCATCAGATTTTAAATCTATTATACCAACGCTCTCTTTATATAGTTCGGCAAAATTATCTCTTAATATTTTAGTGGTACTGCTGGTATATGGATATTCCGGCGGAAACAAAACCCCTGCGTCCACAATAAGACCAAGTTGAACTAAGTGGCATCTTGGGCAATATAATAACTGGGCAGGATAGCTGGCCTCCTCTTTGGGCTTTTCTCCGATTTTATGCATTTTATTTACCGGTGGTAGGTATCCTAAGAATAAAATCGGTTCTAAATCAGCGTTATCGCATATCTGACAACGTTGAACAACAACGCTCGATCCTGTTTTAAATGCTAACTGGGCAGAATTATTCAAACTTATCCTCCTATTTTTGTTTCGGTTTTTTATCAGAGTTTTTATTATACCAATCGACCGTACGTTTTAAACCTTGATTAAAAGAAATTTGGGGGGTAAATCCAAGTTTTTTTAATTTAGAAATATCGGGGCAACGATGTAATGGCCCACCTTCAGCGAGCTTGCCAGGCACAATAATAACCTCTTTTTCAAAATAGCTAGCGACCTCCATTGCCACCCTTTTAATTGTTACTTCTTCCATTGTACCGATATTATATATCCCCAGATGTTCTCCTTTTTTCGTCACAAGCATTAAACCATTAATAAAATCATCGATAAAGACAAAGGCCCGTGTTTCTTCCCCGCTTCCTTGTATAGGAAATTCAATTTTTTTATCTTTATTTCTTTGGCAGAGTTCTTTCATCCTCAGACTAAACTGCGGGATCACATGTTCCCACCCCATATCCGGGCCGTAAACATTATGCGGCCGGAATATAATAACCCTGTCAAAATATGTCCGGCCGTAATTTATAGCCAAAAGTTCGCTAATAATTTTCCCTCCGCCATAAGAGTAACGAGGATTAAGCGGATCAGGAATACTTAAGGGCACTGTTTCATCCGTAGGAGTTTTTGGCGGCGTCTGGTAAACTTCGGAGCTAGAAGCAACAATCAATTGGCGCACCTTTTCTTTAATACATGCGTCAATGACATTAACCATACCCTTTACTCCGATCTCAAGCACTAATTCGGGTTTTGAATAAAAAAACTCTGTGCCATTTAAGTAGGCAAGATGGCATACGCCATCAATCCCCTTGCAGGCATCTTGTACAGTTTTAGCATCCCGGACATCCCCTTTAACTATTTCTATTTTTGCGCAAATGTCATTTAACCGCGATTCCTCACCACGAAGATCATTATCAAGGACGCGAATAAAGTTTCCATCTTGAAGGAGACGTCGGGTTAGCGCGCTGCCAATAAAACCCGTGCCTCCTGTAATAAGAATCTTTTTCAAATTGCCCTCCTGTTTAATGCGTAGTTGATTTAGGGATACGTATTTGTGGTTTTTGCCTTTTTGAGCGCGGAAGATTGATTATCCCCCAAAAAAACCAACGCAGATATTCTTTTACCCACGGCCATAAAAGAAAAGTAGATTTTCCTCCATACAAACGGTCTATAGAAACAATGGGAACCTCACCAAGTTTAAATCCGCCATCCTGCGCCTTTAGGGCTAGCTCAAATACAAAAGCCCATCCTATGGGATTGGATTCAAGCTTAATACGCTCAAAAACATCTTTTCTGAACATTTTAATACCCGTAGTTGAATCCGTGAAAACAGAGCCGGCGAAGAGACATAATAATTTATTAGCAACCCGAGAAAGCATTCCTCCAATTAAAGATCCTCCTAGGCGTCTTCCTCCGTAAGCATACCTTGTGCAACTTACTAATTCGCATCCTTCATCTATAAGGTGTATCATATCTTCTATTGCAAGCACTGGCCCTACTTCATCTGCTGCGAATATAAGAATATTATCACCCTTTGCTTCAATTACGCCAGCCCTGACTGCATTTACTACACCCCTACCTAAGTCATTATGAATAAGTCTCACGTTAGAGTAAATGTTTTCAAAGCTCTTCACTACTGGAACTGTATCATCCTCTAAAGAGTCATAAATTACCAATACTTCGTGATTGACATCTACCGCGGCATTTAAAATCTTGAGCATAATTTTTATATTCACGCCTTCGTTTCGTACCGGTATGAGTATAGATAGCTTCATTTCAATATCTCTATTTTTTTAAAGCAGCGTTGATCAAACTGCAAATATAGTCAACCTGCTTTTTAGTTAGGTTAAAATTAGATGGTAACCATAAACCGCGTGATGAAACTCGGCTAGAATTATTCAATTCTACACCTGATAACCTATAAGGTTTTTGTGTGTGTAAAGGGTACCAAAATGGCCGATAGCCAATATTATTTTTTTTCAAAATGGATTCTACTTTTTGCCTGTTATCGATTAAAGCATCGATCCATTGAGTAACCTCGCCTGCCTCATTTTTCAATAAAGGTAGCTCTAGACCATCACAATTACTAAGAGCGTTTCTATACCAAGCCTCCCTTTCTTTAGATTTGATCAGCCTTTTCGGGAGTTCTTCCAGTTGCGCTAATCCTATAGCAGCTTGAAGATTAGTTAATTTAAAATTGAAACCCATTACTGGATGTAAGTCATTACCACCCGTCCCTTGACTGCGCCTGCCCTGATCTTTTAATTCAAGAAGACGATGGTATAACTTTATGTTATTTGTCGCTATCATGCCCCCCTGACCGGTTGTTACAGTCTTATTTGCTGAAAAGGAAAAACATCCAGCTTCTCCAAATGTGCCCAAGTATCGTCCTTTCCATTTCGATCCTAGTCCCTCGGTAGCATCGCATACAAGAAATAGCTCTCTTTTTCTGGCTACTGATTCCAGCAATTCATAATTTGCCGCTCTGCCGTTCACATCAACTGGGACAATTGCCTTTGTGCGCTTGTTAATATTTTTAATCACAGCATTTATATCGATTGTAAACCTTTGAGGTTCTATATCAACAAGCCTAACACTTGCTCCAGCCAGGCGTACGGCATTAGCAGTTGCGATAAATGTAAGATCTGGTACTATTACCTCATCACCTGAGCCTATACCAAGCCCCATTAATGCTAGCGATATTGCGGCTGTACCACTGGTTACAGCAACACAATATTTTATCCCGATAAGTTCTGCCACCTTCTTTTCGAAAAGCCTGGTATAATCTCCATCGTTAAGATAATTGCTATCTATAACTTTCAAAACCAGCTCTTTCTCGCGAAAGCCAACTTTTGGTTTAAACCAAGGGATATGTTTATTTTTCATAGTTTTTAAACCTATTAAAATACTTTTCATCCACTATAACCATACGTTTTTCCCCAAGAGTAAAACTGGCTGGGGGGAATGGTTCAAACGTCATTGCCCGGATGAAATCTCGTATCTTTTTGCCATTCCAAGACCAGTTAATCTCACCTCTGGCCGGTAAGACCATAGGATTATAGGTGGCTAGGTGATCATCCTGTGGAATCGACACTATCTTTTTGCCACTCAGCCAAATTTTCAAGAACTTGACAAATAATTTGTGACCTTCAGCTGTAAATTTTTCATATAAACAGCGTGCGGTATCTTCACTCGATATTCTGATAGTGCGTTGCATTATTATGGGTCCTGAGTCTATACCTTTTTCGATCCAATGAAGAGTAACACCAGTATACGTTTCACCGTTAAATATAGAATAAGCAGTTGAGTAGCGCCCTCTATATTTTGGCAAAGGCCCTGGATGGATATTAAGGCACCCTAATTTCGGAATTTTTATTATTTCTGGAGGTATTATACGCGTGCTACCTATACAAAAAATTATATCCGGATGTGCTTCCTTAATCTTTTTTATAATTTTTTGGTCGTTTAGTTTGTTAGGCGATAAAACCTTTAGAGAATTTTGTCTGGAAATCTTCGCCAAAGACTCATGCCAAACAAGGTATCTTCCCTTATCATCTAAATTAGGAATAACAAAAGTCGGCGCAATATTACGTTTCAGTAACTCCAACAGACAAATATTACCTATTGGTTTTCCTCCAATAAACACACATTTCTTATTTACCATCTATTCTCCTTAAGATTAAATTTATTTTTTGACTATTTCCCACAAGTCAATAACCTTTGTTCTTTTAGGAAACTTAATGCTTTTATAAACTGAATGGGGCACCCCAATAATAACGACCTTACTATTTTTAATCAATTTTTCTTTACTAATAAAAGTAGGGTCTTTGGCATACTCGTCAGAGTAAAAAACTTCTACTCCGTGAAACCTTAAGATTTTGCCTAGCTTATAAGAAAGGGAATCGCGAATATCATCTATATCAGCTTTAAAAGCCATCCCTAAAATACCCACCTTGGTCTTGCTTAAATCATATTTTTCTTTTAATTTGTTTACTAGAAAATTAGGTAAACCTTCATTAATCAACATAGCCGCATGCCCTAAAGCAAAATTATTGCTACTAAATGCTACCAACTGCATAGTGTCTTTTAAAAGACAGGGCCCTGCTGCAAAACCGGCGGTTGGCAATGTTGCTGCCCTACCATAACCTTCTATCATGGCTTGGCGAACTTTATCATAGTCAACGCCAAAATTACTAGCTATCATATAAAATTGATTGGTTACAGCAAACTGTATATACCTCCAGGAATTTGAGAATAATTTAATTAGTTCAGCTTCTCCAATTGAAGTCTTAATAATCTTAGGCGAAATAATCCCAAATAATTTTGCAGCTTCATTTGCAGCCTTATCAGTCATACCGGCAATAATTTGAGGTAATTCCTTTAATTCTTTAATAGCATATCCTTGTACGATTCTTTCTGGGCAGTACGCAATAAGCCAATCAGTATCGCCACCTAAAATTTTTAAGATTTGTTGGCAAGTGTGAGGATAAACAGTGCTACGAACAATAACAACTTGATTCTTCTTTAAATATTTTTTTATTTTTGTAAGAGTTTCCAAAAAATGACGAGTCTTCGGATTAAGATACTCATCTACAGGAGTACCTATGGCAATAATCACATATTTTGCTTTTGCTACGCACTTTAAATCAAGCGAAACAGTAAGCTTTCCGTTTTTTAGGACATCTTTTAAAATTGGCTCAGCGTCGTATTCAATAAAAGGCATGACACCTTTTTTGACCAGGCGTGCCTTATCAGAGTCAATATCGCATAAACACGTTTTTAGTCCTTCCTTAGCAAAAACTATACCTAAAGGCAACCCCACATGCCCAAGGCCACCAATTATTACAATATCGAGAGGAAAAGATTTCTTTTGCATATTTTCTCCTTGTTTAAGAAAACTATATCTTGACATACGCAGTATTGAAATATATTCTCGACGAATTAATATATTACAGTCGAGAGATACTATTAAAAATAGTTTAATTTGACCCCGTTTGCAAGCAGTGGCGGTATCTAAGAGGTGATGAAATTATGCTAATCAAACAATCCGTAATGAGTATTTTCATCTTCAATGTTCCTCATCTTTAGGCGCCGCCAATTTAATAACAACCCATTCGATATCATCTAAGAAATACACATCCCCGCCGCGTTTTATTAGCTCATCAACAATTATTAGCTCATCAACTTTGGGCTTTTCTTTATTAGAGTATCTATTTTCTATAAAAACTCTTCTGGAAAGCGGAATTTTGTTTTCTATCTTTCTTAAGGACTCATGCAATAGGCTAGTGACGATATAATCTGCGTTGGCAACGCTCTCCCGAAAATACGGCGCGATATGTGTGTGATCATATAAATCAGAAAAACGATCATATTCTAATCGCAGATCCTTCCTTTTTACAGCTAGATAGAAGTAAGGATTTAGACTTGCAGAATAAATTAAAACTTTAGCATCACGATGTAGATAATTTGAAATTCTTTGAGAAAACTCCTCATACGAATAATGTAATGTTTTTTTAATAATACGCCCTTGCCTAACAATATTGCAGCATATCACTATTATTATAAAAGCTATTATGGTCTTTCTATAGCGGCTTTCCTTAGAAGCTAAATATCCAAATGTTATGCTTGCTACAGTTGTCATTAATGATGCATAAAACAAATTACCATACCGAATGAGATAAGGATACATAAAAATGGTTATCAAAAAAAAGAACCATTTTTGTCCAAATTTGTTTTTTAAACAGACTAATACAGCTAGCCACAAAAACGCATATATATAAAATACTGCCAACTCATTTCCAAGGTGGCCCGAAAACCACTTAAAAACGGTCCAAAGAGCATGTAAATGCATATCCGCTCTATAGGTATATAACCCTATAATTTCATTAACTAAACCTGGCTGCTTTATAATTTGAGGTATGATAAATATTATTAGCCATGAAAAGAAAAATGCTGCTGTTGGACCTAAAAGGAACAGGAGTGTTTTGAAGCCATATTTTTTGTAGCGCCGTACAATCATAAAATGAACTACCGTGAGACATAAGGGGTAAAAACCCAGTGGGATGTGAGTCATAAATGCACATGCATATAGAATCCCGCAAAATAGAAAATTTATTTTTGATTCATTTTCCAGATACGACTTCAAGTAAAACAATATCGCAGCCGTAGAAAAACAAACAGCTAGAATATCCGGTCTACCAAATTTTGAAGAACTAATAAAAGCTTTATCCACTGCAAAAAGAAGAAGACATACAATTACAATATTGTTTTCTTTAAGAAGTTTGCGTAGCATAAAGAAAAATATCAAAAGTGTAATAATACCTATGCAATATGAAGTAATACGAATAGTATAAATGCTAAATCCAAAGATCTTAGTAATAAATGCCATTAACCAAAAATAAAGCGGAACATAGCCTACTAAATATAGTTTCTCTGGAGCGGAAAGATGAGCGCTGAAAGGAGTACTGCTACATTCCTTGCTGTTTGCAATACAATGAGCAGTATTATTAAAAGCCGTTTCATCATAAAAAGGAGTAGGATACTTAGCTAAAGTAAAAAATACAAAAAAAGTATAAAGAGCAAAAATTAATACAATTAATAATCTTTGAGTTTGGGTTAACTTTAGATTAGAATTAGTATTCATTGGCATAATCTTTGCATAGTTTTATTTTATATTTTGAAGTAAATTTTTTATCTATAATTTTAGGTTAGACTAAATTATACGTTAATAATATACAACTTTAATGAGATAAGCAAATACAATTTGAAAGTATGCAGATTTTTACCAAATTCTTTCTTATTCATTGTCTAAATTTCTTCATTATCCTCTCCTCCTTATTCAATTCTAACTTTTTCAGGCTTTGCTGTAATTTCATAGACCTCAGTATCCTTAAATTGTCTTACTAATTTAAAACCGTTAAATTTCTTCAAATCGGGCACTTCGCCGATAACATCCGATGCTAATCTATCCATTCCTGATTTATAGACCTCTAAATGCAGAATTACATATTTCACCCCAAGCCAACTCAAGGCAGAAGGTACCCCGGGATCGGTGATTCTAAGAATTTTGTCTCTGATCTTAAAGGCATAGGTGCCGGGCACTGCGCCATTAATCAGCCTTTTCTGATGGATTCGCTGATATAAAAGATAATCTAAATTTATGTATGTTTCACCGATTCCCGATTCGCCTAACGGGTATTCCGCAATTACCAAATCGCCCTTTTGATCTTTTAGCCACGAATAAACCTCGGGTATATTTTTACTCAAATCCGTAGCATGAAAAGGGGGAATAGTGGTGAATTCAAATAAAACCAGGCATGAAATAAAAAATGTAAAGACAACTTTCGTTCTAGAAGTCTTAATTTTTTCTAAAATAAATTTTAGTCCGAATCCTGCTAAAACACTTACACATAACATAACCAAAATTCCGAATCGTGCATAGGCTCGAAACATCGGTAGAATCTTATGCATAAAATAAGAAGGAAAATAGATTTTAAACAAACCTAAATTTATATACGGGGGAAAAGAAAATAGAAATGCGACAAGCGCCGAGAACGAAAAAAGTTCAATATAGAAATTAACATTATCCGTCTCTCGTCTCTCGCCTCTCGCCTCTCGTAGCGCCTTATTCTTTTTCCGGTATTTAAAGGCGGCAAACGCAAGTATAAGTGGAACCCATCCTAAGTAGAGTGTCTGCTCAATCGAATTTCTGCCGTAAAGAAACGAACCAAACATAGATTTTGTAAATCCTCCGAAAATAGGATGAGTGGATGCCGGCAACAAATAGCTTAAAGGCCTGGCAGATTGGGAAAAAAGATATTTCAGGGGGCGCGAGTGTAATTCAGTAGACAAAAAATCTGCCGATTTTGGATGGGGATTAAATGCCTTAATAACCAGAGGATAGACCGCAATAAAAATTATACATATTGAAATAGCCGTCATTATAAAAATCCTTCCGATTACCTTTAAATCCCTGAAGATGAGTTCTTTTGATGCTATTTTCTCCCTCCATCCTTTTAATAAGATAAAGACAGCAAAGCAGAAAGTGAACACCGACATCATATAACCGTAATGAGGTTCGCTTAAAACTACCATTACTAATGCTAAAGCCGCCATTAAACAATGGCCAATTGACCATTTCTGCCTCAACAATAGAAGTAACAATATATAAAGAGGCATCCATTCGATAAGCGCCAGGGTGTAGTGTTCGAAGGCCTTATTAAAATGATAGGGGCAAAAACCATAGATGATTCCGACGACCAAAGAAGCAAGTCTGTTTTTCGTCAGATAAAAACTTAAACAATACATTGTCAGGCCACTTAGAATAAAACTCAAAAGCAAAATCAAATTATAGGCGAATATTTCATTTACTAAAATCGTGAATAATTTTAACGGCACTTGGCAAAACGGTAACAAAGACGGCAATATATTCTTTACCCCGAAAGGATGGACGATCATATTATTTTGACGCAAATCCTGGTGATGAGTCAAGGCATATTTAAAACACCAATAAAACCAGGGGCTCGCACGGTTATCGGTATTATAGATTGGCCCGTAAACAACCGTGTTCATTTTAAAAATAACCGGATAAGTAAATACGAAAGTTAGTGAGATTATTAAACCTAACAAAATGATTTCTGTGGATTTTATTTTTTTAAAAATTTGCATCTTTTTATTTATTTGTTTTATGGCGGCACAAAAAAATCACCCCTCTGGCAAAAAGTCCGGGAAATAATTTGGCCAAACACCGCCAGAAACCATCAGGAATTTTAGTAGCGATTCCGCCTAAGGCCTCCCATCTTGAGCCTTTTCCCAAAGGATTTATATAATATGATTCTTTGATTATTTCAAAATATTTTTTAACAAAATTCCTGCTCTGGCTTATGGTCGGCAGGTGCAGGTGTTTATATAATTGAAAGGCGCACATATCTACGCCTTTGCCGATAAGACATATTATCCTATGATATAAAGTGCATTCATTGGGCAATGAAATCACTACTATTCCGTTTTCAGCCAGTAAAACTTGAATCTGGGAAATCAGGTTTTCAGGATCCAAAAGATGCTCAAGCGTCTCTGCAGCAATAATTATATCAAACTTATCGTTAAGATTAATTTTATTAATATCGAATCTTAGATATTTAACACTAGCCCCCTTATCTTGGGCAATTTTAAGGGCGGCCTCGTCAAAATCCAGCCCTAAGTATTTTATATCCTTAGGTAAATAATCGTAAATTTTTGCGGTATAACAGCCTATATCTAATAAACGTTTACCTTTCCCTAGATAGGGCTTGATTAATTCGGCATAACTTATAATCCTCTCTCTTGCATATTTATCTTCCTCATACATCTTTCCAAACCAGCATTTAGGATTATTCATATTTTTTAGATTTCCTTGCAATATTTTACGATTCCCGCAAAAATACCGATAATTCCTCCCAAAAGACGCACATCGCCGGTCACAAAAAATTTAAAAAACCAATAGGTATCGAGGAAGACCAGGTAAGAAATAAACCGGATTAATTTGTCCAGGGTATTCGGTTTAATGTGACGAAAATAAAAAAGCATGAAATTCAGGCTTCTGGAATAGGCATCTGGTCTCGCCTTAAAAACACCGATAACTGATGGCCGATGATAGACGATAGCCTTAGGGTTAAACACCAACCTATATCCAAGATTTTTAACCCGGTAAGCCAAATCCGGTTCATGATATTCACCAATGCCGCCAAATCTTTCGTCAAATCCTCCAACTCTGTCAACAAGTTCCTTGCGATAGGAAGAATTACAGGCCTCCAGGTGATCGGCATCTATGATTTCCGATAGACTGAGACAACTTTCATAATTAGAACCCAGTGAAAATGCCCCGCTTTTAAAAAAACGGCTTACTCCAAAAGGTTGATTTTCCATGAAATATCCATAATAAATTTTACGAAACAATAAACCCAATAGACCTTTGTCTTTAGCTAATTTTTCGTTGAAATAAATCAGGTCTCTGCCCTCTCTGTATTCTTTGGGCATAATAGTCGGCCCGGTAACACCTCCGATTTTATCATCTTTAAATGTAAAGACAACATTTTCTAGCCAGTAAGGGTCAAAGACAGCGTCATCGTCGGTGCGCGTCATTATAAAGCCGTTTGAGAGTTTCCATCCGGCGTTAGATTGTTTTATTAATCCCCCGGTCTGCCTGACATATGTAATTTTAAGTTTATCCTTATATTGCTTGGTTAAATTAAGGGTATCACCTCCCGAACCGCCATCTACTACAATCACCTCAAAATTTTTGAAGGCCTGGCCAACTAAAGAATCCAGGCATGTCTTCAGGTCTTTAACCCTATCTTTTGTTGGAATAACTACGGAAATTACGGGTTTATTAAATTCGGTATTCATGGGAGAATGATTGTTCAGGCTTATGGCCTTAACATTACTCCGATTTTAAAAAGACCATCAGATTAGCAGTATACCACCAAAGTATCCCGCGTTCTCTCATCTGTTCTTTTAATGCCTCGATAATATCTTTTCTTAATATATAATTTCTTTCTTGCCATAAGCCAATCCAAAATTCATGCGGCTGTTCATTAATATGAAAGTGCCCGCCTTGACCGGGGATTGCTGCGGAAAATATAATTGTATCGCTTAGACTCGCGAGATTATCTACTAAAATTTTCGAATAACGGCTTTCAATATGCTCTGCCACCTCAAGACAAAGCGCCAAATCATATCTTTCATCACTTTTAATTTTTTCTCTCAAATCTGCTAGTTGAATAAAATTACCGCTAACCATAGCTTTTTTCAAAGCAGCAGGGCTGCCTTCATATCCCTTAATTTTAATACCGAGTCGATTAAATTCCGCCAAATACTCTGCTGTTCCGCAACCTACATCTACCACAGACTCAGGATGAAAATAATTATACAATATATCTACCAGGTCTTTTGCTATAGGGATATTTGTCTTAAGGTTATGATTGAAAAATTGGTCATCGTATATGTGATTCCTATCTTTCCCTGTGAGTTTCAATAGATAATAGGCGGTCTTCTGGATAAATACCTTTACCTTCTTCAATGGAAGATATATAAAACGGCATTTAGCAATCTGTTTTTCTAAAAGACTAAAAATCTGTAATGCCATATAATTTAGAATTCCCGGTTACTGATGTAAGCCAAGGTTTTGAATAAATAATATGACAAAGGGCGCTTAAAAATAATACTTTTAAAGAACTGTTCATCTTTTACACGCCTGACCTTATTCTGCACCTCGGCCCTTTTATTTAAAACATATCTAAGATTAAAAATATTCCAAGTTATTCCCTTTAAAATCCAAAATCCATCTAAAAATTGTCCCTTAAATACAAAAAATAAAGAAATACCTAACCATGAAAGTATATGCAACGTCAGCATGCTGAGTAAGTTATCCGGACCTAAATTTTTTATCAAAGTAGTAATATAGTTTCTGCTTCCGTAATAACGGATTACATAATTAGAATAATAACGTTTATGTTCTTTTAAAACAGTCATAAAGGCATGCCAGACCAAAGATTTATAAGCGAAAACAACGCGATACCCCCTTAGCCAGACCCTCCAGCAAAAATCAGTTTCCTCTAAATACATGAAGTAATCGGAGTCAAATGCTCCAACTTCATCAAAAATACTCCTCCTTGTCATAAAACAGGCGCCTTTACAGCTAAAGATTTCTTCTAACTTATCGAACTGACCTCTATCAAGCTCTCTCCCTGAGCGCTCAGAAATGAAACCGAAAGGAGTTAAATAGTCTCCTGTATGTTCAAATCTATTCCTTTGTCCCATATTTAATAATTTACTCCCTGCAAGCCCCGCATTTTTATCATTAATTAATACTTCTAAAAGGCCGTTTAACCAGAATTTATCGACCTCTGTATCATTATCTAAGAAAACAATGTATTCCCCTTTGGTTTTTTCTAAACCTATATTTCTACCGCCAGGAACACCGTAATTCCTATTATTTTCAATAATATGTATTCTTGGGTCTTTAAAATTTTCTTTGACAAAATTTACGCTTCCATCGGTCGAGCAATTATCTACAAATAGAACCTCAAAATTATCATAGTCGCTCTCTAAAACCGAACTGATACAACGCTCCAAAAAATCCTTGCCATTAAAATTAAGTATAATAATCGAAACCAATGGTTTCTCAATCATTTCTAACTTACCTTCGAGACCTCTGAGAAAATAAAATAAAAATTGCTCTACCGAGTTTGTTATTTATTGCGAAATTAGTGGCAAAATTTTTAATCATGGGGGTAACGGGTGAAATAGTAAACAATATTTCCTAAAATAGCGCCTAAGCGCCAGATTAAAATCTTATGATAGTAAAGATCATGACCTTTTTCGCTAATCTCCCTTCTCTCTTGGGAAGTAAATTCCTTAGTTTCAAATATGGGCTGATTATCATAAGTAGAGATATTCATAAGATAAGCATCTATCGGTACTAAGAAATTAGCGTTCTCCTTTGCCCAATCAAAAGCTTCAGTTTCCGGATAAGGGATAAGATTGGAAAAGTTTATATAGTTGGTTTTTAAGGAGCTGGCAAACTCCAGGGTTTCTTTTGCTTGTTCATAGGTTTCCTGGGTATGGCCGACAATAAAATTTACGCAATTCTTTATTCCTGCCGCATTTGCCCAATTGACCGCATTCCTGACCTGCTCTAAAGTAATGGATTTCTTAATTACCTTCATCACATCCGGGTTACCTGTTTCACAGCCAAAGGCAAGAAAAAAACAGCCCGCTTTTTTCATTTTTTTCAGCAACTCTGGCGTAACGTTATCAACGCGCAAGCCGTTGTAGCATTGAAAATGTATTTTTATACCGTTACTAATAATTAAATCACAGATTTCATCAACACGCTTTATATCGAGGGTAAAACAATCGTCGTTAAAATCAAAATTAACGTAACCGTCTTGGTAGCGGTTTTTTATCTCTTTAAAGACATTTTCGCCAGACCGTTTACGAAAACACCTGCCCATTGACAGAAGTGTCGCACAGTAATTACAATTAAAAGGGCATCCTCGAGAGGTAATTATTGGCAAAGACCGTACCTTATAGCAGGCGTATTTCTTTAAATCAAATAAATTGTAATCCGGAAAAGGTAACCTATCTAAATCCTGTATGAAAGGCATATCGGGATTTTCGATAACCTGGCCATTCTTTCGCCAGATAAGGCCTTTTATCTTACCAAAATCCGGACTTGGTTTAAGAATCTCTTCTAATAATTGCGTAAAGCTAATTTCCCCTTCCTGTTTTATAGCGAAGTCCATCATGGAGTCATTCAAAATATCTTTTTTTACTACCGAAACATGGGGCCCGCCAATAACTATGGGAATATCAGTTTTAGATTTAATTGAGGAAATTAAGCCTCGTGCATACTCATAATTAAAACTAAAAGAAGTTATGCCGATAATGTCGGGTTTGTAATTATTTATTTCGTCATTTAGGGGCGGATTGTCTTTAAAACCGTCATCGTAAATTTTTACTTCTAGATCATTGTCCCTTAAAAAAGCAGCAAGATACGCTATTCCTACATGCGGGTGGCCTGGAGGCGTATACTTATGACCAAAAAGTGATTTGTTAGAAGGAATGATAAATAGGGTTTTCATTTGAGGATAAAAAATCAGTCAATACTTAATTAATTAGGTCTGCTTATAATAAAGTTTCCTAATACAAGCCTATCCATCCCGCTTCTTATAAAAGTGCTATATGCATCAGAGGGAGTATTTACTATCGGCTCGCCTTTAAGGTTAAAAGATGTATTTAATACTAACGGCACTCCTGTTTTCTGATAAAATCTTTCAATCATTTTATAATAACGGGGGTTTATGTCTTTAAAAACCAATTGCGGCCGGGCACTGCCGTCTACATGAGTAATTGCAGGAACAAGCGACTTCTTATCAACTTTTACCGGAGTAACTAAAAGCATGAATCTGGCTGCCGGTTGATTCCAAGAATCTTCTAACTCAAAAAATTCTTCGGCCATTTCCGCTAGTACCGATGGTGCAAATGGCCTGTATGGCTCTCTGAATTTAATTTTTGTATTAATGACATCTTTCATATCTTGGCGTCGCGCATCAGCTAAAATACTGCGATTTCCTAAAGCACGCGGCCCCCACTCAAATCTGCCCTGGAACCATCCAACTACTTTACCCTCAATTAAATAATCAGCTGTTTTTTCAAAAAGCCTATCATCATTTTCAATATATTCATACTTTATCTTGTTTTCCTCCAGGAATTTTTTTATCTGGCTATTTGAATAATCCTGACCCCAATAGACATGGTTCAAAACGAATCTACGCGGGTTATTTAATATACTGTTATAAAGATAAAAGGCTGCTCCGATTGCTGCGCCGCCGTCTCCGGCTGCCGGTTGAACATATATGCGTTTAAATTCAGACTCCCTTAGTATCCTGCCGTTGGCAACGCAGTTTAGGCCTACGCCGCCACCGATACAAAGGTTTTCAAAATGAGTCTCTTTGTAGAGATAGTTAGCCATCTTAAGGATTATTTCTTCTGTAACTCTCTGGATACTGGCAGCAATATCTGCATAATGCTGGTTTAGACTAGCTAATTCTTCATAATTTTTGGGCTTTGGACCGAAATATTCAGGATACCCCGAAGAAGGAGTGAAAAAATGGAGCTTATGGTCTCGCGGGTTTCCGAATAACTCAGCGAATCTTTTATTAAAAGTACGGCTTGTGGAATAGTGAAAAGAGAAATATTTCATATTTAACCAGAAGGCACCATCATCTCCTGATTCAATGAGTTTATAAACTTTATCCACATATTTAGGCTCGCCGTAAGGAGCCATGCCCATAACCTTATACTCGCCCTCATTAACCTCAAACCCCAAAAAAGCGGTAAATGCGCTATAAAGTAAACCAAGGGAATGTGGAAACCTTATTTCTTTTAAAATAGTTATGTTATTACCCTCGGCCTTGCCCAGGGTAGCCGTTGCCCACTCCCCCACTCCGTCAACGGTAATTATGGCTGCCTTATCAAAAGGCGAACATAGATAAGCGCTTGCGGCATGGGACATATGGTGTTCGCTGAATAATATTTTTTCAGAAGGTACGCCTAATTTTTCATGAATTATTTGTTTTATCCAGAGTTTATCTAAAAGCCAGGTGATCATAGATTCTCTAAACATACCCCAGGAACGGGGAAATGCCCCAATAGTAGTAAGTAAAATCCGTTCGAATTTAATAAATGGTTTTTCATAAAATATAACGTAATCTAAATCCTTGCTTCCAAGGCCTGCTGCATCTAAACAAAAATTTATAGCGTTAATAGGAAAATCAAAGTCGTGTTTTTTGCGGCTAAAACGTTCCTCTTCTGCAGCCGCCAATAAAACCCCATCTTTCAGTATTGCCGCTGCCGCATCATGGTAAAAACAAGAAACCCCTAATATCTGCATTAAAATTGTCCTTTTGCTTTCTCTAGTAAATCAACCTTAGCATTATCTTGGGGTCTAATAATCCATTCTACATACCTACGCTTAATCCTTAAGGGGTCAAAAAACATCATGAAAAGCGCTATTGGTGTTATCAAAACGAAATATAGAATGGTCAAAATTACCCGCGCCTGAAAATCGCCGATTTTGTGAGCAATCTTCTTCCAGCCTTGCCAGATTTTTTTGAGGTTTCCTTTCATTTTTTTAGAATAGTGTATAAATAAATGGCGCAACTGCAGAACTTTGGGCAAAAATTATCAAAATACCGACCAATAATAAAATTACAATTATCGGGATAAGATACCAAAGTTTTCTTTTCCACATAAATTCCAATAATTCTTTTGCGATTTGCGATCTCCCGAAAAATGATTTCAAAAAGTTAGCCATATAAACTCCTTTTTTTAATCGCTAAAACGCTAAATTAGTTTTCATAATACCTGCACCGCTAAGGCCGCCAAATTTTTCTTTGCGTTCTTAGCGGAGTTTCTAATAATTACCTTCTTTTGCGTTCTTTGCGGTTCCCTTTTAATCAATCGCTGTTTTTATTCTATCGGGATTTGTGTCGCCTTTAGATTTTGTTCTAAAAAGCATCGAAATTCCTTCTTGAATATCTCTTTTTATCTTAGTCCATGAGATTATATCGCGCCTAAGGCGTAAAAATAAATAGTTTAATCTGAAATAAAATTTTTTATAAGCCCTCCTCTTTGCCTGTATGAGTTCGTCGTAACTTAAACCCTTAGGAATATAATATGGCCAACAGCCCTGGTACCCTTGGCCATACTCGCCTTTTATATATCGGTCAATCACATCTTTCTCAACAATACCCTCTTCTATTGATTCTTTAAAAAGAGGCGCCCCTGGTAAAGGCATGGTTAAAAAAACTCCGATAATATTAGGCTTAAATCTTAACGGGCAATTTACGGTATCATTTAATTCTTTTTTAGTTTCGGTAGGATGGCCCAACATTAAATAATGATCCGGTTCAATATCTTCCTGCCAGCATAGTCTAGTTACTTCGATAATTTGTCTGTCAGTTATGCCCTTTTTTATAACTTGATTTCTTATCATTTCATTACCGGATTCAATTCCGAAAAGTAGCTTATAACATCCGGCGCGGCGCATTGCTCTCAGCATGGTCCTATCTATATAATTAATCCTTGACTGAGCCTCCCATTTTATTTTAAAAGGCAATCTTAAAATCTCCTCACAGAGATTAGAGACAAAATCTTTTTTTACAGTCAGGGCATCGTCGGAGAAAACAATGTATTTTATGCCTGTAACTTTAACTGCATCTTCGATCTCCTGGGCAATTAAACGCGGAGAGCGTATCCTTAGCCTTTTATCCATAGAAGGGATGCTACAAAAATTACAGTGATAAGGACAACCCCTGCTTGCAAATATAGCATTTGCCCAGAATCCTTTTTTTTTGTAAATGTTATAATCTATGATATCGCGGCGCGGAAATGGCAAGGCATCTAAATCCATGGGAGTTTCCCCTCTAAATATACCTTTTATAGATTCGTTATTGCGAATAATTTTCTCAATCAAGTCCGGGAAAGTAGTATCTGCCTCACCTGTTATACAAAAATCAAAATAAGGAAACCGGTTTATGACTTCTGGGTCAGCGCTTACATGCGGCCCTCCAAGAACAATCTTAAAATTATCTCCGAAAGTTTCTTTCAGGAATTTTGCTAACTGCACTGCTCCCTTTATATTTTGCGTCATAGCGGTTATACCAACAACCTTGGGTTTTTCATCTTTGAGTATCCCTCTGATACACTCTAAAGACAATCCTTCTACAAGGGCATCTAAAAATTTTACGCTAAACCCGCGTTCGATTATATATGATGAAAGATATAAAATTCCCAAATGAGGACAATTGGGAACCAGGGTCTGGGTTTTTTCTAGAAATGAGACCTGGGGTTGGATTAGAATTACGTCAACCATAATGAATATGCGCTAAACTTATTTATATCTATTAGTAATCTTATCAAAAATATATTTTAGGGCGCCCAAAAAAGATGCCATGGCTTTAACAAAATACAGATAAAAAAGGCCTAAAAGACAGAGGGGTTTCTCTAAGGCCTTTTTACTGAAATAAACGCGCCGGGGCAGGCTATGGGCCAAGACAAGCCTGCTCTCTTTTTTAAGGGCGGGCATATAATAATACCCGTAGCGGAAAAATTTCTTAAATATTTCTCTAAAAGTGGAGGGCTCGTGATGGTAAATATAGGCATCAATAAATTTAATTTTGGCACCCATCCTGACTATCTCATTATGGATTATAGAATGTTCAAAGGTTATGGGAGGATTGTTTAAAAAGTCGACTTTTTTATAAAATGAGGCCGCAAAAAATCGCGGAATGGCAGTACCGCGAATCGGGTCATCATCGCCCATAGAATGAAATAGATATTTATCATATGCGATTATTTTTTCAGCGAGCGTATTGGCAATAGTTAATGACTTTTCGAATAAGGTAACTCCGTCGAACCCCTCCTCTTCGCAGGTTTTTACACACCTGGCTATTACATCGGGATCTAATACCTGGTCTGAATCCAGGAGAAACATATATTTTCCGCTACTGGCATCAGAGCCTGCCTGCCTTGCCCTTGCTAAGGTAGCAGCAAAAACAATCTTTGCACCGAAAGATTTGGCAATGTCCAGGGTCTTATCCTTACTATGAGAATCCATAATAATAATCTCAACATCTTTATAAGTTTGTTTTTTTACGGAATCTAAACACTTTAATAGCGTCCTCTCTGAATTATAAGTTGCAATATTTATCGAAACAAGCGGGTCCATATCCGGCTATCTTCCTTTTTGATCCTTGAGATTTTCTAAGTCTGCCTCTACCATCATTTTCACTAATGTTTTGAAATCTACGTTCGGCTTCCAGCCAAGTTTCTTTTTAGCTTTGCTATAATCTCCCCTTAGTTCATTTACCTCTGCAGGCCGGTATAAAGTTTTATCTATTCCCGTATAGTCCTTCCAATCTAGGCCAACGCAATTGAAAGCTAACTTAACGAACTCTTTTACCGAATGCGTCTCTCCTGTAGCAATTACATAATCGTCCGGATTATCCTGCTGCAACATAAGCCACATTGCCTCGACATAATCCCCGGCAAAACCCCAATCTCTCTTGGCCTCTAAATTGCCTAATTTTAATTCTTTCGCCAGGCCTAACTTAATCTTTACTATGGTATTGGTGATCTTACGGCTTACAAATTCATAGCCCCTGCGTGGACTATTATGAATTTTAACTAAGTTAGCACCAGAAGCAAAAGTTTGTGATTGTGTTTGTAAATCAAAAAAGGTTCCATCTTTAAAATTACAAACTTTATTAATCTTAATCACCTCATTCAGCTGTTTTAATAAATGTTTACCTTTTTTTGTTTTCAAGCCTCTTAATTGTGTATAGTAATATCTATTCTTTTTTATATATGCTATTTTGGTCTTTGCTTTTTGTCCGGTTAATTCATTTATTAAAAAGATTAATCCCAAATTTAATACAGCGGAATTAGTAGTCCATCCTTTATATTGATAACTTTCGTGCCCTCCCTTTCTGCCATCTGCAATATAATATCCATTAAAAAAAGCTGATTTAATTTTTAAATTATTATTTAAAATAAATTTGGGTACTTTCTTTTCCTTAGAAGAAGTATAGATATGCTTTCTTAACCACAGTCCCCATTCAATATCATTATTAATATCTAACTGCCAAACTTTTTTCTTACATCCACTCCATCTACCAGCTCTCCATGTTTTTAATCTATGGGTCCAGCCATATTTATTCAGAATTGATTTTGCTGTGTTTAATAAACCTCTCTTATTTGTTCCGGTTATTCTAATTCTGCCTCTGGCATCAATATGTCCATCTCCAGCTATATAGCCAATAAAATAAGCCAAATCAACATCTATATCGTTTAACCTATTCTTTTCTTTAGGAAATTCAACTTTCTTTAATCTATTTCCTATGCTGACCTCATCGGCTTTAACTTCACAATTATTTTCATCAAATAAACAATGCCCATCAGTTAATTCAATGCAAGCTTCACGGGTTTGAATAAGATTAAGCTTCCTTCCTTTATCGACATAAACTGTTCCATTTATAATTCTTGTCCATTCTTTTCCATTCCAAACAAACTGATTTCTATATTCATCTTTAATGCCTTCATAAAGGTGTTTTTTTCCTCTATGGAATAGTTCCTCAATTGGCAAAATATCTATCAATATATCTTTCTTAATAATTACAGGGGAAGTCTTTGGTAAACTCTCATGATTAAAGAGTATCCCATTACAGGCAAACATATCATATGCCTCGCGGTAATTTTGGGTTAAATAAAAACCGGCAACCTTTGAAATTCCATAAGGAGACCGGGGGTGAAAATGAGTGGTTTCGCGTTGAGGCGTTTCTTTTACTAATCCAAACATTTCACTCGAGGCAGCAAAGTAGAATTTACACTTAGGAACCTTCTGTTTAATCGCAGATAAAACAAAATGAGTTCCGTTAATATTGGTATTAATTGTAGAAAATTCATCCTCAAAAGAGTAACTGACAAAACTCTGGGCAGCCAAATGATAACATTCATCAGGCTTAACTCTCTCAACCACATTAAATATACTGGCATAACTTTCTAAAGAAGCGGGATGCAAAATTAACTTTTCGATTATTGGCCTTAATCTCCAAAGCCGATGTTCAGGATCTTCCAGGGCAACGCGCCTTATCATGCCATGGACCTCGTAACCCTTTTCTAAAAGTAATTCTGCTAAATAAGAACCATCCTGGCCGGTGATTCCGGTAATTAAGGCTTTTTTCATTTAGACCTCCCGTAACTGAAATAAAGATACAATAAAATAATTAAACTTAGTAAAGTAAAACTGTTAGCCAGAATTATAATCGCATCAGCCAAATGAATGCCGTATAATACCCATAATGATACTCCCAGAGAAAGCTGAAACAGCGTAATGATGCTGACATCCTTAACGGATTTTGTCTTTACGGCTTTGATAATCTGGGGAATAAAGGCAAACATAGTCAATGATGCGGCAATTATACCCAGCATGCTCCAGAACATTATTTTCTAATCGCTAAAACGCCAAATCAGTCTTTAGATATCCACACCGCCAAACCGCAAAAAAATCTTTGCGAACTTTGCG
Source organism: Candidatus Omnitrophota bacterium (assembly GCA_043808095.1). Taxonomy (GTDB): domain Bacteria; phylum Omnitrophota; class Gorgyraeia; order JAZDFF01; family JAZDFF01; genus JAZDFF01. The sequence goes on from JAZDFF010000042.1 coordinate 132,936, forward strand.
GTGTATCTAATGATTACCTTAATTTTGCGTTTTTGCGGTTCTCCTTAGGCTTTTATCAAAAAGGAATACGCACTCCGGCTTCAACGCCTGCCTCTTTTTGTTGTTTTTTAAGCCGCAGATAGGCCTGAGCGTCACATTGTTTAAGAAATTTGTGGGTGAAAGTGAGGTTAATCCCTAATGGCTCTTTTCTCCTATTTATCAATGAAAGCGTGATTTCGTCTTTTTTGGTTATGTAAACGTTGCTCCCAAATTCTATTTTATTAATTTTCCCCTGGCCGTAATCAATTATAAAAGATATTCCAAGTTTCTTTCCTATCTTCCAAGCCCCATAGAGAGAAATGATTTTAGCATTAAATGTCTTCTCCTGCCTTAGTCCAACCCCTAAACGGTATTTTATGAGGCCATTCTGGGGATAAAGACTTGGACTCTCAAGCTGCACGCGAAAGTCAAACTGGGAACCCAGGCTGCGTGAAAGGATATAAGTAATGCGACTTGCGCTATCTATCTGCCAAAAACCTTCGAAGCTTAGGTTATGGGCGGTCTTGGTCTTGGTTTTTAAATCTACCTTTGTATAGCTATAGGTAATTTGTTGATTTTTATTTATCTGCCAGCTGCTTCCTAAAACTAGCGTATCAGGCGCAGCTTTTTTGTTTACCAAAAAACATATTCGGTTATATTTATCTGCTTGCCATATGCCGGTTAACTTTAACAGCTGAAATCGGCTTAAGCCGTCTAGATCGGTGCTTTTAAGTTCAAATACTATCGCATCTTTACAAATAGAGATGATCTCGCCTTTTAAGACAAGGCTATTTTGCCGGCGTTTGTTTCGAGTCTCAGAAAGACGAAGTTCCAGGTCGTAATCAGGATTTAGCTGCCACCTGCCTTCAAAAACCATTTTACTGGGCAGATTATACATACGACGCCATGGGCTGGTTTCATTAAGCCAATAAATCAAGCGGTTATTTTCGTCTACTTTAAACCTTCCCGGTACGGGGAGATTTTTACCGCCTCGCCTCATGATAAGGCGGTTTTTATCGTCAACTATGTATTTATCTTTCGGCTTCATTCGGCCCTATTTATTTTCTTGTGCCTGAAATCAAAGACATGGCCTAAGACCTTTTTCGCGGCACGAAAAGCATACAAGAGATCATCGCCATCTTTAAAAGAAAGGAGTTTTCTTAACACAAATTCGGGGTCAAAAGAAACCCTGTACATCCCCTGAACCAATCCCATAATCTTATCGTCAGGCACAGGGGTCTTCATTACAGGTCTTTTCATATCATAATCATCCCAATCTAATGTCTTAAGCAGGCCGTCTTTTGAACACTCTTTGAATAACGGTGTCCCCGGATAAGGTATAACCAAGGTTGCCTGCATGGTATAGGCATAGCCTTTTTTAAGAAGCCACTGCCCCAATTCTAAAGTCCTAAGCGCCTCTTCGTACGTCTCCCAAGGGTACCCAAACATGATAGTAATGTGAGGAAATAACCCCGCCTTGGTGGCTAATTTACAATCTTCAATAATTTTTTCTAATTTTAGATTCTTATTTATCCTATCCAGGGTCTTTTGACTGGCAGACTCAAGGCCAAAAAGCAAGAGGCGAAAATTTGCCTTCTTCATTAACAAAAAGTCTTCGTAAGAAAGAGCGCCAAAACGCATGTTGCAATCAAGGTATATTTTTTGATGATACCCCCTTTTAATCATCCCTTCGCAAAATTCCCTTAACCAGCCGCCTGCGGGCAATGAACCGGAATCATCCATAATTTCCCGGACCTTATATTTTTCGATGAGTAAGCCTATCTCGTCTAACACATTAGCCGGAGCCCTCTTTCTGAATTCAGGATACAGAGTTGTCCAAGAACAAAAAGCGCATTTACCCCACCAGCAATCTCTTCCCGCCATAATATAGGTACCGGGGGTCCTTTTATAATTCCCGTTCTCATAGGCATAGAGTTGCCATTTAGTCAGATCGCGGTCAATAAAAGGCAGGGAATCTAAATTGTGATTTAACTTAAAAACTCCAGTATTTTTAATGCCGTCTTTGTCGCGATAATAAATCCCGGGCTCTAATCCCGTTATCGCATTATCTTGTTTTTTCGAAATCTTATTACATAAATTTAAAAGAAGAAAATCATAATCCCCGCCTGTTAGGACGTAATCAACAAAGGAGTTCTGCATTGATTCCTCAGGAAGCGCAGTCACATGGTCGCCGAACAAAACCGTTACCAATGGCCAGTTATTGCGCGCCAGTCTTTTTAAATCATTAATTATCTTCCAGTGCTGTTTTATGACCGGGGTCTTAGTCTCAAAAGCAATCAAACCGGGCCTTTCAACTCTTATAAATTCCAGGAACTGCTCATAAGCTAAGCCTTCGGCAATGGAATCGTTCCAGATAACCGTATGGCCTGCTTGATTAAGCAGCGTAGCCGCGCTTGCAGGAACGATAGGATATATATATGTCGGCTCTTTAAAGAATTGAAATTGACGGTTTTGGCCTAAGGTAGGACAGCCCTTTTCAATGTTTAAAGGCGGATAGGAAATTATTATTTTCATTAACTAAAACCCCCAGCTAAATTTTTTATATATAAATATTTTGTTATATATTATTTTTCTTCTTTTAGGCTGGAACGAATTTCGTGACAGCCTATTCTTCTTTAAGTCTTTTAGAAAACAGCCCTTTTATGAAATAATACCCGTAAGTAAGATGGGTCAAAATTATACCAGAAAACACTACTGGAATCAACCGTAACTTATTATTAATACTGAAGATAAGAACTAAGGATACATAGAAGACTAAGCCAAAAGCATAAAATATCCGTAAATAACTGATAAAAATAGAAGTAACTAATCCTGACAAAAGGAATAATAGGAATAAACTCGGCACAAAATATGAAGGCCTTAAAGATGTCTCAGGGAAACGTTTGACAAAATAGCCCCGGTGCAGGGCGTAACTGGCAATCTGATTAAGGTGCCCCTTAAATAAGGGCCTGCGATGATGGTAAACTAAAGCCTTCGGGTCATAAACTATCTTCTTCTTTAATTTCATGACAATATCCAGGCATAGTTTTGTGTCTTCTCCCGGCCAGAAATTGGTGTTAAAACCGCCTAATTCCTTCATTATGGACTTCCTAACCAGAAAGTTGCAGCTAGGATAATCGCAAACCTCTTTCTTGGTCCCGGGAATATAGCGGTAAACATATGAACCGCTAGTTATTATAGATGAATACACTAATCCGCTTGCTTTTTGTCTTAGGGTATCCTCTGCCGGAGTTACGGCTGGACCGCCTACAGCTGCAATTTCTTTATCTTTAAAGTTAATTATGGCATACTTCAGCCAGTCTTTCCGGGGGAAGGCGTCATCATCAAGAAAAGCCAGAATTTCTCCTTTAGCTAAATTTACGGCTATGTCTCTTTTGGCTGCCGGGCTTACCTCTTTGGTAGGAATAACCCTTATGCGCCTGTCATTAAATTCTTTGGCAAAAGGCGCATCGGGTAGTATTAGAATTTCAAAATCAGGAAAGTCTAATTCAAGGCACTTAGCCAGGCACTGCTCTAAATTATTTTGCCATGCCTTTACGGCGATAATAATCGATACGGTCATAATATCTTAATATTCGCATACGATAAAATATGGCCAAGGTATCCCAAAGAGTAACGATAATTTCTTTTACTCCGATGCGGCCATAAGGCCTTTGGGGTTTAAGCACTACTGGTGCCTCCGTAATCCGATAACCCAAATGATGCGCGTTTACTAAAACCTCTAAGTCAAAGGCAAATTTTTTCACCAAAATTCTAGGGAAGACATTCTTTAAAACTTCGGCCTTAAATAACTTGATTCCTGTCTGTGTATCATGGCAGGGAAGATCGAACAAGATTCGAACCAATAAATAATAAACAAGGCTTATTATTTTACGATCCACGGGGTAGGCCACGATGGAATTTGGATGAAGTTTTGAGCCGATAACTATGTCCGCATTATCCAGGCTCATAATGTCAAAAAGCGCCTGGACCTGGAGGGGGTGTAAATCAAGGTCAGCATCTAACCAGACAATATATTCACCAGAACAATAACGAAATGCCTTCTTTAACACCCTGCCTTTTCCAAAATTATATGTATTTCTCCTCACTATGAGTTGGGGATTTTCTTGGGAAAGCTCCTTAGCAATGTCATAGGTATGATCTGAACTGCCGTCATCAAAAAGGATAATCTCGTATTCGCAACCAAAATCATTAAAGGTAGCAATTACTTCCTCTAAATTATTTCTGATAGTACCCTCTTCATTATGGGCAGGTATAATAATTGAAACTTTCTCTTTAAGATTCTGCATAAATAGAACCCCTGTAAATTGCTTCTCTTAACCCCAATAAAAATAAACAACTGGATGTAAATATCAGAATATAAAGAATGGTTTTTAAATTTTGATGAAACAGTAAAATAGAGGCGACCTCTAAGCAACAAAATAAGACACAAATATAAATATATCTTGTATTTTTTATTGAAAGGTGGTAATTCAAAAGAATACTCACCATAGCATACATCCCCATTCCGATTGCAAAAAGCCTTGCCAAAGGAATAAGCACGAGATCGGTCTTTGCTGTAAGGATTTTGATAATTGCCCCGGGTAAAACCAGGACAATTATAACCGCAATAAAAATGATCGCCCCTGCTAAAAGCATAAACTTCTTTAATAAAGGAAATGTATTTTTATTTAAACTGCTTAGGCCGCTGGTCTTAGGGAACAACACAATGGAAAATGCAGCCGGCAAAAATAAAATAATTTTACCCACCATCTGGGAAATCGAATAGTACCCAGCATCCTGAGGACTAAAATAATGCTTTACCATTATTACGTCTATATTGGTAAGTATGCCGAATGTTAACATGGCTAAACCGACGGTAAAAAAATATTTAAATATTGGCAGAAGAGGAAAACTCTTGCTTAAGCTGACTTTTGCCCGCCAAAGCATTTTGGGGATTTGAAATAACGAAAGCGAAAACGCAAATATTGAACCGCACAAAAATCCTCCCAATGCGCCAAGATAGCCAAATCCTAAACTTACAAACAGTATTCCGCAAATCAGCTTAACTAGACCGGAAATGCCTATATTAACGGATAAATGACCAAAACGCTCCAATCCCTGCAAAGTCGCCTGAGTTATCGGCGAGAAGATATTGAATAAAACAAGAACCAATAAGAAAAATAGAGAGCTCGGGTCGGAAATTCTTAAATAGTTGCCTAACGGTTTATATAAAAAAACGAATAAACATAATATAAGAAGCGATACATAGATTAATTTCTGACCAAGCCTAAAGATTATGGACTTTATTTTTCCCCAATCCTGGCGGGAGCTAAATTCAGAAATGAAACGCGTAATGCCTAAGCGGATTGTCATGGTAGGCAGAGAAAATATGACAAGTGCACTTACTAAAGAGTTTAGATTCCCGTATTCATCGGGCCTCAAGTGCCGTACCATGAATAACCAGAATATTAAATTGAAGACATTTTCCGCCGATGAAGAAAAAAACATCAAACTGATATCTTTTATTAATCTATCTTTTAGTTTTGATTTAATTATTCCCAACATAAAAAATTCCTTTATTCTTTAATTCTTCTTATGGTATCAATAATGTAAGAAATCTGTCTTTCGGTAAGGCCATTGCCGGAAGGAAGATACAATCCTCTCGATGAAATATAATCGGCTACCGGGAATTTATCATTAAAACTATATCCCATTTTCTTAAAAACGGGTTGTTTATGCATAGGGACAAAAAATGCCCTGGTCTCTATTCCCCGGTCTTTAAGTTTTTTCATAAAACTTTCTCTCTTGGGGCCAAATTCATCCTGCAAAACAATACCATACATCCAATATACATTCCTGGCATATTCTTTTTCAACCGGGAGTTGAAGTCCTTCTATATCTTTAAGGCCGCGGCTATATAAAAAGGCATTTCTTCTCCTCGCGCTGATATACTTGTTAATTTTCTCAAGCTGGGCCAAACCAATGGCTGCCAGGATATTACTCATCCGATAATTATATCCCAATTCTCTATGAAAGAATCTCGTCTTACTGAAGGCTAAATTCTTAAGATACCGAGCACGCATGGCGATTCTCTTATTGTTGGTCAAAACCATTCCGCCCTCACCAGAGGTTATTATCTTATTGGCGTAGAAACTAAAACAGCTTACATCGCCAAAACTACCCACCCTTCTTCCTCTATATTCTGCGCCATGCGCCTCCGCAGCATCTTCTATCAGAAATAGATTATGTTTATTTGCGACCTTTAGTATCGGCCCCATATCACAAGGATGGCCGTAGATATGAACCACCATTATAGCCTTGGTACGGAGAGTAACTTTCTCTTCAATCTTTCTAAAGTCAATATTGTAAGTATCCGGACAAATATCTACCGGAACAATCTTAGCCCTACAATAACAGACGGCAAAGGCAGGGGCAATCATCGTGAATGTCGGCAAGATCACTTCATCGCCTTCTTTTAAACCCAGGGACTCTAAAGCCAGGTGCAATGCCGTTGTTCCGCTGGTAGTGGCAATGCCGTATTTACGACTGCAATATCCGGCAAAACTATCTTCAAAATCACCAATGAATCTGCCCATCGAAGAAATCCAATTGGTTCTAAGGCATTCTAAAACATACTTTTCTTCGGTCTTTGATATAACAGGCTTGCAAACTGGTATCTTCATTTTAAATCAATAAATTTTTTATCCTTTTCGGAACAAACATATGGCCCCTGCTTCACCTCAATAATCTTTGAATCTTCTAACATATTAAAACCATGGCCTCCCGAAATTATGACTATCGCATCATTTTTACCAATAATCACGCTGCCTAATTTTCTTTTCACGTTATAGAAACTAACTTCTACCCTTCCATAAACCACATAAAGAACTTCCTGCGTATTGTTTAATTTCCGTGTAAGCCTTCTGTGGATATGGGGGCGCAGAGTTATATTCTTTTTATGTACCAATACCCCCACCTGTAGGCTTCTTTTTTTTGAAGTTACAAAATTAACGCCTTCTTGCCCAAATCCGGAGCGAATGACAATGGCGTAAAGCTTATTCTTAAACTTTATTTCCGATAGTTTGTTCACTTTGCCCTCTTAAATTATGGACTTAAACTATTTCACTGAACGAAATTGCCTGAAATGTTTACATCTATATCATTTTCCTGAAAACAATATTTCAAATGCAATAAGTTGAATAACTTAATGTTCGTAAAAAGCTAAGCCTATATATTTAATCAACTTATTATTACTTTTGTTCGCTTTGTGTCAAGTATCTTAAATTTGCCATCAATAAACCAAGTAATAACCAAAAAATCATTACAATCTGCAAGCTATAGAAATGGGTATCGAATGCGCTATGCACCAAATAAGCCAATAAGCCTCCCAATAAACCAACAGAAAGATTTTTATAAACAGAATCTTCATGTTTTTTAATCAATTCTACTGACTTAATAAATAAGGTAAAAATCACGAACATAAAACTAGTCAACCCCAAGACGCCTGTTTCAGCAAGCATCTGCAGAAAACAATTATGGGCATAAGTAGGCCCCCAGGAATATTCAATTATATTGTTTAATCTTTCAAAATTGAACATAAACGTGCCTAATCCTACTCCCGTGAGAGGATTCTCAAGAAACATGCTTATCCCTATTCTATTTAGGACTACTCTGTCTTTTACCCCATTATCAGAAAAATTAAATAAGGCACCAAACCCGGCCTTCATATCCTGAGGATACAAAAACCAAATGCTCGCAAAAAATAAAATAACGAATAGTAAAATAAAGGCAGTCCGTTTTTCTTTAAACAAAATAATAAATATGGCCCCGAGAATAAACCCCAACCATGCCCCGCGCGAAAACGACAAAAATAAACAGGTTAATAGACCCAGACTTAAAATCCTGAAGGCGATTCTTAAAATAAAATTTTTAAATTTATAAAAAATCAGGCTCAGGTTTATTATAAGAAGCGGCGATATGTATGCGGCAAAGTCATTTGCAGAAATAAAAGGCCCCATTATTCTAAAGGTAAAGGGCCGCGCATCATAGTACCAGACTCTGTTACGGATAAAATCCTTATGGGTACAAAACTGAAATAGGCCATCAACGCAGATCAGGGCACTGGAAATAAATAAAATCGTTAAAATATTTCTTATTTTTTTCCTGGAGTTCATGCTTTCTATAATAACAAAAAATATCAAAACATATTCAGCAAGCTTTAATATGAAAGTCCTGATGCTTATTGCGAAATTCGTACTAAATATTACTGAAATACCGCAAATTACTACATAAATCAATAAGGGTTTATCTAAAAACGTATCAAAAGTAAATTTTCTAATTATTACCTTCTTAAGCAGAAACGCAAATATTGCAATAGTGGCGAAGATTTCTATTAAGGCATTGGATATGGGTAAAAAATAGGCCAGAGAATATAACGAGTATTCCATTACTCTATCTAGTATAACTATACAATTCTGTTTATTTATCGACATCGCCTTCTTCCTTTAGGTCCAGAATGCCTGAAATCTTTCTATACGGAATATCGCAATATTCGCAAATTGTACTGAATTCAATAATTTCTTTTTTTCTATTGTGTGGCAGGGTAATCAACAGTTCATCAATTTTATAATCTTTTATCAAATTGGCAACATCTTCCCGGGAGCCCAAAATTGGAATACCATGAATTCTTTTACCGGCCTTTTCCGTATCGTCGTCAATAAAACCAACGGGATGGTAATTCACGGTCTTACTTCTCTTAATTTCTCTTAAGACCATTTCGCCGGTATTTCCGGCTCCTATTATTAGAATCCGTTTTCCCTTGGTCCGGGCCGAGAAAAAGTATTCGTTTAAAATAGGCAGAATTACTCTAATACCGCAGACTAAAAATAATAAAATCAACCAATCAATTATGAATATGACTCTCGAAAAATCTTTAAATCTGAAAATTAAAGTCAGCATAACTATGCCTAAGAGCGAACTTATAGTAACCGCCTTAAATATAGAGATTAAATCAGGAATACTAATATATTCCCTTACCCTGTTATATAATCCGAACTTAAAAAATGCCACCATTCTAATAACAATCATTATGGGCAGAGATTCCCTAATCAGGAGAAATGCCGCCTCGGGGATCTTCGACTCATATTTAAGCAAATAGGCACAGTAGTACGAAATACAAATTAAAACAAGATCGAAGCTTACTTCTAAAAAAATGCGCTTATAAAGTAAAACAGTATTGAGAACGACTTTATTTTGCTTTAATTTCTTTTGTCTTGCAAATTCAATGTCTTCCTTGCTCTCATAAGTCTGGACATCGGACAAAAAAATCCCAAAGAAAAATAGGATAATGAACGTAAGGAGCATGAGTATAAAAACTATTATAAAGTCGATTTTGGTATACGTAAGTGCAATTAAGCCAAATAAAATACTGATAATATATAACAAAACTACTGCCCTTCTTTCAGGGAGACCTAACGAAACTATACGATGAGAAGTATGATCTCTGCCGCCTTGCCAAAAAGACCTGCCTCCGAATTTCCTCATCAGCATGACAAATATCGTATCAAAAATAGGAACTCCCAAAATTAAAACCGGTATTGACAAGGTAATGATAAAATTCGAGACGTGCCTATAGGAACTCATAATACTTATTACGGCCAAACTGAATCCTAAAAACATACTCCCTGAATCTCCCATGTAAATTTTTGCAGGATTAAAATTGTAAGGCAAAAAACCCAGCGTCGCTGCGGCCAATATCAAACCCACCACGCCTATACCATCATTATTTAATAAGAGGGATGAGGCAAAAATCATCATCCCGGAGATTACGGCAATGCCGGCAGCTAAACCATCCATATTGTCCAGTAGATTAAACGAGTTAGTAATTCCGATAATCCAAAAAAAAGTTAAAAGATATGAAAAAAACTGGAATTTAGGTATATTGAAGGTAATGCCCAGAAGAATGACTATACAACTGGCAATAATCTGGCCCAGCAGTTTCATTTGAGGTCTCATTGGCTTGAAATCGTCACTTAAGCCCCAGGCAAAGATAAAACTCGAACCAAGCAATAATCCCCAGATCATTCTTTCCGTTTTAAAAAACAACACTATCCCAATTATCGAAGATAGATAGATTCCTATGCCGCCCAGTAACGCCGTAACTCTTCTGTGCCAGCGATCTTGCTTTGGCTTAGCAACAAGTTTGTACCTTATGGCCAAAGACCGGACCACCGGAGTAAAAATTAGAGATAGGCCAAAAGGAAGCAAAAATATTGGTAAGTACTGTAAATATTCTAAATACATTTTATAATATATTTTTATAATAAGTAATAACGTCTTTAATAATGCTATTTAAATCTGCTGTCGGCTTGAAACCGATTAACCGATTAATCTTAGTTATATCGGGAACCCTACGCTGCATATCCTCGAAACCTTCCTCGTAAGCCTCATCATAAGGAATGAACTTAATCTCTGAGCTACTGCCCGTAATGTCGATAATCCTTTTAGCTAAATCTCTTATCGATATTTCTTCCTGACTGCCAAGGTTAAAAACTTCGCCTACTGCCTTTGGATTATTGACTAATTTGATCAAGGCTGATACTACGTCTTTTACATGTAAAAAACAGCGCGTTTGCTTGCCGTCTCCATAAATGGTTAAAGGATCATTGTTTAAGGCCTGAGTTATAAAACGTGGTATAACCATCCCATAAGCTGCTGACTGTCTGGGACCAACAGTATTAAAAAGCCTGACAATTATTGAAGGAAGATTATTTTGTTTCCAGTAAATATAAGCAAGCATTTCATCGACTGCTTTTGCTGTAGAATACCCCCATCTGCTTTTTAGGGGAGAACCTAATATCCGGTCATCTCCTTCCTTTAATGGACCATTCGTATTCTTGCCATAAATTTCCGAAGTAGAAGTAATCAATATCTTTTTATTATATCGACAGGCTATCTCTAAAACTACCTCACTCCCCTTTATATTAGTTGTGAGTGACTGTAACGGTTTTTTTACAATTAACTCGACACCCACTGCGGCAGCAAGATGAAACACGACATCTACTTTTTCTACCAATTTATCTACTAATGCTGTATCAAGAATGCTTCCTCTGACTAACTCAAGGTTTTTATTATTCTCAAACTGCTTAATATTTTCGAGCCTTCCTGTCGAAAAATCATCCAAAACAACCACCTGGTTTTTGTGATCTTTTAGCAGTTCTTCCGCTAAATGCGAACCAATAAATCCTGCTCCTCCTGTGACTAATACCCTCATTTTATCTCCTTTTCAGCTAACAAATCTCCATATAACCGTTCCATATCTTCAATTAATCTCTCTTTTCTAAATCTGTCTCTAACAAAGCCCCTGCCTGCTTCTCCTATCTTTATCCTTAAATCTTTGTTCTTCATTAAATTAATCAAAGACTTGGTAAATGCCTCGGCATCCTTAGAGCTTACCAATATGTTTTCAGGAGGCAGGCCGGCTAATTGACAAACTGGATTAATTAAATCCCTCACCCCGCCAACGTCTGTCGCCACAACTGCGCAACCGGCTGCCATCGCCTCTATTAATGAAACTGGATTACCCTCGTTTAAAGAGGTTAAGGCCACAATATCCAAATTAGAATATAAATTTACCAGATCCTTCTGCCAACCCGTAAAGGTAACATAATTATTTAAACCTAATTCTTGAGCATAGCTTTCCAGAGTGTTTTTTAACTCTCCGTCGCCAACAATAATAAACTGACGATCGCCGATAACAGAGGAATGATTGCTCAGAATCAGTTTTACTGTTTCAAGAAACATAGCGTGATTTTTTATCTTCGTAAGCCGGCCCACAATTCCTATTTTAGGCCCAGAGTTTCTTTCTATAGGAATGGATAAAAGCTGATCAAGTTCTAGGCCTAAATGTATTACTATTAATTTATCAGGACTGCCTATCCCTAATTCTAACAACTCCTTTTTAACTGTCTGGCTTACAGCAATAATCTTATCCGTAAATTGAGCTAGAATTCTCTCAATACAAATAAATACCCTGGTTTTAAATCTCCCAAAATAACTATGTAAAACATGTCCATGGAAGGTATGTATTAGGATACATCTTTTCTTGCCAACAATCAAATTATATAACAGTCCTGCAAGCCTTCCTAATGTCCCGGCCTTTGCCGTATGGGTGTGAATTATATCGGGTTTCTCCCTCAAAATTAAAAGAAAAAGTCTTAAAAAAGTACGTAAGTCATTTATAAAGCTGATGTTACGGGATAAGGCAGGAATAATTATCGGTACTACATTTTTACTCTTAGCAAGATATATCATATCGGCCTCATGGGAATCCACACTACCAGTAGCCAAAAGTGAGTGAAATCTATTTTTATTTAGCCCGTGCGTAAGCAGGATGCAATGAATTGCCGGACCGCCTATGTTAAGTCTTGCAATTATTCTTAAAATTTTTACCTTTTTATCCATTTCAGGGATAAACTATTTCTAACAATATCCTGCCAGGTTGCCTTACAAAAGAACCCAATAAAGCAAAACAATAAAGATGACCCCAAAAGCATCCATCTTAAGAGGCTAATTTCTTTATGAAAACCAACTGACATCAGCATATCAGTAATTATTGCAGTAATAATAATTATGCTCCCCGTCCTAATCGGAATAGAGCTAAAATTTTCCTCCAATAGTTTTATTGAATTAATTATTTTACTTGTACCAAACAAAATAGCTACTTCTGTCTTTAGCATGCTAGAAGATTTTTTACAATATCGAATAATACGACTATTATTAAAATATACCGTGCTCTTACAGTTAAACCGCGCGGATTTCTTAATGACACTAAATACATAAGAATCCTTTGGTGGATTTTTTAAAAAATTTATTAGGCTATAGAGATGACCGCTTTCGAAGCTGGCCTCTATTTTTAGATCTATTTGGCGGCATACCTTTAAGGCATGCATTATCAGCAATACGACAGAACTTGTATTGATTAAGTCTCTGATTCTCATTGCATGAATGTTAAAAAATTATCATCATGGCTCTACCCCTACAATTATGCCCGAAATACTATACATATCCGTAGAAAATGTAATAGGATTGCCTATTTTCACAGGGAAATTTTTAAAAAAAGTTATTTCGTCTTTCTCCGCACAAAACGTTTTCATAGAAACTACTATCTCCTTTAAGAATGGATGGTTAACCATAACTAAATTGTTTTCTTTAAAAGTTAGCATCTCGGATTGTTTAGAACTTATAACTGCATCGATTTTTGCCACTACTTGGCCAGAGAGGTCTTTTTCAACATCTCCTTCATGTATAATATCTGCAATTTCGGGAATTATTTCAAAAAATCTGACCTTCAACTTCAGCCATCTTGTTTTAGTTTGATAAATAGAACTGAAGGCTCCGGAAGCTAAAAAAACAGATTTATATTTATCAGTATTAAATTCAATCGGAAAATTATATGTCAATTTACGGTCCTTATAGAAAATTTGACTGTTTTCATCCGTTTTGCATTTTAATCTTACTTTTACAAAAATCTGTTTTCTGTTAGGGTCTACCCCTTGTAGAAAATTTCCACTACCCAAATCAATATTAACAATATTATTTTCTAATTCGCCGACATTTAAAATTTCGGCTATAACTTGTCCGTTCTCATCTACTTCCTTATCTCCTACTAGAACCAATTTTGCAGTATCGTTGTTTAATTCTTTAATCGATCCATAAAGATCTATTAGCGATTCCTCTATATTCTTAAGCCCGCGGATTGCCTTAACCGAATATTTTTCTGTTGCAAAATCAAAAATAGAATTAAGCGCTATAGGACTATATTTATAATACAAACCATCCGGACGAACTCCCACTATTAATTTAAGCCTGGCAGAAATTTGCTTTAAATTTTTATCAGTTTTTAAAAATTCTTCCTTAGGGCCTACTTTGATTTTATATTCATAAGGACCTACCTCCCCAAGGCTGATTATTTCTCCGATAACCTCTCCGCTTTCATTTAATTCTTTATCCCCGACCGAAATTAACTTTGCAATTTGAGGCTCTAATTTTATGAACTGGCAATCGAAAACTTCTTCAATAAAATCTTTTTTAGAAAATTTTGGTTTTGCAGAAAATAATCTATAGCCGAAATAAAACATCGTTATAAAACAAATCAAAGATACAATTATTAAAAAATCGATTATGTTTAGCTTTCCAAACAGTCTGCCATTTTCATCTATTATTTTCAATTTGACCTCCCTTTTTTTGGCCTCAATATTTAGTTCGTAAGTATTTTTTCAAATAAATACACAATTCTTTTGCCACTAATTTATTCCCATTTTTGTTAAAATGCGGATCTTTGGGCATCAAATAATAATCTTCAACCACTTTCTCTCTAGAGGCAAAGACTTCTGCCAAATTGATAAAATCTATACCTTCTGATTGCGCAAAAACCCGTAATTTATGCTGTGGCCTGAGGCCATTTTTAATCTTAAATTGCTCCGGGTCAGCTAGACCAACCAGGATAAATTTAATCTTACCATCACAGATATTCTTAATCTTTACCAAATAATCAAAACACCTATTCCATAATTTATCCTCAACAGGCGTCTCCTCTTCATCAAATATATTAATCTCTTCTTTAGGTACGTACGGACCGAATCTAAGTTTTATAAAATTGCACGAAATAATTTGGCGCAAGGCGTTAAATGTTGCAAAAGACCTAAGATAGCTTTTAAAAGGCTCGAATTTGTAATGTTCCTTTAATAAATCCCTCCAAGAGTATTCCCGGCTTAATTCTATTAAATCATTGGGAAACCAAAAAAGGATTATCATATCGGGGTTTAGATAAACTCCTCTTTCCAGTAAGTATTCGTATTCTTCACGGGTAGAATAAGCAGCATGCCCGCCATTAACCACCTCTATAGACATACGGTCCTTCAAAGAATCATTAAGGATTTTTTCTAGTTTAAAAGCAAAGGCCTCATCATCATTGACCCTCTCTCCGAAAGCATACGAATCTCCTAAAACCAAAATTCTATAGACTCCTTTGGGTTTCTCGATATCGATTTCTTCACCGCGCAATCCTAAAGAATTAATCTTTACGTGATACGGAAAAATAAAATCGCTCATAAAATCCTGGGAAGGTTTATAGTCACCTAATATCTTAGGATAGATTGATTCATTGACTACGTGCACGGGAACAAGCTTAAAAACACGCAGTAAAATTTCTAACATGGCAAAAAAAACAAAAACTATTATAAAAAATGCGAAGAAATAATTTAGTTTTTTTCTCATTTTATATTATTTTTTTCAAAAAATCTGCGAAAGCTAAAATACCGTTTGCAGCGAAAATCAAAATAAAAGATTCAACAATCCATCGATGCCTACCGTCTAAATTGAACGATGCATGGACCAATGTCATAGTAATTAAAAATAATATTATTAGTGTAACCGGGTAAATATCGTTTAAATTAACGTAAGCATGCCTGATTTTTTTATAAAGCCCGATTAGAAAAAACAACAATATAAATATCCAATAAAATTTATAAATATAAAGATACGTTTTAGGATACTCCATCCCCTGCGTAGGAGTAAACCACCAAAAATATTTTATTTTTTTAAAAAATAGACTTAGCGACCTGATGGGATGTTTTTTAATAAAATCCCTGCCCTCCTCATAGAAATATTTTTTTTGCCCGAATTCATCCATACTTAAAATTTTATAACGGAATTGTTCGGGCGCAACATCGAAAATAAACCTATCGCCTAAAGTCTTGTTCGTACCCGTTGCATTGTCATTATAACCTAACCAAAAGGCAAGTCCGGATTCGGTAGGTGTTAATACGATTTTATTGAAAACAAGATAATTTCTTATCCATAATGGGAACAATGTCAGTGTTATAAATACAGTTATTAATAAAACGGCTCTGTAAAATAAGACCGGGCTTACTTTGTACCTCATGAAAAATATTAGAAACACAATGGGTAAAAATAATCCGATCGCAGTGCGGGAAAGTAAAGCTAACCCAAAAATTATTCCGCATAAAATTGAAGTTCGGTAAATATTTTTACCGTCTAAAATTTTCAAGAAAAGAAAAATTGATAAAGCATATAGAAATGTATCTAAAACTAAGGAATGCAGTCTCACTGAATAGTAAACCAAGCCTGGATGCAGGCTTACTAAAAATAGAGATAAAATAGCGATTTTCTGATTAAAGATCCTTAGCGCAATTCTGTATACCAATAAACAGGTTAAAAGAGATATAATTATCTGCAATATTTTTAAGGCAAGGAAACTATGATTGGTAAAAAAATATACCAAGGCGCATAAAAGAGGATACAAAACGATATAAGTAGCCCGATAGGGTATGCCGTAAAAATTATAATACAATCCATTGCCTTTAAGTAAATTATTTGCTATCTCTTCGTACTCCCAGGTATTAGGATGAGAAATCGGTTCCACAAAAAATAAAGCCGATAATCTTGCCATTATTGCCAGAAGAAAAACACTCATAACTAATATTCTATTATTATTCTTTAGGTTCATTTTCTAATAATTCAATTGAACAAATGAGACATATCAAAAGAATGTGCTTTGTTTAAATTACCTTATTTTTAATTTTAAATCTAAGGTATATAAAATATATTTCCATCCTTTTTCAAGATATTCTTTAAAATTAGTTCCGGTTTTTGAAACTCCTTTTCTTCTGGGAATACAATAATAAGGTATCTCAATAATTTTATAGCCCTTCCTCCGTGCCTTATGGATAAAACCGATAAAATATTCACCGTAATCCCCGTTAATCTCAATATTATCAAAAACCTTCCTTCTTACGGCAACGAAGCCGCTAGTATAATCCTTAAATGACCATCCTAAGACAAAGGAAATAAAATAATTCATCGCCCGGCTTAAAATTACCGCAATCCAGGAATCGGCCGGTCCCCTTACGTCTCTGCCGCCTTTTGTAAATCGCGAACCGACGCTAATATCATAACCTTCGTATATCTTATTGACTAACTCAGCCAGGATGTAAGGCGGATGAGAAAAATCACAATCCATCCAGGCAACAATGCTGCCTTCTGAGGCGTTAATACCTGAACGTATGGCAGAGGCGAGTCCTTTTTGATTCGTTCTACGAATCAATTTAATAGAATTATCTCCAGAAAAATGTTTTTGCACTATTTCCCAGGTTTTATCGGGAGAATCGTCGTCAACGACAATAAATTCGTGGTTAGCTCCTATATGGGTGCTGATATATAGACGTGCCTCTCCAATAATATCGATAATATTTTCTCTTTCATTATAAGTAGGAAAAATTATCGAGAGTTCAGGATTATTTACGTTTTTCATCCCCATCCCATCTATATCCGCACTCCACGGATACTCCTGACATTTTTTTGTCTTTTTCGTCTATAGGAAATATCTTGCAGAAAAAAGGCTGTTTATTGTATATCTGGCACTTACCATCCTTTAAATAAATACACCAAGGTTTATTCAAAAGACAGCAACGTCCACAAGCAGAACAATTACCTTTGCGCTTGAGTAATGAATTTATTGTATAACGAGGGCGGAAATAAACAAGCCAGCGGTGTCGCATTCCGGAAAGTATAATGGTAAAGAAACCAGTCCTCTTCATACCCATCTCTTTATGCCAGATTATATATAGCAAAAAAACCTTTTATTTGACCTTGTAACTCTGTAAGCGACCTTATGGATGCAAGCCTTCTCAAGATATAGGAAGGCCGAAGATAAAATTTTTTGTTGGCAAAATCTAAAAATTCTTTAAATTCATCTTTGGTCAAGGCTTCGGGAACAAACATTATTGCAGAATGGTCCAAGATACTGCTTTGGCTGAAATCAAATTTATAGCCATCTTTTTTAAGCATCCCGTACAGCTCAGTGCCTGGAAAAGGAACAAATTTATTAAAATGCGCATAATCGACTTTAACCCTTATTGCAAAATCCAGAGTGCGCCTCAGGCTTTCCAAAGTCTCGCCGGGAGTACCCACAATAAAATCCGCCCTTACGCTAAGGCCGGCATTATGGGCTAGCCTCACAGCCATCTCATTTTGTTTAACCGTATTTCCTTTATTTAATAATTTAAGCATCCTATCATCGCCAGACTCTAAGCCGAAAAGGACTTGCCAGCATCCGGCTTCTTTCATCGCCTTAAACATATCTAGAGAAATATTGGTTACCTTAGTCAGACATGTCCAGGAAACTCTCAGCCTTCTCTCTTTAATTTTTGCACATAGCTCTAATACCCTTTTATGATTTAAGGTAAAGGTGTCGTCAAAAAATCTAAGTTCTTTTGCGCCAAATTTGTAAACCAATTCTTCCATCTCATCAATAACATTGCCCGCGCTGCGCTCTCTATAGGTACTGCCGAATACGCCCCGGTCGCAAAAAGTACATTTTGACGGACAGCCTCTTGTAGTTATTAGAACGCCCAGAGGTAACTTTCTATAAGAAGCGGGCGTAGGCCGGTAGGTTGACAAAGGAGGCAACAGATGTCTTGCCGGAAATGGTAATGTATCTAAATCTTTAATATGTTCTCTGGGGTTCGTTTTAATAATCTGCCCGTTTTTTCTGTATACAATGCCGTTGATATCATCGAGATCGGAGGTCCTTTTATCTTCCACCCTTTTCAATAATTCCAGTAAAGTCACTTCTCCTTCTCCTATAACCCCAATATCAAAACAGGGAAATTGCATAGTCTCAATCGGCATAGCGCTAAGATGTGCTCCGCCTATAATAATAGTAGTGTCCGGCAAATGTTTTTTAATATCTTCGGCACAATTTTTCATGCTCTCAAAAGCTACGGTAGTGCCGGTAAGGCCCACCACATCAGGCTTATCTTTAATTAACGTATTTATTAATTCTTTTTCCGATATCCCTATACTGCAATCGATTATCCTAACCTCATAACCCTGCTTTTTTAAAACTGCCCCTAAATAAGCAAGGCCGAGGGCTGGTATGACATTAACTACAGATTTCATGCTTCTTGTATTACCAACCAAACAACCGGTTGAAACAGGGGGATCTATTAAACAAATCTTTAGACTCATAGAATATGCCTTTATAGATAACCTTTAAAGTAATAATAAGCTATGCTTATATACTCATGGATTATAGCCTTGATCTGCTGGAGATTTATCTGCCTTAAAATCCTTGCGCCTCTGTTATCATATCCATCATGGGCATAAAAAGCACTCTGCGTTACAGGGGTAAATATTACCTTAATTTCTGGGGCGATTTTCTTAAACACCAAAGATGCCCGTCTCATATGATAAGGGGAACTCACCAAAAGAACTTTTCGCCAGTTATTTTCACTGGACCTCTGTTTCAAGAAGCGGACATACTCAAAGGTATTAGCACCTCTTTCCTCCAATGAGATCGCTTTTTTGGGTATCCCTAAAGAAACCGCCAGGGTCTCCATAATATAGGGCTCCTTGTAGAAGTAGGAGAAACCCGAAACAAATATAAGATTATTCGCATAGCCGTATTTATAAAGCCTGACGCCGCGGTCAACTCTCTCCTCATATCCCTGGCCAGCCTTTCCTAATTCACCTACGCCTCCGGCAAAAACAACAATACAATCAGATTTTTCCGGCTCCTGGGATATTTTCAAGGGGCTAGCTATAAACCAAAACAAAGGAGTATAAAATAACAATATATAAATACCTAAAACTATCGAGGTCAATCTAATCGTCTTTCTTCTTGCAGATTTATAAAATTTAATGAACCTCTCTTGCCAATTGGCGGGACCAGAAGTCTTCCGCTCAAGCTCCTGCATTAATAAATAGTCCATCTTCTCAAATCTTGCAGTCCAACTATTTATTTTAGCCGAAGCAATACGCTGATTGCTCAATTCTTTGCTATTGTTCTTAAGAGCATTCAAAATGTTAGTAACAAATTGTTCATGTGTCTTGCCGACCAAAACCAAATTATCATTTTCGGCATTAAAATTAGCCACCTCAGGCAAATCCGTAGAGACAGCTACTTTTCCCATAGCGTGGTACTCGTTTAACTTAGTCGGGAATACCGTTGTTGTATATTTGCTATTTTCATAAGGTATAATACAGACATCAAATTCGTTTATATAGCTCGGTAGACTCAAGAAGTCTTTCTTACCTAAAAGGAATACGTTCTTAAGGTCTTTTATCCTTGAAACATCAGTCTGGATAGGCCCAATTAAAACTATAGACCACTGAGGCTGAGTTTCTGCGATAAATCTTATCAATCTGAAATCAATGTGCCGATGTATTCCGCCGATATACCCAATTATAGGCTTTTTGATGGCTATTAAATCTTGCGGAGATTCCGAAGGATTATTTCTAAAATTTTCGAAAGTTTCAAACTTTACTCCGAAAGGGAAAATATAAACATTGCCATTGAGTCTTTGGCATTTGTTTTTCAAAAACTCTCCTTGTACGAATATTAAATCGCTTTTACTAATCAGCTCATTCTCGGACCTCTCCGCTTTTTTGGGGCTGTCTACCAATTCATTGAAGTCGGCTATACAATAATAAACCAAGAATTTTCTATCTACGCTATTAATAATGTCTAGCGCCGTACCGGTAGGCAAAAATGTCCAGACAATCGGTTCGTGAAATTCCATAGCCTTCATCCATCTTCTTATCGGAACAATTAACATATATTTATTAATCCAACGCGCAATCTTTGAGTAAGGAAAAGGTAAAATGATAGGAGAATAAACATAAAGATCCTCCCTTTCCAATCTAAAGCCTTTGATACTTTTAAACCAATTGCTAACCCTTTTTCGCAATCTGTAAATGTCTCTTAAATTAGGAACGCGTATACCGGTATTTTCAATAAATAAGACTCTATTGCCGTTCTTGGCAAAAGTAGACATTATCTCCTGATGCCCCTGCCAGACAAAATCCCAATCGATGGAAGATATGCAGATAATGTTTTGGTTTTTAAGCATTTGTATTAGAAAATATCGGTCAATTTTATTAACATATTACTCGTATACATATCTTGACTTTATCCTTAATAATTCCGCCAAGCGTTCAATTCTTTTCCTTATAATAGGGGGTAAATATAATGACAGCACATGTCCGGCCATTAGAAAAAATTGACGTATGGCATACATCGGCCTGTTCTTTATATTTGCCTTTATCTTGAAAAGGTAATTGGTCGGGAGCACTAATGTCCTATCCAGAATCAAGCGTAGGTGATCAAAGCGCGAATAAGGTATATCTGCAAAAGTAATATCTCCAAGTACAGCTTGATCATATAAATCATCCCAATCATCATAATTTTTAATCCGCCCTTCGCTAATAAGCTGTTTATAAAAAAGCGTCCCGGGCAAAGGATAAAACTTGTGTCTAGTTATCCAATCGGGTCTAGTATTTTTTAAAAATTTTATTGAGTCAATAAAATCTTGCTCCCTCTCATGAGGAGTCCCCAAGATAAGATTGGCCGTACAGGAAATACCGAATTTTTTTGTCAATTTAATTGCCTTAAGACCGTCTTCTACCGTAGCGTTTTTATTCATCCTGAGTAATACGTCAGGCGAACCTGATTCTATTCCATATATTACATTGATACATCCGGACTCCTTAAGGACATTAAGAATATCTTCGTCTACCGTATCTGCCCTCAAGCTTACTTCATAAACTATTTTTTTATTTATTTTGCTTCTAATTAACATGTTGCATATTCCAAGAGTACGGTTTTTTTCAACTGCAAAAACAGGATCATCAAAAAAAAGCGCTTTTATTTTATAATTTTCTATAAGATGCTGGATTTCTGCCTCGACATAATCGATACTATGCTGCCTTACGTATCTGCCTGAATTCCAATTTCGCGATATCGAATTCTGGCAGAAGGAACACGGATTAGGGCATCCCCTTTGGGTATAAATAGTAGTCCCCGATAATAAGTTTCCCTTAATGGTTGTAGAACTTGGAGCAAAATAAAAATCGGCATTTAATAAATCCCTGGCAGGAAAAGGTAACTTATTTAAATCTTGTATTAGGGCCCTTTTTTCATTTATTATAGTTCTTCCGCCATCATCAAAAGAAATACCTTTGATATCTCTTAAAGGATACCCCTCCACAAATTCCAACATGGTGTTCTCGCCCTCGCCGATACAAATAGCATCGATCTCTTTGCATTGCTTAAACGACGAATACGGTTCTGCGCTTGGATGAGGCCCGCCAAGAATAATTTTTATTTTTTCGTCAAATTCCTTTATCAACCTTGTGCATCTGTATGCATCCATAATCTGAGGAGTAGTAGCGGTAATCCCCACGAAATCAGGACTAAAATTCTCTACGTATCCATAAAGATGTTTATCCGCAAACAAAATACTTTCCGCTGTCCTTGCTTGAAAACCAACGGCAAATTTTCTCTCATATAACTTGACTTCATGACCGAATTCTCTTAGATAAGAGGCTATGTATAGTAGGCCACAGGGAGGCTGTTTGGCAATTATATCGTTTTCCCATTGGCTATTTTGACTTAGTGGATTTATTAATAAAACTTTCATATTTTTTATAAATGCGCCTTGTTTAAAGAAAATGAATCATCTTATAAAGTGTCCACTCTCAATGTCTATTAACTCTAAGTAAATTTGAACTCAAGAAATACAAACCCTGTTTCACTTTTAGTCTTAATATTTTAAATTGCCTAGGAATTATATTCGTTTACTTGGGTTAACTCATTATATAATCGAGCATTTTCTTTGCTTATAGTTTGTATCGAGAAATTATTTATGATTGCCTTCCTTGCATTATTCCCTACTTCATGAATGAGTTTTTCATTATGCAAGAGTTCGTTTAATTTTAAAGAGAGGTCGTCTGAATTATCCATTTCAAAAAGTAAACCGTCTTTTTTGTCTGATATCACGTAATCTGTGATACCCCTTATCCTAGTTGCTATGCAGCCTAAACCACAGGACATCGCTTCTAAGAGTACGTTAGGCAGGCCTTCTCTTCTTGACGCTAATACGAAAATATCAGAAGCTCGATAATATTTTTCTATCTCAAGTGTCTTTTCTATCAAAAATATCTCATTATTCATATTGGATTCAGCTATAGTCAGATTGAATTTATTAACTAAATTAGAGCTAACTGCAAAGTGAGTCGGATCAGTCGAACCAATAAATATAATTGACACTCCCCTACTTTGGCTATCTCTAATTTTCTTCCAGGCTTCTAGCAACAGATTGGCGCCTTTATGTAAGGCAAAAACGCCGATAAAAAGTATTATTATATTGCTTTCCGGAAGCCCTAATGATTTTCTTAGTTCTTGCTTAATGTTATTATCATCAAGCGGAGAAAATTTCTCGACATCGACTCCGTTAGGGATGGTTAATAATTTCCTATTTGATAATGGGCTCTTTAAGAAGGATTGAGTAATAGCCGGGCTGAGGCTTACAAAAACATCGGATTTTGAAAAGAAAAACAACAGTACCTTCCCGAATCTATTATTCCGGATAGATAAGGGATCATCATCGCCAAGTAATTGCATTGTTTGAATTATCTTCTTTTTAAATATTTTTCCAAGTACGATAAAGATTATTGCCTTGGTTGAAAAACCTTGCAAGTGCAGTATATCTACCTTCTTTTCCAACTTCATAAATATCCCAATAAACGAGAAAAATGACCTGATCAGTGAATACGCATTGCCCAGCTTTAGCATTACCCTGAAAACCGGCACTCCTTCAATCAATCCCTCTTTTGGCAGACTATAATCTCTACATGTTGTTATTACATAAAATGAGAATTGCTTATCCAAAGCGCGAATAAGCGTTTGAGCCTGGACTCCTCCTCCGCCGCTTATTTCTGGATAAAATGCACCAGTCAATATACAGACACCTTTAAATTTTCCCATATTGTATTTTGTCTTCAGATAATTATAATCAAAAAAATTTCAAATAAATTGAAGTGCTTAAAAAATCTTAAACTTTCCAATTTGTTGTTTTGTACTTATATAAACCTACATATACGGTTAACATTACACATTATCAATAAATCTTTGATGCCATAATTCTAAAATCAGCAATGACCATAAATGATGCGCGTAGTCAGCCTTACCGGAAATATGGTCATCTATCAATTTAGTAATTTCTTCGGGTTTAAAATACCCCCGCTTGAGGGATTTATCGGATAAAAGCGTATCTTTCACAAAATTTCTTAATTGCCCTTTAAGCCAAACTCCTATTGGCAAGGCAAATCCCATCTTGTCTCTTTTTATATTCTCATTTGGAACTAAGTTTTTAAAAGTTTTTCTAAGGATATATTTAGAAGTGAGCATCCGTATCTTCATTCTTGAGGGCAGCCTGGCAGCAAACTCCATTAAATGATGGTCCAAAAAAGGCGAGCGGGCTTCAAGCGAATTTGACATCGTTGCGATGTCCATTTTTACTAGAAGGTCATTGGGCAAATAAAGTGATGTATCCACAAAAAGCGAGGAATCAACAGCATCTAAATGTTCGGCATTTTTAAATTGATCCGTTAAAATATCCGAAGAGTCTATTCCTTGCATTTCGGAATTTAATTTGTCTGAATAAATTTTTCTCTTAAATTCTTCTGAAAAAACCCCTACCCATCTTTGATAGCGTTTTCCCCGGGTGAGATTACCCGCTTCAATAAATCTTCTTATATGGCCAATTTTGCTTTGGCGGCTGACATTGCGAGGAAAAAAAGTTATAAATCTATTAACAATCTGAGTCCTTAAAAAACCTGGGAGTCGGTAATAATAATCAGCGAGGTAGTTCGCAAGATGATGTTTATAGCCGGCAAAAAGCTCGTCTCCTCCATCACCATTAAGAACTACGGTTACATGGTTTTGGGTTAATTGAGAAAGGTAAAAAGTGGGAATATTAGATGAATCCGCGAAAGGTTCACCATAATGTTCAATCAGTTTAGGCAGAATTTCAATCGCATTGGGCTTAACAATAAATTCGTGATGTTTAGTATGAAAATGTTTAGCGATTATCTTTGCATAAGGCAGTTCATTATACCCTTTTTCTTCAAATCCAATAGAAAACGTCTCAACCGGCTTAGTTAATAATTGACTCATTAAGGAAACGACGATACTCGAATCCACGCCTCCGCTTAAAAAAGCCCCCAAAGGCACATCGCTAACGAGACGCATACTTACTGCTTCTTTAAGTAATCTGGCGATTTCCTCGCTTGCCTCTGCTTCCGATATATTTATCTTATTATTAAAATCCAAATTCCAATATTTCTTGGTTAAGATTTTACCTTTCTCCAATATCAATATATGAGCAGGTAAAAGTTTCTTAATATCTTCAAAAGCCGTCATAGGGGCAGGGACACAAAGATAAGTCAAATAATAATGGATTGCCTTTAAATCTATTTTTCGTTCAATTAAGGGATTCTGAAGCAGGGAATTAAACTCGGATGCAAAGGTAAATATCCTATTATCAGCGAAGGAATAAAGGAGGGGTTTTTTGCCAACCCTGTCGCGAGCCAACATAAGCCTTTGTTGCCTCTCATCCCAAATCGCAAAGGAAAACATACCGCTTAACTTTTTAACACAATCCTCCCCTTCTTCTTCATATAGATGAATAATTACCTCAATATCAGTATTAGAACAAAACCTATGGCCCAATTTTTCCAAACCTTTTCTTAATTCTAAAAAATTATAGATCTCTCCATTGCATACTAACCAAATACTTCTATCTTCATTGCACATCGGCTGTCTCCCAGATTCCGACAAATCAATTATACTAAGCCTTCTATGGCCCAATGCTACGCTTATTTCATGGGAATTATTACCTTGTTTTATATATACCCCCTCATCGTTTGGCCCGCGATGTTTCAAAACCGAACACATATTTTTTATTAAAGACTCATCGATACGGAAATTTTTAGTATCGACAATCCCTGCTATACCACACATAATTTGTACCCCTCATTTTTCTGGATATACCTAAGATTTTGATTACTTCTGCGATGCGGTAGCGTTTCATAGCGTTATTTCTCCCTCAATGTCCTTATCACCCAACCAACTATTAATTGTTTCGTATTCATCTGCCACTTCTTCCTCACATCTTCTTTATAATGCTATTTTAGCTTACTCTTATATAGATTGCACGGGTCATAAATAAAGTTATATCCTATAAAATAACTCCACACGTATATACATCCATTTCAAACGGATACGCCGAATGATTGACTTAATAGTTTTATAGACAAGGAGTAAAACAGTAAAAAAGATTATAGACACCAGACGTATCCATTTTTGATTGCATAAAGACTGGTTAAGTTGCTGACAAAACAAAGAAAAGTCTCTCAGGTTAAACCCAAACCCAAATTGCGTTACTTTGAAATATGTTATATCACGATAATTCGCGTAGGAAAGTAAGCGGTCTATATAAGAACGCATAAAAAATAGTTTCGAGATTTTTTCTAAGTCGGTTCGTTTCAATTCAGGATTTTCATATACAGGAACATCGACCTCTGTACAAAAACCTCTTTTCCATATTCCTTTTTCAAGCCAATTGAAGTTTAGGGGCAATACACCATTCTGGATTGCATAGGTATATAACTGTGTTCCTGGAAAAATGTCTGTGGGTTTAAAAGAAACAAGGTCAGCCCGTAGTTCCAACGCAAATCGATAGGTTTCTTCCAATGTTTGTAGCGTTTCAGTAGGATGACCCAGCATAAAAAGGGTTACTATCTGCTCAAAGCCACATTTTCGTGCAAGTTGTATTGCCTGCTTAACATCATCTCGATTGATATTCTTATGAATATATGCAAGTATCCGTTCATTACCTGACTCCACGCCAAAGGATATTTTATAGCAGCCAGCCTTACGCATCATCTTAAAAACCTCGCTATCGACATGATCAACCCGACCCTGACACTCCCAGCGTATCTTTAATTTGCGCCGTAAAATTTCTTCGCATACGGCAAGAACCCATTTCTTGTTTCCGGTAAAATAATCATCCCGAAAACGAATTGTTTTTTTTCCATAATCCTTGGTTAAATGCTCCGCCCAATCAACAAGCCGTTGAGGTAGAATATACCGAATTTTTTTCTGCCAAAACGCAGGGCTGTTACAGAATATACATCCTTCCCAGCATCCCCTCGTCCCCATCAAGGCATATTCGGGATACTCTGCTATCGGTAACAGATGCCACGCTGGTTCGGGTAGAATATTAATATCTTGAAGCAAGGGACGGGTTGGGTTTAAGACTATATTGCCATTCTTACGGTAGGCGATACCGGAAATATCTTCAAGGTTCTTCTTCTTTTCAAGATATTGCAGAAGTTCACCCATAGTAATTTCCCCTTCTCCTACGACCGCCACATCAAAGGCGGAAATGCCTCGTAGGGTTTCTTGGGCAGTAAAGGTTATATGCGGACCTCCTGCGACAACAAAAGCACTTAATGATTTAGCAATCCTGGCAATTTCAAATGCCACGTGGCGGTTGGCGGTTAAAAAGGATATGCCAACCATATCCGGACTTTTTTTCTCAAGGAGTGCACGGATATACGACATATCAACCGCAAGCATATCAAAATCATAGAGTGTTACGTCCACCTTATTGGAGGAGATAAAAGAGGCGATATGCGCAAGACCTAAAGATGGCTCGCATGTAGCACACTCCATAGGGGGATTGATTAAAACGACTTTAATAATGATGACCCTCCCCTCTTTAGTGAACTAATTGTTTAGAGAAAATTTCTGTCTTTCGTACTCAAAAGGATATATTCAGGTATTCAGTGATTTGCCACCGGGTATGTCATTTACGTTGATTTGTGCATGGATTTAGTATAGGTCTTTCTCATTAAATTAATTATTACCTTCAAATAACTTAAACCGTATTTAAAGATGCTGAACTTTGATTTACCCATACCGGCGGCTCTTTCTGCCCATAATACCGGAACCTCTTTAATCTTATACCCAAATATTATCGGCAGAATCCCGGTCTCGGCATTCATGGCAAAATCTTCACTCTGATAAGGCAGATCTTCGAAAAGATTTCTTTTATAAAGCTTAAAATTATTGGATAAATTCCTGCATTTTATATTAAACATAATTCTGATTATTAAATGAAAGAGCCTGTTCATAATTTTTTTAGAAATCGGGTAACCGATTAAAATAATCCTACAAGTATCAACCATCTTCGGAAACCTTTTTTGCAATAATGTGAATCGCGGGATAAATACTAAGCTTAACCAGCACAAAAGAAAGTAATCTACTCATTCCAATTTTTTTAAATAATGATAAAACCGTTCTCTTAGATTCCGTCTCAACCGATTCTGGATGTAATATTTTTCCAATAATATAATCTATATTTGTATCTCTTATTTCTTTAAAACCAATCTTGTCAAATCTCCTAAAGATATCCCGGCGCGAAATAAAATTTAAATCGCTTAGGCCTTCAGTAGGAAACCCTCTAATTTTGAGATAAATCCTGATTATACCCTTGGGCAAAAACAAAGGCAGAAAAATCCTGTAATGTCCTTCAAAAGGAAAAATATTATTAGGCAATTCACAATAAAGATACCCTCCCTTTTTTAATACCCTGAATATTTCGGATATAACTTTGTTTATTTCTTTTGTATGTTCGAGCGAGTTAAAAGAAGTCACCAAATCAAAGGTATTATCTTTAAACGGCAAATCCTCGCCCAAACCCTGCAAAAAAGCTGCTCTCAAATCTTTATATTGAGAAGCCTCTTTGCTGGAAACCTTTATGGCATAAAAGTTCGGATCAATACCAACCGTATTAGCCTCCTTTAGCGAAAATGATAGTGCCTTACCCCCAGAACCGCTACCTACATCTAGGATTTTCTTATCCTCAAGACTACCAATATAGTTCTCTATTTTTTTACAAAGCCCATCCCAATTATCAGCTAATAAATCTGAACATAGGCTTTCATAATCAATAGAATATTTCTCTTTATTTGAGAGAAAATTTCTGTTTTGCATTTCAATATATTTTTTTAAATCATCTTTATTAAAAAGGTTCTCTTTATTCATGACTATTATTTTTTAAAGCCGGGCGACCTCGGCCCTATCCATGATGAAGTGCTTTACTACCATAAAAATAATACACACTACCACAGCCAGCTCAGATAAAATCGTAGAAATACACGCTCCTAAATGAGCGAAAACAGGAATCAGGGCTAAATTTAAAGAAATATTTATAATAACGCCCATAATACAACTGATATAAATTATTTTGTAAGCGCCTAATGCTAAGATAAAGTATTCTAAAAATGGCCTTAAGAAAATCGGCAGAAGACAAAAACTTAGAAGTTTTACTGCCATAATAGAATTAAAGAATTCTTTTCCTAAAAGGGATTGAACAAAAAATCCAGAACAAAAAAACAAAATCAAAACTATTGGAATTGCTGCCATGGAAAGCACCAGATTTGATGCAGTAAAAATTGATACAAGATTATCCTTTGAATTTTTATAAAAACGAGAGATAACCGGGAAGGCGGCTACCCCAAAAGTTACAGGGATAACAGCTATCGGTTCAATAAGCCTGCTGGCTCCGGCAAACCAACCGGTAATAACGTCATTGGTCATTTTTGACAACATGATCGTATCTATTTTGAAGGTCAATAGAGGAAAAAGAGTCAAAAATGCTATCGGAATACTGCTTTTAAATATGCTGACTATGAATTTGGCGTCAAGGCTAAACTCGAATTTTATAAATTTGACCCAAGTCAATACTGAATTTAAGACTAAGATTATCACGCTCGTCAAAAGGAAAATAAGCGAAATCGATAAAATGTCCATTTTTAAAAAAAGCTTAAGACATAAAATCAACAAAAATTTTAGTAAGCCTTCGCAAATTACGCTGATAGCGGAATAATTAAATTTTTCAAACAGATTAAATGTTGATTTAAACGATGCGGAGTAAGAATCTAAGATATAAGAAAGCCCCAGAACTAAAATAGAAACGAAAATAATCTTTTGTTTTTCAACAAATATGGCGGTTAATATGGCAGCAGAATAAAGAAGCAGTGCAAGAATTAATTTTAATGTCAGAATGTTGTTTAGATAATTACGCGTCTTATCTTTAGTCTGCCCGGCCGCTTCTTTTATCATTAAATTACTCATCCCAAAATCAATAAAATATATAAAAATGGCTGCAAAGGATACGGCATAAGAAAGTTTCCCAAAACTTTCCACTCCGACGCCACGGGCAATAATTATAAATGTAACAAAAGAAATTAATTTATAACCAAACTGTGCCAAAACAAGGACAGAAAAATTCTTAGTAATTCCTTGTTGAGTTATTTCTTTTACCCCTGAATACAGAATATTTTTATTAATTACCATTTAGGTCATTTAGTATTTTTTTCTAATAATTTTTCCTCAATAGCCTTAGCCAAAAAATCATTTCCCAAAGGAGTAAAATGGACAAAGTCGTAAAATAGTTTTGTATTTTTATCAAAAACATTCATAAATTCAGTGGATAAATCTAAATAAGGGATACCATAAACCTGGCACATACCAGCTAGTATAGACATTAGTCTATTGTGCTTATAGATGTTTGCATAATTAGGATAAGTCATTTTTTCTTCATATACCTGCCTCGGAGGAGCCTTTTTTATGATCTCTCTTATCTCCTGAAGTGAAATATTTTTGTTATAAAGTCTTTTATCAGGATAATCGAGAATTTGGCAAACAAAGATTAAGGGCACATTGCTTTTTTTACATAAATCGACAATACTCAGAATGTTTTCTTTGAATTCTTTTAAATAGTTATCATCATAAAATAACATCGGAATAGGGCTGTTATCTTTCAGAACGCTATATTTCTCAATCGCTAATGTATAAAGCATCGAGGTCCTATAATATAAAATTTTATGTATTGCTTTAAAGATTGAGGAAATCTTATTTTCCTGCATATGGCTATACATTTTTGTATCATTGAATCCGGCATATATAATGAACAGGTCCGGAAGATAATTTATTAATTCATAGCGCATAAGATTCTTGTAGTTCATACTAGAATATCCGATTATGCCGCTGTTAATGACTTCAAATGAACCAATCTTAGCCTTATTTAAATAATAGCCCAACCTATCAGGCCAAGTCTGCCCATCAGGAGACTCAATGCCAAATGTGCTTGATTCCCCCACGCAGAAAATTCTAGTTTTTCTGTGTTTATTGAGCGGGTCGAAATCATTGCCTCTGAAACCGAGGCAGTTTATTGTAAATTTTCCATATTTGTATTGTGAAGACGAAGGATAAACTCCAGGCGTAAATTTAAAATACCAGTCTTTGCCGTGATACCAATTGGAGCTTCTGCCATCAAGCGGCTTTCCTTTTGAGTAACGGGGATCCTCATTGAAATGCTCAGTAATAAGACTGTATATTACGGGCTCTTTTTTTGCCGCTATGTCATTGCCCTTAGCAAAGAATGGGGAAGTCAGATAATAAGTATCATGACTTGCGCGATATAATTTTATCCGACAAACTGCTTCTCCCAAAAAAAGCAAAGTTACAAGAGGAATCAGTGAAAAAAATATTTTCTTCGTAATTCCTATTTTATCTAAGTGTGAAGACACGGATATTTCATCCTTTACTCTAAACTACGTTAAGAATACTTAAGATTTTAGGGGCATTGATTTTAAGCGAGTATCTCTCTTGGGCAGTTTGCCTTCCTGCTGCCCCTATCTTTTGTCTTAAATTCTGATTTTCAATTAGCATAGAGAGCTTATTAAACCAATCTTCATCTGTGCGTGCTAGAAAACCATCAATTCCATCGCTTATTATATCTTTATTGCTCCCTAAATCTGAGACTACGCAAGGTATCCCTACTGACATATATTGAATAGTCTTAAATCCGGTTTTACCTTTAATCCATTCGTTTTCTATTAAAGGATAAATCCCGATATCCAAATTTTGGAAGTTTTGTACATCGTTATCTAAATTCCATTCAACATTTTCAATATTCACTTTGGGAATTTCTATTTTTGCGCCTGCGCCAATTATTCTTAGTATAAAGTCATGTTTCTTCGCTAGTTCAGTAAAAACGCTTTTTATTTGCCCCAGGTAAATAGCCGTAGAATGACTTCCAATCCACCCAATAACTATTTTTTTATTATTCGGCTTATCGCAGCTTGGAACAAACCTCTCTGTATTTATTGAAGTATGAATAACAAAAATTTTATTCTCATCTATGAACTGCCGGGCATAATTCTTTAGATAGGAATTGCACGCAATTACGCACTCACTCAGTCTGATGATCTTCGGGATCTTTGAAGGGCATTTAAGAAAACTGAATATACGGTTTGCGGAGCTGGAGTTTCTCATATAAATCGCATCATCTAAATCAAAAATTATTTTTTTCCCGCACCATGCCCAAAAATATTCAATCAATGGAGGCCCGAAGGGAAAAGCCTCCAGGTGAATAAATATAATATCATAACCCAGGGCCCTGAAGATGTCACTGAGTCTCTTGGTGCAACATATAGAAAAATACAATAGCTTTTTGATGTATCGGTTCTTTTTATATAAAATTTTATAAAACCCCGGGCAAATAAAAGGCCTAAGAGTGCATTTAACTCCCCTCTCTTCTAAATATGGCAAAAATTGTTCTACGCGATATCGTGTGCTGGCGCCTTCTCTAGGATAAGGAACTATAAATAAAACCTTCATGTCGTTCTTAGTAATTCCGGAGAATTTTTAACAATATTAACGTATTCCCCTAGCGCTACTTGCCAGGGGCGCATAGTGTTCATGCCTAACAAGTTTAATTTATAATTATCAATGGCTTCCATATCAGGCCTTGGTGCACGCAAAGGAAATGCGTCTGACGTAACAGGTTTTACGGCCACTTCCTCCCTGTCCATAAATTTCACTATCATCTTTGCTATATCATATCGCGAACAATTTCCTTTGTTTGCCATATGATATAAACCATATTTTTTAGTTAATACCAGGGGAATCATGCAGTTGGAAAAATCATCCGTAAAAGTGGGGCTGCCGATCTTATCAGTCACGGCCAGAATCTCATTTTTAGTCTGCAATTGGTTAATGATCTTGAGAACAAATTTCTTATCTTTTTGTATTCCGCCGATCATCCATCCCGCACGCAGTATAAAATATTTTTTTAAAAGTCCCTCAACGATTTTCTCGCCTTCTAATTTCGTCTTGGCGTAGAAATTTAAAGGATTAGGTTGATCAAACTCAATATACGGCTCTCTTTTCTTACCATCAAATACGGCGGCGGTACTTATGTAAACCATGGTAATATCACTTTCAGCGCAACATCTGGAAATATTTTCCGTACCCCTAGCGTTGGTACTACTTGCATGCTCATGCTCGGTTTCACACCTATCAACATCTGTAGCTGCAGCCAGATGGAATACAATTTCAGGCTTAAATTCCTTAAACGCTGACTTTACCGCATCAGGATCCCTGATGTCTAAAAAGGCCCGGTCTTCATTTATGCTCAAAATATCCGTCGCTAAAATCCTAAATTTTAGTCTTGACAACTCCAAACACAATGAACTACCTAACATCCCATTTGCCCCGGTAACCAGTGCTTTCATGTAAATACCTTTTCTAAGATACAGCCTTTGTTTCGGATAACCTTTGGTAGATATCCCGATATTTCTTCTGACCGATGCCTAAGGAAAGATGGTCCTCCGCTACTTTTCTACAGCGTAGTCTCAAGTCGCCTATACTACTTTGAAGTTCTAATATCTCATCGACTGCTTTTATGTAGCTGGCGGCTTTAAATTCGTCAATAACTGCTCCTATTCCATTTCTACTCACCAATTCTGCCGTATCTCCGATTCCGGAGTTAATAATAACCGGCAGTCCACAGGCCAGGCTTTCTCCAAGCTTTATAGGTATGGACCCCTGTTTAGAAAATGACGGCTTTATAAAGAATACCGAAAAATCTCCGATTGATAACCAACGCGGCATTTCTTCGTGAGGTGCGCTGATTACAGAAAATTCGTCTTTATCAACTCCTTTATTAAACATCAAATTATCAATAACAGATTTTCTAAAGAGCGTAAAAAATAGAAAATGCGCATTAATAATTTTTGCTTTAGCGATTTTAAAGAAATCAACCATTTCATCCAGCATATACCAAGTACCCAAGGAGCCTGAATATATAAAAATAGTCTTATTCCCTAACCGCAAAGACTCCACCAAATCCTGCGGCTTACCTGCTATTTTGAATTTATTTACATCAACACAGGCAGGAATTACATCTATAGCCACCTTATGCCCCTTCATATATTCAAAATCCTCCACTATCGTTTTCAATTTTTCGGTGAGGACTATTATTGCATCGGCATTGAGAAGTAATCTTTTTTCAAATGCCTTGGTAACCTTATATAAAAAACCGCCGCGAGGCCATGTATTTGCATCTACCTTTTCATCGGGCCATATACCTCTCATGTCAAAAATTAATTTAATTTTTAATAATTTTTTTAAAACTAGAGCAATTGCTGCCGCAACATAACTCCTGGCATGGATTACGTCTACCTTATTTCTCATGACTAGAAATGTACTTACCAATACGCCTTGCATTATGTCATATAATGTTGCCGGAAGCGTTGGTTTTTTATGGTATCTTAGACTTATACATTCTATCCGCTCGTTTTTCAAACCCAGCATGATTTTTTTTATCTCATCGGTGCGACCTCTCTTATCAAAAGTTAAAAGCGTAAAAATAATTCCATCTTCCGATAATCCTTTTAAGTAAGGAATTACTTGAGATTGCACCAGCGCTTCCTTTAGCCCATCATAAGATATATATAGAGACCTCATTATAGATTATCCGGCAACCTTGTTTGCTTATTCGAGCCGGTTTGAGCATTACATGCCCTCACTATCCCGATTGAGCTGAATATTAAAAAAATCGGAGTCAACATATCTCGGTGTCTAAAGGTAGTCCCGATATTTCCCTCGGTGACTGCTAAAATTGAGCCAACTATTATAAAAAATACTACGAATAATATAGACTCACGTAATTTTGATTTTACAGTTATAAACATGCCTAAAATAGCAAACGGGGTAAGCATATAAACAAAAATCATTTGGAAAAAAGCAAACAATAATGACTTACTTTCTAACCGCCATGGGAACGGCTCAAACATAAGATGAAGCCATCCCTTCCCTAACATTTTAATAAACTCATTCCCCGTTATTGTATCGTGACTATCGTAGAATCCTCCCGGAAGAAGCTTGTAACACGCACCTCCGGTAGTAATAAATCCCTTGTGAGAAATATATATATCCTGTAAATTTTTCTTTATCAACAATCCTATGCTGCCGTAATTTAAAATGACTAGCAAGAAAACCGTTAGAATAGTAGTAAGTATGATAATGGTTCTTGTACCGTAAGAAACACTCGTTATAAAAAGATAAAAAAGGGAGAATAGCAATATTAACATCGTTATATTTAAAAGCTGTTTATGAAAGTAGCTTTGAAGCCAGACAGATAAGAAAAGTAAAACTATATAAAATAAATTTTTAGACTTTACAAATCTCGTAAATGACCAAAGCATTAAACAAACCAAAAAGATGTAACAAGTGTCTTTAAGATTAGTTATGGACCATAGAAACAGCGACGGAAACACTACCATAAATATTGCCGATAGTCTTGCTACTCTGAAGCCAAAGATTTCTTTTGCAGAAAAGTAAACCAAAATAGCGCTGATTGTACCCAAAAAACAATTAATAAATATCGAAGAAATAGGGCTATAACCCAAAAAACTAAAAAAAATGGCCAAGACATTTAGAAAACCGTTAAAACCGTAAGAAAATTTACCGCACTCAGAGGCTATCAATTTTGCGGTTTCGCCTAAATTTACGCCCGTCCAAAGGCTACTCATCCAGAAAGCGCGTAAAGTATAATACCCGCTATCATAAAAAATATATGGAGCCGTCCCGGGGAAACCATACATGCCTACATCTACTATCTTCCCCTTCACGATCGCAAAAAACATGACCAATAAGACCGCCAGGATCCTAGAAATTAAAGCCGCCAGAAATATATTCATCAATAACTTTCGTTCAGAATTTTCGGGCAGCAATCTGATAAAAAAACAGCTAATTAAACCGGAAAATAAAAGAAAAGATGTCCCGGGAGAAAAAAACAATAATATCCCCAATATAACGCCCATTAACATAGTTATGTAAATGTATTTATTGTTTCTCACCGCTAATAAAATGTAGTGCTAGGAATTTATTCAATATCGGGGCTTCACTCAACATATCTTCTACCTTAGCCAAATCATGCAATAAATTTACTGCTAACGGTGGGAAAAGCCCATAATTAAACACCCTGATGTTTTTTAGACCGGCATTTCTAAAGGCACTTTTAAGTTTTTTTTCTGTACAATTCAACATGCCGCGCTCTATCTTCCAGTTTCGCCTAAGAAATAAAAATAGAAAAGGATATAAAAAGGGGTTCCAGGGATTTGGCTCAAGACAGGCGACTGTCCCCTTGTCCTTCGCCATTGCGGCCATGCGTTTCACTACTGAGGGAAAATCTTTTATATGGTGCAGGGAATGTATGCACAGGACAATATCAAATTTCTCTTTTATACCATTGTTCGGATCATCTTTTTCGATGTCTAACTGGCATATTTTTAAGTTTCTATCTAACCCGGATTCCCTGCTAGTACGCTCCAAAACATCAAGTGATTTACGCGAAACATCCAGGCCCACGATGCTAAAACCCATCTTTAAAAAATTTATGGTGTATCTGCCTGTGCC
Organism: Candidatus Omnitrophota bacterium; assembly: GCA_043808095.1. Lineage (GTDB taxonomy): Bacteria > Omnitrophota > Gorgyraeia > JAZDFF01 > JAZDFF01 > JAZDFF01. The sequence continues at coordinate 169,657 of JAZDFF010000042.1, forward strand.
ACAGCCGACCTCAAGCATCTTAACAGCACCGGGCTCTTTTATTCCCAGAGATTTGATAAAAAAATTAAACACACGTTGAAAATGATAGTCCGGCTTCCGATACAACTGGTCATAATAATCAACCATTTCATCGTAATAAACCTGCTGAATATTCTGATTTGCTCTATCTGGCATTTTAGATTTTTCTGAAATTTATTTTCCCAGTTGTGCTCGTATAAATGGGCCGATAAAGTTTCCTACAATCTCGGGCATTGCTATTCTCCAGGCCTTCGTTAGAAAAACCATTCTATCGGAAAGGGGCGTTAACGGACTGGGCACGGCAATATTCACACCGGGCTTAAAAAGGTAATAAAAAGAGTAATCGTTAAATTTTACCCCCCATTTAGCCTTAAAGCGGCGCTGCCCTTCATATCTAGACATCCCAAAATCAAAGAATTTGCATCCATTCTCACAGGCCCATTTGATAAAAGCCCAATGGAGAAAATCAACCGGCCTTTTTTCAAAATTATCTACTTCTGAAACGATATGTTGAATAAAAACCCGCTTATTAGTCACGTAACCCTGCAAGGCGGTAGTAATTCTTTTTCCGTCCTTAACAAAGAAGATCTTCAAATATTTTTGTAAACTGTTGTAACAGTCTAAAAAAAACTTTAATGGCAGCGGCGGAGAACCCATCCTCTTCATGGACTTCAAATAAAGGGGATAAAAATTACCGCTTAGAGAAGCGATTGTCGTATCTTCAATTAAGTCCAGGCCTGATTTTTCGGATTTACGAATGGCTTTTTTTACCTGATAATCCAGGCTGTTCTCCCAAAGATCATGAATTGATGTTAACTCAAGTTCGGCATATTGGCCAAATATCGAGTGCTTAAAATTCGTTTGCATAAAATCCTGAGGCATCCCTAAGCCTGCGTTTATCTCTAAATATGGGACATCGTGCTCCAAGAGAAAGCCCTTAAGATAATTAACTATAAACTCCATCTCAGAACTACTTAAATTTTCGCCCATTATCCCCGCGTATTCGGCAAACGGCAATGATAGCGCTTTGTGAAAAAAAAGAGTCTTCAATAAAAAGATCGGAAGGACTGCCTTTATCTCATCATCATTCTCAAATATTAAGTAAAAGCTTCTATCTCTATAAAATTTTTCCAGGACATCTTTAAAACCTGACAGGTGATAAAAGCGCACGAAAGAATTCTTTAGAACAAAATCATCCCATCTTTGCCTATCGCCTTCTCTAAATTCAGATACCTTCATTTTAAACTAATCGTATGCGCTACTTCGCTTAATGAGCTAAACTTAAAATCAGACAATAATTGTAATATCTTTTTTTTCATCCTGCCCTTTCCGAATTTAAGTATAAAATTCTCTTTTACAGAACCAGGGCAAGCGTAATTATATTCGTCCACTTCGTGAGGGTGTAGATAAACCATGCAGGGATATCCCCTTTGATTAAGAGACCTTATGGCCCATTTTGTCCAAAAGTAAGGAAAGACCCGTAAGAAAAATCCCCCTCCCACCGGTATATTTCTGCCCAGAACTCTTATAGTAGAACCGGGAAACTCCAGCAAATCCTTTTTAACCAAATGAGGGATTACCGGTTCATCCGGAATTCCATAAAGAAAGTTTTTAGTCGGATAAATGCTTGAGTCATACAACAATCCGTTCTTTTGCAGGATATCTATGGCCCAGAGTGATTCTTCAGTAACCGACCAATAAGGCGCCCGGAAGCTGAGGACCTTTTTATGGAGGATGCCCTCGATTATCTTTAACGATTTAATTAAATCTTGCTCAAACTCATCGGGAGTTAAAGTATATAACAATTTGTGTTGATAGCCGTGACTGCCTATCTCATGGCCTTTTTTATCTATTTTAATAAGAATTTCTGGCAGCCTTTCCGCAATACAACCAAGGACAAAAAAAGTGGCTTTTATATTTCTGTCTGCCAATATTTCCAATATGGCATCGAGATTATCTAAAATCCTGGTGTTTTGGCAAGACCAGTGATTGTTTTCAGAAAAATTTATCCGAGAGTGCTGCCAATCTTCGATATCTACTGTAAATACATTTACCATCTTCGCCTATTTTGTGAAACGCAATTTAATGATTGATTGTAACGCCCTAAACCCTTCTCCCCAGTGTAATTTTTTACCTTCGCTTCTGCTGCGGGGAATATATCGTATAGGAATTTCTACAATCCTCTCTCTATTTTTTATTAAATTTATGGTTATTTCGGCCTCTATTTCAAAACCCTTGCTGTTTAGGTCCAGTTTTTCCCAGGCATCCCTTACGAAAACTTTATAACAGGTGGCCATGTCCGAGAGTTTAGTAAAGAATAATAAATTAAGGACCCAGGTTACGGTTTTATTCCCAAGATAATTTTTAATCCGCGTCAGGCCTCGGCCATATAAAAACCTCGAGCCATACACAACCCTTACATGCTCTTCGAGAATAGGCCTTAAAAGACGGGGATATTCTATCGGATTTACTTCTAAGTCCGCGTCTTGAATTAAGAATATATCGCCGCTTGCCTCTTTAAAGCCCCTTATAATTGCAGCGCCCTTACCCTCTCTCTTTTCCTCGAAAATAAATTTTATGTGTCTGTTTTTTAATGACTTAAGAATTTCTTTTGTGCCGTCTGTAGAACAACCATCGACAATAATGACCTCCTTCTCCATATTAATATCCACACTGTCGATACGCCTCAGGACCTCGAGTATGGTATTTTTCTCGTTGTATACAGGAACTACTATGGATAATTTCATTTATAGATTATAATTATGGCTCTGACCATTTCTTTAGCTTAATATTTGCTTCTTCAATATGATCGATATGTTCTACGGCTAGCCAGTATTCCTTAAAATTATAATTGCCGATTTTTTTACTTTTCTTAACCAAGAGCGTTGCTAACTCAGGCATGGAAAAATTTGTGCCGCTAGGTATATATTTCAGGACATTGCTTTTGATTAGATAAATTCCTGTATTGACTATATGATACGCCCTGGGTTTTTCCTCTATTCCTACAACCTTATCCTTATCAAATTTGAGCACTCCGTAACTTAATTTGCTGCTGATTCTCTTTGTGGCGATTGTAATACTTAATTTATTCTTCTTATGGTGCAAAATGAACTTATGAAAATTTAGTTTTGTAAGGATATCGCCGTTCATCAGTAAAAATGATTCTTCTTTTTGAAACTTGAACCTTCTTCTGATTAAGGAAAGCGCCCCTGCCGTTCCTAACGGCATATTTTCCTCAAGGTAAGATATCTTTACGCCGAGTTTAGAGCCGTCTTGAAAATATGTTTGAATAAGGTCTGCCCGGTAACCTACTAAAAAAATAAATTCATTAAAACCGAACTTTTTAAGCCTATTAATAATAATCTCTAAAATAGGTTTCTCTCCAATAGGGATTAAAGGTTTTGGTATAGCAAATGTCAACGGCCTCAAGCGGGTCCCTAAGCCACCTGCCAAAATAACAGCTTTCATTTTAGCTCCTTAAATTTTATAAGCCTGCGGTTCGTATAAATCTATATTTTCTTTAATCCAACTGACGGTCTTTTTAAGCCCTTCATCGAGAGAAATGCCGGGCTCCCACTTAAGCAGGCGGCGCGCCTTAGAATTATCCGAGCATAACCTTCCTACTTCGCTTTTTTTCGGTCTCATTCTCGCCTTATCTGCCAAAATTCTGGTATGTTTATTCCCGACAATGGATATTATTTTATCGGTTAAATCTGCGATAGAAATTTCAAATCCGGTGCCCAGGTTGATTGCCTGGCCAATCGCCTTTTCACATTCAGCGACTTTTATGAACCCTTCCGCAGTATCTGTCACATAAGTAAAATCTCGGGTAGGAAAAACAGAGCCGATATGCACTGAATTACCGGTAAGTATCTGTGCAATAATAGTAGGAATGATTGCGCGAGCTGATTGCCGCGGTCCGTATGTGTTAAACGGCCTGATAATGGAAACCGGTAGATTGAACGAATTATAAAAACTTAAACCTAACATGTCGGCGGAAATTTTACTTGCCGAATAAGGAGATTGCGGCTGCAGGGGATGGTTTTCATCTATAGGGACATACCTGGCTGTTCCGTATGTTTCACTGGTGGATGTAAGGATGACTTTATCTACTTGCAGCTCCAGTCCTCCTGTAAGGACATTGAGCGTCCCCAGGCAGTTGGTCTCAAAGACCTCGCGCGGATGAACATAAGAATACGGGATCCCCGCCAACGCACAAAGATGAAAGATAATTCTTGTTCCTTTTATTGCCTCTTTGACGCTCTGCAGTTCCCGGATATCTCCCCGTATTATCTCAATCTTCTTGAACTGATTTTGAGGAAGAAAAACTAAATTTCCGAGATCTCCCTGGGAGTCATAACGTATAAAAGCCCTCACCTTGACGCCTAAATCTAACAGCCTCTGTACAAGATGACTGCCTATAAAGCCAGCCGCGCCCGTAACCAAAACCTGCTTATTTTTCCATTTCATTGTTTTATTTCCTTTCCTTTTTCATAATAATTACTTTTGCTAAACCTTGAATTCCCAAAACTGCAAAAATTATTTCATATGGAATTGCCGGGATGCTGTAACGACTTATCGCCAATACAATTATGTGGAATATAGTGGTATAAAAGAATATGAGTAATAAAGGCATGGTTCTGGTCCAATTATAAAAACTATAGATGATCCCGATCACGGCCAAAATAAATGTTAAAAAAGTGAGCGCTAAAATACACAATTTCCAAATAAAGACAAAAGGCCGCTTTTTTAATAATTCAGGATTTTTGAAAAAGGCTGAGAACTTGATATCCCCAATCGTAAAGCAAGTGGAATGTGTCCCTACCCAAAGACGTAAAATATTACGAGGAAATAACGCTATGTAGCCGAATGGGTGGTCTTGGATATTCTTTAGTCCCTCCAAATAAAGCCTCCTATCCCATTTTACGGGTTCCTGCTCCCGATTAATTCCTTCAGTCTTAATCTTCTCAAGTACCGATGCAAACGCCTTCTGGGCGAGATCGCTATCAGAATCGCCTTTTGCCGGGACATATGTCCCGAACCAAAAAACCCGCCCCCCCATGTTAGTCAATGGCTGAATTGCCCCTGAAACAAGATAAAGCCGTATCATCCATGGGCTAATAGTAACGATTACGCCTAAACAAAGAGCAAGGAAATAACCAACGATTTTTAATTTACTCTTTATTATGAAAATCAAGCCAAGAAGAATAAACAACGGAAAAAATAAACCGGTTGACCGGCATAGTAGGCCTAGCCCGAATACAACTCCCGTAAGGAAAAATAACCACCAATTCGACTTTCTAAATGAAAGTGTCAACAGCAAAATCCCCAAAGCTATCAAAAAGGTATAAAAACACTCGGTTAATAAATGACTAACCGTGGAAAACATCACGGGATGGCTTGCCACAAGCAGGGAACTCCAAAAACCGATTCTTTCATCAAAAATCAGTTCTGCTATTCTAAAGATTATTAAACAAGTAATTGCAAAAATAATTGCCTGGACTATCCTAACAATATTGTAGTTTATGCCAAAAACTTTATATATACCTGCAAGAAAAAGAGGATAAAGCGGGTTGACTGCCTGTATACGGTTTAAAGTTGTTGAAGCAAAACCCCTGCCGGCTGCCACTTCCTGTGCAATTTCACTGTAAGCCTGGGCATCCATGAATACAGGCCCCGGCCGCAGGATTGAAATGGATATTCCTGCCGTCAAAGCCAAGATTAGAACAATAAATTGGCGCCTTCTTCTTTTAGCCGACATGAAGTTCATCTGCCTTTTATATATAGTAATATTACTCTGAATAAACTATTGATCTTAAAGGTAAAAAGCCTCCCGTGATAAAAAACATCAGACAGATCCCCGAACAAGCGAAAAATAAAATTATTTCTGACACAGAAAAGTTTTTCGCACAAACCGATAAAGCGCGGGTTTCTGGCCAAAAAACTAAAAAAGCACCTCAAATTTTCGATTTTGTTTTTTTCTATTTCGTCCTTAAATATCAAAAACGAGTGATAATAATAGCTATCTGAATTGTTGCGCTCGCCGTCTTTATAATAACCATGCTCAACTGCATATCTATGCAATTCCGTCTTGGGGAAAGGATAAAAAATTGAGCAATTTGCATAATCCGGCTTAACCTGGCAATTAAGTAAGAGCGTTTCTTTTGCCATTTCATAGGTCTCGCCCGGCAGACCGATGATATTTTCGGTATAAACCTTAAGCGAATACTTTTTCAGCAGTTTCATCGAATTTATTATGGTCTCTTGCCCCATATTTCTCTTCATCAATTTATTGCGGACAAAATCTGTCCCGGCCTCAATTCCGACAGTCACGGAAAAACAACCCGACTCCTTAAGCATCCTGACTATTTCTTCAGAACAATTATCAAGGCGCATAATGACAGAATAAGGTAAACTCACCCTCCTTTTAAACTCTGCGGTAAACTCACTCAGCCAGTCCTTATTTAGAACAAAAACGTCATCAAGAAAAAGCACCTGGTCTAATCTGGAAGTTTCCTTGACTTCTAAAATTTCATCAATAACATGGCCAACAGTCCTGGAGCGGTAAATATTCTTATGTTGATAAAGTTCGTTAAATTTATGGTTAAAACAATAGGTGCAAGTATAAGGACAGCCCCGATGGGCAATAAAATGTTTTTTGCCAAAGTTTTTAAGGGCGGGCTCAATTTCGTAATAGATCTCGCGATCGGCAACCCCCAGACTGTCTAATTCCAACGATAAGGCCCTGACGTTGTTTCTGGAAATCGCCTTATCGTTTTTTACCCAAAAATTTGCTACGTTTTCAGGCATTCTTCCGGTTTGACTAAATCTATCCAGAAATTCAACAAAAGCCAACTCTCCCTCTCCGCGGCAAATAGCATCAATATCTTTATCGGCCTCGATGACATCCGGCATAAAGGTAGGGTGCGGCCCTCCCAAAATACTAATCGCTTTAATAACCCCGCGTAATTGCCGGTTAAAATTGATGTAATAATCCTCCTCTCCGGTATAGACGCTGAAAGCCAAAATTTTGGGATTAAAATTCTTTATTTTTTTAATAGCTGAATCAAAATCATGGCCAATTTCAAACAGCTTGACTTCATGGCCTGCCCTCTTTAAGTTATAAGAAAGATAGGCTATGCCTAAATTAGGTAAAATCCTTATTTTTTTAATACCAAAGGCTACTTTCACGATACCCGATTATCTGGTCTAGGAAACTTTACAATATCATAAAGGGCCTCTAATAATTTAGGGGTGGCCTTTTCATATGAGTAAGAATTTTCTGCCATTTGACGGCCTCTTCTACCCATAGATACCCTTAAATTCTCATCTTCAATAAGGCGCGTTATGTACCCTAGCCACTCTTCTTTATTACTGGCCAAAAAACCATTAACGCCCTGCTGGATCAACTCACTATTAATCCCTACAGGCGATGCCACGCAAGGAATGCCAACAGCCATGTATTGAAGCAATTTATATCCGCCTTTACTTCTTGTCCATTCACTGTCGTCTAAAGGCATTATGCCGATATCAAAATTCTGTAAATCTGCCACCTCTGTATCAAGTGACCATTTTTTAGCGACAATATTATCTACTTTTAGCTGAAAAGGGTTTGATTTCAAACCGACTAACTCAATCACTAGATGACTGTATTTTGCTTTAAGAATTTTAAATACTTCCGATAGCTGTTCTAAATAAACAGAGGTCGAAGGACTGCCGATCCAGCCCAAGACTACCTCATCTTTTTTAAAACCTTTTTCCCGGGGCATGTATCGCTGTGTATCAATCGGGCCGGTAATTAATAGGATATTTTTATTGAATTTATTAGCATATGCCTTTGTATATTCGTTCTCTAAGACTATGCATTTGCTGGATTTCAAGATATGTTCCAGTCGAGGTAAATACTTACCATTTCCGGAAAACGTGTTTTTTTTGCCGTTATTTACCTTGTCAAATAGATAAATGGCATCATCAAAATCAAAAACAATATTATTGTTTAACTTAAAAATGAACTTCTGTAACCATACCGCAAGTAATACCCTCTGGATAAATAAAATGTCGCTCTCCCGAACTGAAAAAATAAATAAAATAACTTTTAGGAAACTATAAAATTTAGCAAAAATTTTGCTTATCAAAGACTCACTTTGTTTACTGATTACTTTTCTGAATTGCCAGGAAGGTATTTGAGAAATTACCTTATATTCAATACCCCTACTTCTTAAGTATGGGAGGTATTGATATACCCTGCTGCGGCTACTTGCTACCTCCTCGTTTCCTATGGTAAAAAACAGAATCTTCATAATTCAATAATTGAAAATTTTACTCCTTGTGCCTTCTTTATGGAAAAAAGGACAAAATTACTGGCTTTCGAATCAATACAATTAAGTCTTCAGCAAAAATATCTCTGAGGTATGCGTTTTCACTAAGCAGCTCTGACAAAGAGTAATTAAATCTTTCAATCTTAGAATTGGCATCGTAATAGAACCTAAAATTAAGAAACCCGGCGGCTTTAATAATCTTCACCATTTTTATTTTTGTTAATAGGCCGATATGCTGAGGATTATTGCCTGTAGTATGAGGAATCAAGACATCAAAAGGATTTTTCAATTTTATAACTCTCATAATCATTTTGAATAATTTAGAAAATCGTAAATATTTCAAATTAGGCGTCTTGATAACAATAATGCCTCCCGGCTTCAATACTCTCTTCATTTCTTTAAGCACCGATATATTGTCTTCTTCGCACATATGTTCAAAGAAATCAGATGAAATGACTTTATCAAAAAAATTATCGGCAAAACGTAATTTTCTTGCATCGCCCTCAATGGCCTGTCCTTTAAGTGAATATTTCTTTAAGTATATATTTACTTTTTCTATGTATTCTGAAGAAATGTCTACGCCATAGACTTCCGCTCCAAGCAGGCCGCAATACGTCATCATTGGCCCATCTGCGCAACCAACATCAAGTATTTTTTCGTCTTTTTTGACATTTAATAAATGCAGGATATAATCTTTGTGTCTTATATAACCCATATCCCGATAGGCGCCTTTAAGATTATCTTCTCCTCCTTTAATATCATCGTTTCTGGCGTAAAAATAACCTTTTAACCAACCGTCTTCAGGATAGGAACTAAGTATCTCGTAGCCTTTAAATTTCGCCATCTCTACCTTTTGTTATGGCCTTTTATGCATATTGCGGCTATCATTTAAATGACCTTACCGCCTCAATTATCTTATTCACTTCTTCTTCTTTTAAGTCAGTAAATAGAGGCAAGGTTACTATCTCTTTCCAGACATTTTCGGTTACGGGCACGTCGGCCTTGAAATTTTTATACATCGCATAATGATGGTTTGGGATATAATGGACCCCGGCTGCAATACCGTTATCTCTAAGATGCGCTATAAAACCGTCTCGGTCTTCAACTTTAACCACATAATTATGGTGGACGCATTTTGCATATTGTTTAACCACGGGAGTCTTAAGCCAACTCAGGCCTTTAAATCCTTCATTATATTTCATCGAAATCCTTCGCCTTATGTCGTTAAGCCTGTCTAGTTTCTTAAGCTGTACGAGGCCTATGGCAGCATTAATATCGCTCATATGATATTTATAACCAAGTTCTACAACATCATAGTACCAAAAGTATTTCTCCGCCATCTCGGAACGGCTCCAGGTATCCTTGGTAATACCTACCCATCTGAGCCTCCTGAGCCGGCGGTCAAACCCTTCGTTGTTGGTGGTAATCATTCCACCCTCACCGGTGGTTAAATTTTTTACAGCATGAAAACTAAAACAGGCGATATCTCCCAATGACCCTAATTTCTTATGGTTATATTCACCGCCACAGGCATGGGCGACATCCTCAACTACCGCTATGCCCTTAGCTTTGGCAATATCAAGGATAGGAGCCATATCAACGGGGTGGCCACCATAGTGCATTACTATTATTGCCTTAGTATTGGGCGTAATCTTACGTATGATATCTTTAGGCTCCACCGTAAGGGTATCGGGACACACATCCGCGAAAACAGGGATACCGCGGTTATAGAGAATGGCGTGATTTGCTGAGATGAAGGTTAGCGAAGGTGTTATAACTTCTTTGCCCTCTATACCTGTTACCATCAAGGCTAAATGTAGGGCCGCGGAGCAGGAATTTGTCCCAATGGCAAATTTTACTCCTATGTAATCTCCGAAGGCATGCTCAAACTCCTCTGTCTTTGGCCCCAGACCGATCCAACCCGACTCAAATGCCTCTCTTACCGCATTTAATTCATCTTCTCCAATAGAAGGCTTAAACAGCGGGATCATTTTTTCACCTCAAGAATTACTTCCATGGCCCCTACAACATTAAAGAGATATCTCCTTAGATATTTCTTAAAGGGCAGCCATTTAATAAGATTACTGTAGTGATATTTTATTCTTACAACCTTAAAATTTGTATTTATTTTGTAATCCGAGCCATACCAATCATCCTTGGAAAAATACCTGAATGTCTCTTCGGTAAAAAAGTTGCGATGCGTGGGATCTTTAAAGGCATTTATGGATGTATAGTAAGGCACAACAAATTCTACCTCTGCGCCGTTACGGCAGACCCGGTAAATCTCCTGGAAAAGAAATATCATGTCCTGGATGTGTTCAAATAAATAATTGGAATATATTTTATCTACACAGCCGCTTTTAATCGGCAGACCTCTTTCTATATCGCAAACCAAATCAACACCGTCTAAATAAACTTTATCCAGGCCGATATGCCCGGCCCTTTTCCTGCTTCCGCATCCTAAGTCTAAGCAAATTTCCATATCCCCCTCTGGTATGTTTAATGTTTTACCTTATAGAGCGTAACGTCCTCATTTGAAAAAACCGGCTTAAGAATAGCGTATTTATCAAATTTTAAAACCTGTCCCCTGGAGACCCAAACGTAATTTACTCCATATAGTTCTAATATAGAACTGGCCCGGTCTTTATCACTGGTTGAGAAAAAAGTTTCTATATCCGAAATTCGTCTCTCTAAGCCATTATAGAAATCAGGGATATATCTGCCTCCGGCAATATGCCAGGAACATTCCAGCACAAATCTTCGTTGAGCTAAGCCGGAAAAAAAAGCATCCCTATCTCCTTCGCCTTCGCGGATTTTTTTCCTGCTTGACTCTGAAAACCAAGGCCTGGCGGAAATCTTATGTAAAATAACGCTGTCAAATTTTGTCTTCTCTCTTAGATAATTAATAGCCACTAACTCGTCATTATTCACTAATTTATATTTAACATTCTTGGGTAAGTATTTTAAAAGATGGATTGGAATAGCGCCACAGCCAATAAAAAATATAACTAATAAAAACGCTATTTGCTTTATCGGCTTTTCTGATTTTCTAAAACGGTGATATATTTCCACAGCAAAGAAAATGTTAATTATTATAATAAAAAGAAAATAAAAATTTCCGGTGCCAGAGCCGATTGCTGTAACGGTATTGAGGGTAAATGTATGGGTATAAAGAAATGAGAAGAAAAGACAGGCCAAAAACAGTAAGAAAACCCAGGATAAATTTTTCCATGACCTAAAATACTTATAAACTCTTGGTATAATAACAATTCTAATTCCTATATTTCCGATGAGAAAGATTATAAAGGCAAACAAAAGTAGCAGTGGACTTGATTTCCAAAATGTATTCGCCTCACTAGAACCAATTAATCCTAATTCATTAAGTTTAATACTAGTCAAATAGGCTGGTGAAAATTTAAAAATCGAAGATGCAGTTTTAGATAATGTTTTTGAAATTAACAAAGTTGATAATATAAAGTTTATCAATAAAATCTCTAAGAAAATCTTGTCCTTACTAGAAAAATATTTTAGAAGAAGTATTAAAATTAATGCTGAAAAAACAACCACTCCCATAAATGCTTTATAATAAAAAAGGAGAGCAAAAAAGAAGGCACTAATCAGAATTACCGACCTCTTTCTTGTCCTTTCTGCCAAAGCCCAAAAGTATAGCCCTGAGAAAAATGCTAGAAGACCACTAATAAAAGGCGGATTAAAAAATATTGTTGATCCAAAAATATCGCCTGAAAGAAGTATTGTCGGTAAGTTAAAACCGGGGATTATCCTACGCATTAATGGAATAACCCAATCCAGGCCTCCCATAAAAAAAACAGAAAATGTTGCCATGCAGGCGATTTTTCGGTTTTCCAATACACGCCGCATAGTTATATAACAAATAAGCACCAAAAGCGGAAAAATAAATAGCGGTCGTAATTTTAAAAATAAAGTCATTAAATCAAATTTTCCAAATCGAAGCAAAATTGCCAGCCATAAAAAGCTTCCGGAATGATAACCTTTAAAGGGAGCGTTGGCCCAAAACGGAAACTGATGTGGAAATGGATGAGCTAGTTCGCCAATTTGAGACATTTGGGCAATAGAATCGTAGGCGTTGTTATCATAGAAATGTAATCCATCAGGATAGATCATGGTGCTGGGATAAAAAAGAAATATAGCTACCCCCACAAAGAATGCGAGTATAATCACTAAATAAAGTGAGACCGTATCAAGTTTTATATTAAGAATGGCGCCATTGTTAAATAATGGCGTGTGTACCAAATCTTTTATCCGATAAATCAAAAAAACCAACCCTACTGCTAAAAAGAGATAAGGAAACAGCGAATCAATTGTTAATGCCCCTAATAGCGTATAAATCTCTGAAGCGAAGAAAAGTCCGGTAGATAGTGATAAAACAAAACTATCCAGCCCGGATAGATTTAATTTTAAAAATCTAATTATAATTTTACCGGGTATATAAAAAAATATTACGACCAGTAAAATAAACTTATAAACAGTCGTTAAATCATCGAACCAGACTTTAAACAAAGCAGAAAACAGAAATAATATTACCCCAAATCCAAAAAGCACCCCTTTATAATTAAATGTTCTTTCTCTTTTTAAAATTGAAATTTTTAACATTCTATTTATGCTGATTCATAAATCTTATTCGGATGTTTTGTCTATTATGCCTCGGGTTAGTTTATACAATGTTATTTCTATAGGGAAAGAATAAAAATTAAACGAAAGTCTTATCCTGGCTAAGCGCTGAAAAATCCTAAATACGAATTTAACTAAAATAGCAAATCTCTTTTCTTTTATTTTTTCGCGTGTTGCCTGCGATGGATAGGCAAGCTGAAAATAGAAAAAGGCGACATCGCGGATTAGCCTTCTATATCTATCATCAAGCCACGGCGTCTTTACATCTCTTAAGGTATGTTTTGACCACTCGAGTAAACTCTTTGGCTCTTTCATCCCGTTTTTAAGTGCCATTTCATAAAGATCAGTTCCGGGGTATGGCGTGTACAGAAATAGCTTAAACTCAGTTTCTGGGTAAAATCGTTTTAACTTTAATGCCAATTTTATAGTCATATGTAAATCTCTTCTGGGTGACATTGGGAAACCAGCCATCGTTGAAAGGATCGGCGATATTCCATGTCTTTTTGCTTTTTTTACAAACTCGATCGTATCTTGCACGGTAGAATCTTTGTGAACCAAATCAAGAATGGCCTGTTCTCCAGATTCAGCTCCGGTAAGAATCCTACTGCAGCCGCTTTCTTTTAATAATTCATAAAAATCATCATCAAATTTAGCCAATTGTCTGGGATGGCCTAGAGTATCCCATTTTATCCCTAACTTGTTTTTAATAAAACCGCGGCAGATCTCTTCTACCCTCTTTTTGTCCACTAAGAAATTATTATCCTCGCAATAAATCCCCTCAAGATTATATGTCTTTACTAAAAAAGTCACCTCTTGTATTACGCGCTCTGATTTTAATCCAAACCATCGACGATTGTATACCATCTTATCAACGCAAAATCCGCACGCATATGGACAACCCTGGGTAGATAGATAACTCATCGTCCTCAATTTTGAAACAGGATGGATGCCTACATAGTTTTCTAAATTTACCAAATTAAATGTATAGGGAGGAAAATTATTAATATCTTCAAGGGGGCGCGCCGGGTTTTTAACTAAATTACCGTCAACTTTAAATGCTGTGCCCAAGAGCCCATCTAAGGACGAGCCTTGCTTAAGTCTTTCTACCAGTTCGGCAAACGTCCTTTCTCCCTGCCCGTAAACCACAATATCTACATAGGGATTTTCCAATGTTTGTTCGGGAAAAATTGAAGGATGCCATCCGCCCCAAACAATAGGTAAATCAGGATAACTTTCTTTAACTACCTTAGCTATGTCCAGCCCTCCTTTTATCTGACTGCCGGTAAAAGCACTAATCCCAAAACATATAGCCCTATCCAAGGAAGATAGAACTTTCTTCTGAATACCCTGCTCAACGCGTTCATCAAATATCATAACCTCAACATTATTCTCAAGTAACAAGCCGGATATAGATATTACGGAAAAAGGAGTTCTATGCCAAGTCGTATCGGGCAATAAGGGATCAGGGAAAAATAAAACTACTCTATTTTTGCCAACAATTTGCTTTCCTGACATATTAACTAAACCGTCTCCTTTATTCTTTATTTAACAAAATTGGTGGCTGACATTGTATTGATTAACTCAACAATTCGCTGCGAAGAACACCCATCTAATTTACCTGCATAATATGCAACAAGTTTTTTTCTATTTGATACCAATTCTTCTTTAAGTTTTGCATTTTCCAAAAGCCCTTCTATCGCGGGAGCTATATCTTCGGCCTTATATACACCTAAGGCCGCTCCTCGTTCAGCAAATGGAAGGGCGTCTTTCCTTTTGGTTAAGTTTATGGTAATTAATGGCTTATCGAGAATCATTGCCTCCAAACCAACTGTAGAGTTAACTGTCATCAAAAGGATGCTAGCCCTAATCAAGGCAAAAATATCTATATCCCTAACAAGAATGAAATTTTCGGAACCTATCTTTTTTATCAACCTTTCATATATCGAGTAATCTTCAAAGGGATGAAGCTTTACAACCAGTTTTATATTATTAGGTATTTTTTTAATAGAAGCTATAACGCTTCTCAATAAGACCTCGTTTTCATCTTCTGTTCTATAAGAAGAAAACTTCGTAATGGGTTGTGTAGCTAAAATAATAAATTTTTTTTTAGGATCTAGGCCTAATTTTTTATAAATTATTTTTCTTTCTGACTCTTGGCTTTTAGAGTAAATTCTATCGTATTTAGGGCTACCAGTGATTGCCAATTTGTTAGTAGGATTCCCTAGAGAGATATAACGATCAAAGTCTGCCTGACCCCAAACCGCTGTCTTAGTACAAAATAAGATATCATGACCATTATTTTCTGAAAGTACCCCATGGGTAATATACAAAGTAGGAATATTTAATTCCCGCGCAGCCATTATAATAGTTTTTTCTATTTCCCTGCCATCGGCTCTTAACACAATCGATTTAATTGACCTATCTTTAGAAAATTGTTTTAACTGAGCAATGATATTTAAGATACGCGGAAATCTTTCTTTAAAAAATTGTGAAAGCGCCCCCTCCACTAAACCCCAAATTGGAATATCCTTATATATAAACCTATCCTTAAAAGACGAATTTCGAGATAACTCTTCCCATTTTACGAAAAATTTATTTACTTGTTCCTTTAGTCTCCTCTTCATTCTACCAGAGGCAGGAATATTGAAAGAGATATATGTCTTCTTTCTTTTAAGACTATATATTCTATTAGCTAAACCTTTCCCTATAGGACAGAATATAAAATTCTCCAATCGATGGTGTCCTGTCAAAAGAAGATACGCCCGGGGATCAATCAGGATAAAATTATTTAACTTTGCCCTCATAAGAAATAATTGAACTAATGGATCAATCAGAAAAAAATAAAAAATATCCGAAAATCTATCCCTAACTCTTCTTTTAAGAAATATTAATGAGTGGAATATGGGTCTATTTACTAAAGATAAGATTGGGATATTATTAATCTGACCAGTGATCTTGGCAGCGTCGCACAATTCTTCGGTATCTTCAATGGTTATGATCTTATCAGGTTTTTCCAGACTAACAACTCTGTTTATCACTTCCAGATACTTCAGCCGGCAAATCAAAAACCATTGAAAATTGAATTCGGTTAGGCACCCTAAGTGAATATTCTCGTATTCAGTTATATTTTTTCCATCCTCACCTCTAACTAAATACCAAGTCCGAGTTAAATTTAAGGCATATTCGTCAATATATTTATAGTCTTGGCCCTGAAGATAATCTTCGGATAATCCCAGGTTGAAATTTAATCCTTGAAAATAAACCGGAACCTTTGAGTTAAAACATATAATTATAAACTTTCCCTTGAATTCTTGTTCAATCTCCTCAATCAATAATGCTAACTTGTCTAAATTCTCCTGCATTTTAATAAAGAAAACCGTCTTCTGTGAATCCGAAGAAAGAAATTGTAAAATCTTGTGTTTCCAATTTTCAAAAGGAAAGTATTTATTTTGCATTCAAATTTGATTTTTCTTTTACCATTTGTAATACGGTGTCAAATATCATAGTCCTTTTATTAAGATAGAATAACAATGGTAAACATGCCGTTAAAAAAATAAGCATTTGTAAAAGAAGGCAAATAAGATCAAGCTTTAAATTCTGGAAAGTATTTCTGAAAATTAAATTAATAATTATTAAAACACTAGTTGTCCAAACAAAAGGTGCATACAAAATGAAAAGAAATTTCAGGTGCTCCTTTAAGATGCGTGTATAATTACTAAAGGCAGCGGCGATTAAAGCCAGGCTATAGACAAAATAGGTTAGTGCTGTTGCTAATGCTACTCCGGTTAGACCCAAATTAAAAATCTTTAATAAACTGTAATTTAATATTACGCTTATTAAAACAACGCTTGCCCCAATGATTACGATAAACTTCTGTTTATTTAGTGCTGTCAGGAGATACCCTGACATATTGGTAACGGAGATGAAAAATGTCCCAAGCATCAATATGATAGCTGGCAAGAGCCCTGGTAAATATTTTGGCAGTATATAATGGAGGATTAAAGGCAATACTAATACAGCCAAACCAACAAAAATTGGGAATAAATATGCGAAGGCCAGAGTAGGATACTCATAATAGTTTTTTATATCTTGAATATTGCCCATTCTTCCGAAAGCCTCATAGAAGTTAGGAAATAACACAGCATAAATTAAATTTGGTAACTGAAAAACATAACCGTGCATCATCGTGGCGATACTATAATATCCTAAATTTGTTCTGTCTAAAAAACCAATTATCATAAATCTATCTACGCTTCTCAATAACATAAAAATAAATCCACTTAAAAGTAAAGGGAAACCAATTTTTATAAGTCTTTTTACTTCCGTTAAAGGAAATGGAATTTTTAGTTTAAACTGATATCCGCTTGAACTATAAAGATAGGCCAATCTGGCCAAACCAATTAATACAAGGGCTACGAGTAAACCGTAAAACCCAAATTTCAATAATAAAACAGTAGAAAAAATCAGATTAACCACGCCCATAATTAAAATATATTTAGTCAATAAATCAAATTTATGATGCGTACGAATCACGACAACATAGAAAGAAATAAAAGCATGTACTATGTTCAAGAATGCGATTATACGAATTCCATTTATAATCATGGATTCATGCATTCCATGCATAAAGAACGAATATAATATCAAAATTACCCCAAAGACCAATGAACTAAACATACAGAAACTGAAACCCACGTTACTGATTTCCTTTACCCGGGCATAATCCTTTTTACCATTTAAAATTGGGATTTCCCTATCTAGGGCATCTAATACACCCAAATTGTGATTCTTGCCATATTCAAACAATAACATCAATTCCATAAATATGCCCATCGTCGCTGGACCAAGGATACGACGTATTATTATTCCTGTAATAAAATCAAGGAAATTGGAGATGTAATTTCCAGCGCTAAACTTTATAGCATTTTTGATTATCTTTTTTCTACTCACGGGTTTTTGGCCTCTAATAGCTTATTGAAAATTATTCTTAAAGTAGCCAGGGCTCCTTCATCTTTGTAATTAAGCATTATCCAGCCCCATCGTCTTTTAAGCTGCATGTAGATTCTCCCTAGACGTATTCCAATATCAAAATTTTCTTGAATCTCTTCCTCTGCTTCTTTTTTTAATCTTGTTAACTCTTCGTTAGAAAAATCTGTAAGGTTTACTAAAAATGTATCGCGCATCTCTCCGAGGCTTTCCACATATTTATCTTCATCTGGCGGTAATCTCTTCATCGTTTTTGCTAATTCATACAATGGCGTAGCGGGATAAGGAGTGGTAAAAAGAAGTCTATGCTCTGGTATTTTAGTTCTTTTAATAAAGTCGACCGTCTGATGAATCGTATCTCTCGTCTCACCTACCATGCCAAACATAAATGAGCTCATCACATAGATCCCGGATACTCGTGTAAGCTTAATCGCCATTTCTGCTTGATTTATTGTCACCCGCTTATCCATGTTATTCAGGATGCCTTGACTGCCGGATTCAAATCCATATCCTAGGCATATACAGCCTGACTTTTTCATCGCCTTAAGCAACTCCTTATCAACCAAATTGACGCGTCCGGTAGCACCCCATTTAATATTCAATTTCGCTGACCTTAATTTATTGCAAAGTTCAAGGACCCACTTTTTTGAGACAATAAAGTGATCTCCGGAAAAAGCTACATATTCTACCCTATAACTTCGTTTTAATTCTTTGAGCTCTTCTATAATATTGTCGGCACTGCGCGCATATACCCTTTGTCCGAAAGGACGCGAACAATAAACGCATTGATAAGGACAGCCCCTGACAGCGCAAAGATTTATACTCCTGAGCCCGAATTCAATATGGATAGGATTTTTTAAATATACCTCCATAGGAAAAAGGTCCCAGGCAGGAAAAGGTATTTTATCCAAGTCTTTAATCCTGTCTCGGGGGGCAGTTTGGAATATGGCGCCGTTTCTCTTATACCATAGGCCATTTATACTGTTTAGGTCCCCCTCATCCTTAGCAGAAAATAATTCCCTGACGGTATCTTCCCCTTCGTCAATTACGGCAATATCGACATCGCTATTCTCGAGTAATAAACGAGGAGTCGCTGTAGCGACCATGTTCCCGACAATTATCCTTACTTTCGGCCGTAATCTTCTGATTAATTTAGTCAGCCATTTTATATATTTATAGGTAGTAGTCAGACCTCCAATGCCAACGCAATCAAATTCTGCTTCCTTAATTTTTTCTTCAACTTCTCTATCATTATATTGATAGGCATTTATGTCTAAGATTTCTACCTTATGGCCATCGTTTCTTAATACGCTAGCAATGTATCCCAGGCCTAAAGGAATCATGTTGGGACTGCGACAAGGCGGATTCATCAATAAGACTTTCATTAAAAATCCTCGGGTTAAGGCCTAAACCCAGGCCCTTTCTTTAAATCCGAATTGCTTAACTCCATAGTTACCACTTCATTATCTTTTTCTGTCTGCCTGAACCATGCGCGCGAAAACATCTTCAGGGAAGCTGTATTGTCTTTCTTAACCTTAGCAATGACGGTCTTAATATTAAGGTAGTCAAAAGCGTGTTTGCTGCTCAATTTTGTCGCCGACAGGCCTAACCCTTGGCCTCTTTTTTTGGGAGCAATATTGATATTTATGACTGCAGTTTTATCATTGTCAGGCATGATATCAAATCTTACCATGCCGACGGACCGACCATCTTCCTGGATTATAAAAATCTTTCGTTTTTTGTCTGCCAGGACCTTTTTAAACCAGACTAAATGCGACTTTAAGGGAATACGGCTTGTGTTAAACGAAAACTTTCTGGTAATCTTATCGTTGCGCCATTTCCAAATATCTTGGGCATCGTGCCATGACGCCGGCCTGATATTAACTTTCCGTAATAATGGCCAGGTTAAAATATCGTCTTTCTCAATGTTAGTTTTTGTGACTCGCCCGATAACTTCATTCGCCATTTTGGGATGGATCCCGTATCCAGGCCTTTTAACTGCAATCATACTGTTAGTAATTATCTCGCCCCTTCTAATATCGCAGGCCGCCACAAGGCTTCTGCGAGCCAATCTATATAGCTCCTCTTCCGCCTTAGTGTGGCTTTTAACCCGAGAGCCCAGAGACGCCTCGGTATCCCTAATCGCCACTACCATGGCTTTTAGTTCTTCCGGTTCTAAGGCAAAAGGATGGTCTAATCCGGGCAGTTTTCTGTTTAAAGTGAAATGCTTCTCGATTACACATGCGCCTAAACTAACAGCAGCAATATCGGCAGTAATGCCCAAGGTGTGATCAGAAAAACCTACTGGCAAATTGAATTTCCGACGCATTGTCTGGATAGCCCTTAAGTTTAAATCTGCGTATTCGGGAGGATAGTTTATGGCACAATGCAAAAGAATAACATCATGGTTTGCCTGCTTATATATTGTTTTTAAGGCCGTTTCTATGTCTTTTAAATCTGCCATACCCGTAGATAAGATAATCGGCTTCTTCTTCCCTGCTGTGTGTTCTAAAAGCGGCAAATGCGTAATTTCAAATGAGGCAATCTTGTATGCCTGGACCCCTACATCCTCTAAGAGATCAACTGCCTCAATGTCAAACGGCGTAGATAGAAAAATAATGCCTTTTTTCCTGCAATATTCGAAAAGCAGGCCGTGCCAATCTCTGGGCAATTCTACTTTTTTAAATAGATCGTATACTGTTTCGCCCTTTTTGATTAGCCTCTTTTTTCTAAGATAGGACATGACGGGCGTTTTAGCCGAATAAAGATTCTCGGCGGAGAACGTCTGAAACTTTACTGCATCTGCCCCTGCATATTTGGCAACATCAATGAGCTCTTTTGCCTGCTTAAGCTTTCCGTTATGATTAGAGCCGACCTCGGCAATAACAAAGACCGGACGGCCTTGGCCTATTAATTTATTACCAATCTTAATCTGTCTCATCTTAGTTATCCCTTAAGCCTTTTTGTTTGACATCTTTGTTTATCCGGTGAATCCAAAGCTCTTTTTCCAGAAGATTTGAGATATTTTCAATTGAGAAATTGTTTATTTTCTTATATAACCTTTTATAGACCTGCCTGGTAAATTGTAAATCCTGCCTGGTATCTACTGTCAGGCGCAGCCCGGAGAGGTCTCTAGAATATTTAACATTGCCTAATCGAAAGAGGTCCGGATGTTCATAGATATAGGCAGTAACATGTTCTCTCTGATAGGCCTTATCTGCCGCCTTCCAGCATCTTTGAAGTGCCTGCATAGTAAAAACCTCAACCCCTAATCCGACCGGGTAAGACGGAATCAAAAAATTACTCACGTAATCCAGGGTTTTTTTATGTTTAAAGTAGTAGCGAATAACTCTATCAACAATTCTTGCGCTTAAAAAAGGACAATCTGAGCAAATCCTGACGACAACATCTAGTTTATTTTTCTTTGCTGCCTGATAATATCTATCAAGGACGTCATTCTCGCTGCCGATAAAGGTCTTTACCTTACAACCTGCTGCCAGTTTCAAAATAGGCAAATCCGCTTTTTTAGCAGTAGTTGCGATAATTATCTCAAATGAAAACTGCGACTTTTTTAAACGCTCTATCAAATACCACAACATTGGTTTACCTAAAATATGCTTCAAAACTTTCCCTGGTAAACGAGTAGAACCCATCCTTGCTTGCACAATAACGCCAATTTTCATATTTAACAGGTGTACTATTTTATATAATCCACGAATAAACTCCGATAATTTATAAACTTTATCCAAATATACTTTAAAGCGCGCGACTGTAAAAACTTTGCCTTAAAACTGCATTAACAAGCAGATTCGGCTCAGCCGCAAGAAAACCTATTTTTCCTCTGCAAAATAATCCTCCGGAAATAATATCCTTTTAAGATCCTATTTAAACTATCTACCGCCTGCTGTGGATTTTTTATCCTATCGAAAAATTTCTGTACCATCGCAAGAGGATAAATTATCTTTGGCCGATTAAAAATTAACTTTGATCTGCTAAATTTCCTAATCAGAAATTTAGGAATACCAGGATAACGGGTCATAAAAAATAGGATGTCCCAGAATAAATCTTGTGGCTTCCTGGTAATATCTAACTCGGCTGTCCAGCGAAACATCGATTTTTGCTCTTCGCATTCCACAAATTCATTCTTAATCAGGCCTTCTTTTATAGCACGCTGTGTCAATTCTACTCCGGGGAAGAAAGTCAGTGAATGCTGGTGTAAATCAAATGGTCTGGGAAACTTTAGAAGAAGATCTAAAGATTTGTATTTATCTTCTATTACCTCAAATGGATTATCCAGTAGTAAATCGTAACAAGGTTTCACTGTCTTGCCTTTAAAATATTGCGAAACAGCCTCAATATCTGCATTACTATAAGACTTTATATTAAATACTTCCTCCCTAACACGCTCCGAGCCGCTCTGTATGCCCATGGTCATCGACTTTAGGCCCGCGCGTGATAACATTCCAATAACTTCATCTTTAACTAGGCTTGGTTGCGAATAACATGAGAAAGGAATATTTATTCCTTTTCTATATAGTTTTATAAATTCACTAAGCCAGGCTCCATCAAAAGTAAAGACATCATCTACTATATGAATTACCTTTAAATCCGGAAAATTAGTTTTAGCCATTTTTAACTCTTCTATGACCCGACCTACAGAACGACGGCGGACATACGGCCCTTTGCCGCTATAAAGTTTTTTCAAAGCATCATTACAACAAAAATAACAAGAAAAAGGACATCCAAAACTCGACATTATGTAGTAACTTTTGTCTATCAAATCATTTGGGATATTCCTGTATACACAATCTTTTTCAATATAAAAGGTATTCTGGTCACGCCAATCCGGGTTAGGATAATTATCCAGATTTGATTCGAGATTCCGAACAGGATTTCTGATTATCTCTCCATTATCTTTTTTTATCCATATGTTCTCGATTTTCTCTAAATTCGCCTTATCCGCCCTAGCCAGATTTTCAATCAATTCCAACATAGGATAAATCCCCTCGCCTATACAAATAGCATCAGCACAATTTAGCGAATGCTCCGGAGCCACCGTAGGATGAATACCACCCCATACTATAAATATATTTTCATTAATACTTTTAACTATTTTGGTCAATTCCTTTGCATGCTTAAAAAAAGTAGAGTTGACGCTGATGCCAATAAGATCAGGCCTAAGCTCTTCTATAAGATTGCGGAATAAAAGGTATTCTTTATCAGTGGGATTAGGCATGCTATTTGGAGTAATTTCCTTAAAAAATATAGGAAATACCTGATTAGGAGTTTTCTTAATAGCTGCAGTCAACATCCTAATCGAAATGGATTTAAATAAGTATAGCGATACTAAAACAATCTTCATATTTTTTAATCCCTACTATTTCAAAAAATCTATCTCCGTCTATTCCAAGGTGGATTCGATGTCAAAAAGACTCAAATAAAACGATGAAAAAAATAATTGGATTCCTAAAATTATAAAAGTAATTCCTCCGATAGCCAATCTCGTAAGCCTTACATTAATAGGCCCATACGCAGGTAATCTTGACAAAAAATATAAAGTACTTAGTGAAATCAAAAGCCCTATAGCGAATATTACGCTACCCAGCAATATCCCTTTTTC
The DNA here is from genome assembly GCA_043808095.1 of Candidatus Omnitrophota bacterium. GTDB lineage: Bacteria > Omnitrophota > Gorgyraeia > JAZDFF01 > JAZDFF01 > JAZDFF01. Next base: position 193,249 of record JAZDFF010000042.1, read on the forward strand.
GAGGGTAAAGTATTTTATGATAAATTTCACCAGTGAATCTTCTTTTGTAAACCTGCTATAGAAGGCCGCTAATTTTGCCGAGGCGCCGAATAATATAATCTGCATCCCCACAAACATTAGTGCCGAGGCCCCGATCATGCCGGAGATCCCAAGCGGAATATGAAAAATTACGATTATTTTAAACATAGATATGAAGAATATAGAAAAGCCCAATATAAAAAGCACAAGACCCGGCAACAAAAACAAATAATCAGGACAAAACAGGAGCATAAATCTTAAGTGCCTCCAGCCGTCTCTAAATGGATGAAGATGCGGCCGGCGGCCTTTAATAGAAGGCCGATAGTCAATAGGTACCTCTTCTATCTTAAGGCCGGCCTGTGCCGACTTTATCAACATCTCCGAGGCAAACTCCATGCCCCTTGTCTTTAATTCCAGTCTTTCGATAGCAGCTTTGCCAAAACCCCTGAGACCGCAATGGGCATCAGAAACCCTGGCCCTAAAGAACAAATTTAAGATGGCCGTAAGAACGGGGTTACCGATATAGCGATGAGACCAATGCATGGCGCCAGGAAACATTTTGCCTTTAAATCTACTGCCCATTACCAAATCAGTGCCCTGACGAAACCTGGTTACAAAGGGCTCAATCTCTGAAAAATCATAGGTATCATCGGCATCACCCATAATAATATATTTACCCTTGGCCTCTTTAATCCCCTCTTTTATGGCGCTTCCGTAACCTTTCTCCTGTTTATAAATTACCCTGGCCCCTTCTGACTCGGCAATCCTTATAGAATTATCTACAGAGCCGTTATCAACAACGATAACTTCTCCGGTAATCTTTAATTTCAAAAATGACCCTATCGCCTTCTTTACGCAGGTGCCTACAGTATCCTCTTCGTTAAGACAGGGTATTACGACGGTCAGTTCCACATTCGATATCTGAGGGCGCTCTTTCATTTTTTCACTCTCATCCATTTTAGGAAATTTAGACTCCTGAGTAACTGTACCGGAGAACTAATCACAAAGAATTGTTTCATAATAAAAGACGGGCGCAAATAGAATTTTCTAAAAGCCTTATCGCGCAGATAATTCACTTCTTCAGGCCTGATGCTATCCGTATTTAGTATGGAACTGCCTCCGAAATTATAATCCGACCATTTATAGGTAGTAATCCAGCCGTTCTTCTTGGCTATCTGCCATAATTCCGTTTTAGGATAAGGAACGGCGCAATAAGACTGCAGATAATCCAGTCCGAGCCTAAGGGCATACTTAATCGTCTGCTCCCCGCTTTTCTTAGTTTCGCCCGGAAGGCCAAAAATTAAATGCCCCATTGTCTTTATCCCGACTTTTCTGCATAAACCTACCGCCCTTTCAATATCCTTCAGCGTCTCCTGTTTTTTGGCTGTATCCAGAATCTTTTGACTTGCACTTTCAATACCCAGGCCCAACAAGTTGCAACGCGCCTCCTTCATTTTATAGAGCACATTTTCATCGACGGCATCAGCCCTGGTTGTTGCCGCCCAACTAATATTTAAATTGCTTTTAATGATTGCTTCGCATAAATCCAGGCAGTATTTTTTATCCAAAGTAAAGGCCTCCTCCCAGAAGAGGAAATCTTTGATATTATATTTTTTTACGCATTCGGCTATCTCATCCATGACATATTTCAGGGAGTGACGGCGTATCTCGCGGCCGTAGTAAAAAGGGGCAATGCAGAATATGCACGGATACGGGCACCCCCGGGAGGTATTGATCAGGGCAAAGGCCCGTCCGTTGTGCGGAAGAATATATTTTTCATTCTTAAATAAATCCCTCCCCGGATAGGGCAGTCTATCCAGGTCCTTTATAAACGGCCTGGTTTGATTCTGGATTAACTGTCCGTTTCTTCTAAAAATTAATCCCTTAATATCCTCAAGGTTATTGCCTTTATCAAGCAGACAGTCCAGTAATTCATCAAAGGTCTCTTCCGGTTCCCCGAAAATAGCAAAATCTAAATGCGGATAATCTCTTAGAGAATCTTTCTCTAAGAGGGCAAAGTAAACTCCGAATCCAATCGTCTTGATGTCTTTATTTTTTTCTTTAATCCTCCTGGCAATATCCATATCTGAATCGATAGTAGGAAATGCGGTATTTATTACTACGGCATCCGGCCGGAAGTTTTCTATATCTTCAAGCAGGCTTTTTTCGTTCAGGTCTTCGACATTACAGTCTACAAGACACACGTCGGATTTCCTTGCGGCAATGGCAGCCAGAATTCCAAGAGTAATCGGAGGCCAGATGGCCGCCCAGGAAGATACGCTCTGCATGCACCTTCCTTCCCTTATATATTTGGTACCGCCAACTGCTGGGGCATTTAAAAAATAAATACGCACAAATTACCTCATTTAGCTTTATAGATATAAACTACCGGGCCTGATACCCCTTCGGGATACTTATATACCTTCTCCAAAAGAATGTAATTCTTGTTAATTATGGACTCAATTTCATTCTTATAGTCAGAAGAAACAAGAGTCGATAAATTATCTAACCTTCCCGGCCTTTCCAGGACTATAAATTTAGCCTTTTTATCTTTAAAATAGCTTAAAATTATGTTAGGGCTGAGCAACTTATATTCCTGCGCTACTTTATCAGGTACATAAGGAAAATTTGAAGTCGAAGATAGTTCATAAACAGTGTCTTCAAATATCTGGCGATGGGCATGTAAGACATAACCATTGATAAATGCAAAGATTTTTTCCCCGGGCTGCGTATGGCGCTGGATAGCAGAGGTAACTTTATTAAGAAAACTTACTCCTGCATACTGGGGAGAGTTAATAACCCCTTCGATGTCTTGCGTAAATAAATTTAAGAATAAAATTGCTGAAAGAAAAATCGTAAAAAATAATTTCTCATTATGGAAATTAAAGTGCTCTAAAATTTTCTTTATACAGCATCCTATCAAAATTGCCAAAACCGGAAAACCATGATACGGAAATTTCTGTAACGCATTGCCAAAAATAGCTAAATAGAAGATTGCATTCATCATTACTAATGTAAGAAATATAAAATATATCTTATGCGTGATTAAAATAGAAAAAAGAGTTTTTTTGCCCTTCAACAATAGCCGATAGTGGTAAAAAGCATATATGCCCGATAGCAACGATAATAATATTAGCACATAGTAATTTCTAAATAAGATTAAGAGCATTTTGATACGGTCATAAATACAAATTGCCAAGGTATAAGTAGTATTTATACTTTTACCAACGCCAAATACAAAATTATACGAAAAATAGTGAATAAAAACATCGAATAAGAAAGCCTTCGGTGCAATGAGGAGAAACGGTAGATAAATGATTAAAGATGTGCCAATATAAGAAAGAATAATTGAGCTAATGGCCTTCTTGTTTTCTCGATTAAGATATACACTAAAAGTAACAAATAAAAGTGTATATATAGTCATGTAATCAAGTGCATAACGAACACCTTGAACCAATACTAATAACGCAGTGCATAAACTATATTTTATTATTGGCTTTGTCTTGGAAACGAGTAATAAACAGAACAGTGATAAAATAAAATTCTCTAAAGTCCCCCAGTAGAAGATTGAATTATAGATAATGTCGAGATTAAAAATAACTATGAGCATTGCAAAGATTCCTGCATATTCGCCCTTTAAAAGTCGAGCCGTCTTATAAATAAAAATTATCGTTAAAAGCCCTAATAAAAATGATATCAGCCTGGCGACGATAAGATTAGACCCGAAAATAAACATGCCTATCCCATAAAAATAAGGCACAAGCGGCATATGAAAATAAGCAAAGTCACGGTAAGGCAATTTACCTTGAGCAACAAGACTGCTTGCTGCGAAATGCCAATTTTCATCTGTTACCCTAAGACCAGAGAGATAAACAACAGACAGCCCAATAATAAAATAGCTGATAATGCATATATAAAAAACAATCTTATAATAGTTATGTTTCATTTTTTACGCATCAACTTCTTTATTAAGCGAATAAGCATAAGAAAACTACCTAGAATACCACTCTTTCTTAACATGGGTATAATCCTCCAGGGGACAGAATATATCCTCAGAAACCCATCGTTTTGTAAGGCGATAAGGTCTTGAGCAGATAAATCGTTGACAGCCATTACCGCTGAGCCGTAACGACGGTATTTTGAGAAATCCTCGCTTAATAATCTTAGACCGTATTCTCCTTTTTTAGCCATCTCAAAAAGTTCAGTTCCAGGATAAGGCGTTGCGATACTAAAATTTGCCTGATGAACTTCACGGGCATTCTCTAGGTAAATAAGAGTTTTTTCTACTGACTTACGGGTTTCACAAGGTAAACCAATCATCACAGAATTCAGGGTTTCTATTTTGTATTTATTTGTAAGGCGGTTAGCGATGAGATAACTTTCCAAAGGAACATCTTTTTTTATGACCTTGCGGACTTGGGGGTCAGTTGTTTCAAGCCCAAACGAAAGCCTAATCAATCCAGTTTGTGCCATTGTTGAGATGAGTTCTTCGTCTACAAGATTCGCACGGGTGCTACCCTCAAAGGTAATTGACAGTTTTTCTTTTTTCAACATAGAGCAAATTTTTAAAATGTGATCCCTGTCAAGAGTAAGGGTGTCATCAAGAAAGATAAAATGCCTGATATTAAATTCAGAAATTACTGATTTAATTTCATCAATAACCAATTGCACAGACCTCTTCCTTACGTGAGATCCAAAAACTTTAGTACTGCAAAATATACATTTAAAGGGACAGCCTCGCGTTGTCATAATAGTAGTAAAGTTCTTTCTGCCGTGTAAAGTTCCTATGCCATATTCGTGCGTCTTTAATAAGTGCCGCGCAGGAATGGGTAATGAATCAATAGCATCAATAGCATCAGGCATGCCAGTGAATATAATCTCGTTATCCCTCCTATAAAGAAGGCCTTTTATATTTGAAATGTCTTTTTTAGATGCATAGCAATCTAAAAATTTTGACCAAGATTCTTCTGCCTCTCCGATAAATCCATAATCAAAAGATGGACTAAAAACTTTCTCTCTTAAGATGCTTATATGGGGCCCTCCGATAATTATAGGGATATCTCTATTATCCTGTTTAAGACTTCGAGCAAGTTCAGCAGCTATATGGTAAAAAGGTGTAGTTGCCGTTATTCCAATAATGTCTGGTTTAAAAACATGTGACTCTCGTATCATTTTATTAATAGAAATATTTTCAGCCTCTCCGTCGATAATTTTTACTCTATGACCTTTTTTCTCTGCAATCGCTGCCAGGTATGCCAAATTCAGAGGGGGCCATGTAGAAGCTTTCTTTGCAAAATGAGAAAATATACCATATTCACTCGTCCATCTTGGAAACAATAACATAATATTCATCTTATTTACCAGCTTTATCAATTCTTAAAAGGTATTTTCCCCTATTCCGTATTTTTTTAGAATAGTACATCAATATGTCATATTAAATGCCGGGTTAAATTCTGCAAGTTAATGCTTTTTATTGACTATAGTCGGTATAGCGGTTAAAAAACAATTAATGAACGGATGTTTTAAACCAGGCATAAGTCTTCACTATGCCTTCTCTTAAAGGAATTCTTGGCCTCCACCCTAACCTTTTTATCTTATTGATGTCTAAAAGTTTCTGATGAGTACCATCGGGTTTTGACTTGTCGAATATTATCTCTCCTTTAAATCCAACGATGTCTTTTATAAGTAACGCCAATTCTTTAATTGAGATATCTTGCCCATAACCGACATTAATAATTTCTGAGTCATGATAGTTATCCATCAAGAAAAAGCATGCCCGGACCACATCATCTTTATAAAGGAATTCTCTTAGGGGTTTACCGCTCCCCCAAACGCTTACCTTTGTTTCTTTTTTAATTTTGGCTTCATGGAATTTTCGTATCAGAACGCTTATTACATGAGAGGTCTTGAAGTCAAAATTATCATTTGGGCCAAAGACTGTTGCGGGAATTGCAGAAATGAATCTCGTTCCATACTGCTTATTGTATGCCTGACACATTTTTATCCCGGCAATTTTAGCAATTGCGTAGGGTTCGTTGGTTATCTCTAATGGTCCTGTTAATAAATACTCTTCTTTCATAGGCTGGGGACATTCCGCAGGATAAACACAAGAACTAGCAAAAAAAAGGAGCTTTTTAACCTTAGTCTTATAAGCGGCATCGATAATATTTGTCTGAATTGCAAGATTTCTATAAATCAATTCTGCTGGATAAGCAATATTTGCCCCGATGCCGCCTTCCTTGATGGGTGTTAATACGCAGTAATCTGGCTTTTCCTTCTTAAAAAAAGAGTAAACTGATTTCTGGTCAGTAAATTTCACTTCGGATTGATCGGCTAAAATTAAGTTAACAAAGCCCTCTTTTTTTAAATAACGCACTATGCCTGAGCCGACTAAATCTCTGTGGCCAAAAATAAATATCATGGATTTTCTATTCATAACTTATTTCACTTTAGATAAAAAATCTCTTATTGTCTTGAGGACATAATCTAGTTCCTCTCTGCCTATATCTTGATGAATACCGATATGAAAACCATTATCACCCATGTACTCAGCATTTGGAAAATCACCTAATTTATAGCCTAAGAGTTTAAAACCTGGACACTGGGTGGGCATTGACAGAAATAGACTTCGCGTATCGATTCCTTTTTTTTCCAAGAAATAAACTAACTTATCTCGAGTAAATTTAGCCCCTTCGCCAATGATTATGGGCAGTGCGTGAGGCCCGATTTGTTCATCAGGACCTTCTTCAATAGTATAGAGACAAGACTTGAATTCTATAAATTTCTCTATCATATATAAAAGATTTTTACGTCTTTTTCTAAGAATCTGGGGGTAGACCTCAATATTTCCCAGGCCGATAGCCGCCTCTAATTCATTCATCTTGCTGGAGAAACCGATACGCTCGAAGATAAATCTTATATCCCTGTTTTCGCCATATTTAAATCTCTTATCGCAATAACCAGAAGCAGTGTTCAATACACAACTTTCGCATTTACAAGCCCTTCCGTGGGCTCTTAAAGATCTAAGGATTTCTGCAAAATCTCCTCTATCAGTAACCACCATTCCTCCCTCAATAGTAGTTATCATATGTGCTACATACAGGCTAAAGGCTGCCATATCACCAAGGGTACCTATATTCCTACCCTTATAAAGAGACCCGTATGCCTCAGCTGCATCTTCAATGACAAACACTCTGCGTTTCTTAGCAATGCTGTTTATTGTATCCATATCAGCAGGTTTACCCATAAGGTGCACGGGCATTATTGCCTTTGTCCTTCTTGTTATAACTCGTTCAATCTTATAAGGGTCGATATTCAAGGTTTTTCTGTCTATATCTACAAAGACGGGTTTAAAGCCTGCCTGCAAAACTGCATTGCCTGTTGCCACAAAAGATAAGGCCGGAACAATAATCTCATCCCCTCTTCTTGCACCAAAATCATAAAGCACCGCCAAGGCCAAGGCAACGGCATCTGTCCCGGAACTGACTGCAACCGCTTCTTTATTTCCTATTAGTTCAGCAAAGCGCTTTTCAAATTCTCTCACAAATTTACCGCTGGAAACCCTATTAGAGCGGAGTATCTCTTTAATAAGTTTCTTGGATTTATCAGTTATGGTAATGGTACCAAATGTAATTTTCATTATCTTTTTACCTTCTTTTTCTTTCAGAAATCCACTTTACTATAGTTTTAACTACACTTTTTGTATCTAAACAACATAATTCATGTAACCGTTCTCTGCCTCCGTATTCAAAATAATATCTGTCGCAAATGCCCAAACGTTTTAAGCGACAAGACTTCTCATTATCGCTCAAGACCTCGGCCATAATACTGCCGATACCGCCTATTACAAAATGTTCTTCCAGTGTTAGTATATTTTCATAATTATCCAATATTTCTAATAGCAACTTTACATTAAGCGGCTTGATTCTATACAAATCAACTACACCTGCATCAATAGAATGTTTAGATAATTCATTTGCTATCTGGAGTGCTCGATAAACCATTACGCCAGTTGAAATTATACATAGATTACTTCCCTTCTTAAGATTGACCAAACCATTAGAAAAATTTATCTTTTTATTGCTATATAAAAGTGGCAAACCACCTCGATCAAAACGGACATATTTGGGCCCTTTGGATCTGTAGGTTATCTGGGCAAGGCCGCCTGCCATAATGCTATCGGAAGGATTAAAAATTGTCATTTCCGGTAACGCCCTCATTATTGAAATATCTTCGGTTGCATGATGCGTTGGCCCCATAATATCATAGGCGAATCCTGTCCCAACGCCAATGATGGTAACCGCTAAATTCATACAACATAAGTCTACCTTAATCTGCTCGTAACAACGTAAACTCGCAAAAGGCGCAATGGCATAGGTATAAACAATTTTGCCATCCAAGGCCAAGCCTGCGGCAATGCTTATCATATTTTGTTCAGCAATACCAACGGTAAAATATTGATCGGACAAATCTTGTCTAAATCTATCTAAACTAGGGGCTCCGCAATCTGCAGTAACCAATATTACTCGTTTATCTTTCTTGGCTATATCGTATAACGCGTCAAAAAATGCATCTCTCATTGCAGGTACAGATTTAGTCATCTTGCCCTCTCCTTATGTGTACGAAAAATTTTGCCGTCATTTTGAACCAACTCTTTTCTTGCTAACTCTATTTCTCTGCCGGAAGGAACACGGTAATGCCAAAGTAACTTGTTTTCCATAAATGAAACGCCTTTGCCCTTGATAGTTCTGGCAATTATTATGTAGGGTCTTTTGGATTTGCGTACTCTGATATCCTCGACTGCCGAGAAAATCTGTTCAAAGGAATGCCCATCAATCGTGATAGCATCCCAGCCAAAGGATCTCCACTTTTCTTCAAGAGGATCTAAATGTAGGGAGGACTCTGTAAAATCCAATACCCCCATCCCATTACGATCGATGATAGCAATTAAATTATTTAATTCGTGATGGCCGGCAAACATCGCTGCTTCCCAAACAGAACCTTCGTAACATTCCGCATCCCCCAACATAGTTACAATCAGATAATCTTTTTTATCCATTCGAGCAGATAGAGTCAGCCCGACGGCAAGGCCTAAACCGTGACCGAGTGATCCAGTGACTGCCTCAATGCCCGGGACATTACTTTCAGCATGAACCCCGAGAAAACTATTTTCCTGAGTGAATTTATATAACTTTGAAACCGGGAAAAAACCCAAATTTGCCAAAACCGGATACAGCGCTATGCCCGATTGTCCCTTACTTAAAATAAATCTGTCGCGATCTTTCCATTTTGGATTTTTGGGGTTAAAACGAAGTATACCTCCATAGTAAAGCGCCACTAGTAATTCGGCGCAGGAGAATGATGAGGTAACATGACCGCTACCTGCGCGCACACTCATCTCAAGAATCTGCCTGCGTACCCAATTTGCTTTTTTCTTCAAATAATTTATTCTATTTGGCATAAACTACCTCCCCTGAATAATCCCATAGGCTGTCATGAGACCAGCTTTCACCTGATAAACAGAATATTTTAAATTTTTCTATTGTCATCCAAGCAGCTTCCTCTTAACTTTATGTTTAAGCATATCCTTTATATGTTTTACTGCCCGCGGTCCGAACTTTTCCGCAACCATTTCCAGGTATTTATAATTACTGTAATACTTATTAAAGGCTTCATCACGAAAACGCAAAACTTCTTCAGAAGATAAATATTTAGTCGGTAAAGGCATTGTCTCGTATCCTAACTGCGCATAGCCGCGCCATTGGGAAGGTAACCTAATGCCTTTCTTTATTGTTTCCTCATATAACTTAGAACCAGGATATGCCATGGTTACATAAAAATTTACATATTCAAAATTAAATTCTTTTGCCATGTTTAGAGTCTGCTGCATTGTTTCTAAATTATCATCGGGCAAACCAAACATAAAGTTTGCCAGTATATAGATACCCGCTGCACGGGTCATCTCAATGGCCTTTCTGGTTTTTTCTTGATGCGTTCTTTTGCCGACTCCTAAACGTACAGATTCGTTGGCTGATTCAAAACCGTAGCAAACCCAATTAATCCCCGCCTGTTTCATTTTTTTTAGCAATGGCTCATCAACGGTATCGACCCTTGCATATGCCCACATATTTAGTTTGTATCCCCGCTCAATAATTAAATCGCAAAGGAGGATCACTCTATCCTTCTTCATAACAAATAATTCATCCATAATCTTAATATTTTTAATATTATAATTCTTGACAAGTAAATCTATCTCTTCAATGACTCTCTCGGGAGAACCAAAGAGAACATTAGGTTTGCCATAAAATGCATGAATAGGACAGTAACTACATTTAAAGGGGCAGCCTAAACTTGTGTATATAACGGCGTAGTTACCCCTTTCATCTAGATTTCCAAGGCAATGCCAGTTATGCGCCCTGTATCGATCCATAGGTAAAAGGTCCCATGCTACAAAAGGAAGCTCGTCGAGACTTTTAAGAGGTGGCGCCGGAGGATTAGAAATTATCTTTTCATTTTCCCTAAACCAAAGACCTTTAATTTTATAGAGACCATTTACTCTGCCGGATTTTAATGTTTCTAAAAGCGCTAAGATGGTATAAAATCCATCTCCCTGGCATACAAAGTCAGTGCTTTCTTCTTGCATGGTTTGTTCAGGTAAAGCGGAAGGATGCAACCCGCTCAAAACAGTCTTTATATGCGTGGCTTTATTTTTTAGAGCGATTAACGTTTCTTTCGCCGCCGCCATCTTCGGAGTTGAAGAAGCGGAGGGATTTGTGCCGAGAACAACAATATCCACCAAGAGAGGATTGCATTCAGTAATTTTTCGGGCAGTATCTTCGGGATTTAAATTTTCCGCATCGGCATCAATTATTTTTACGGAATAGCCGTGTTTTCGGGCAAAAGCAGCAATTAATCCGCACCAAAAAGGTGGTTCGATACCAGAAAGCGAATCGCTTAATTCGCCGTAGGCTTGAACTTGATTACCCGGATTGACTAAAAGTAAATCCAGTTGTTTGGTCATAAAACTCCCTAAAACCAGCCTTGTCTATCTATATCTCTCTGAGTTCTAATATCAAAAAACTTCTCTTTTGTTTTGTATCTCTGGTGATATTCATGAGTTTACCAACGAATCGTTCGGACTATAAAAAATAATCTGGCTTCCTAAAGTTTCAAATCGAAAAGGCACATATAAAAGATCTCTTAGCCTCTCTTTTATTTTTGGTTGAGTTCCTGGTTTGGCAAAAATCAACATAAAACCTCCCCCGCCAGCTCCCAGGATTTTCCCGCCTAAAGCCCCGGCCCTCATGGCCGTAGAATAAATCTCATCAATACGGGGATTAGATATCTTGTAAGATAAAGAGCGTTTAATCTGCCAACTCTCGTGTAAAAGTTTCCCAAACTTTGATAAATCGCTCTTGCTATTAAGAATCTCCAGGGCAGTATTTACCATCTCAAACATTGCCTTCAGTTCTTTTTTCTTATAAGGAGTCGCCCTGACCTGCTCCTGGGCAATGTCTGAGGCTATTCGAGAAAACCCTGTAAAAAATAGCATCAAATGGTCTTGGAAATTTTCAATTCTCTGGGCACTTATGGTTATAGGGCTAACCTTAATGTGGTCTTTTCCCCCAAATTCTACCAAATTAAAACCGCCGAAGGCGGTTAAGGCTTGATCCTGAGAACCTACGTTTTCCTTCATTACCTCCTGCTCAAGATTGATGGCATTAAGCGCCAACTGTCTTTTGGTAGGCATAATCCCTTTTAGTGCATAAAGATTGTTGAGTAAACCTACGGTAAAAGCAGAGCTTGAGCCCATGCCTGTTCGCGCCGGCAGGTCGCCGTCATGATGTATTTCTATCCCCCTGTCAATCTTCATAAATCGTAAGCACTCACGAACAGCGGGATGTTGAATCTCGCATATATCTTTTACGTATTCCATCTTGGAATAAATAATTCTTGATTTATGCTCAAAAAAAGGCGGCAAATATCTACAGGAAATATAACAGTATTTGTTTATCGTAGTGGCCAATACCGCGCCTCCCTTTTTCTTATACCAGACCGGGTAATCCGTTCCGCCGCCAAAAAAGGAGATGCGAAAAGGTGTTCGACTTATAACCATTTGATCACCTCATATTATTAGAAGAAAACCGACTAAAAACTTCTACTCTTTACGTTTGCCTTTGTATATTTGGGAATTTTCCAGGTAATAGTATATTTGAAATATTTAGCGACAATCGCCAGGATATCGCTGAACCCCGCACCAAACGGATACAGCGTAAGCATTTTGAACATATCGGTTAGAACGTGGATGTATTTTAATAGCATAGCCGGGATTCTATAAAGGATTTTTCTAACCATTAAATTTTTATACAACCACGGCGTGTTTACAAAAAGTGGAAATAGATACATAGTCTTCAAAAATTTAATTTTCTCTTTATGTGAAAAATTTAAAATCGACATATTCCAGAAAGTGCCGGGAAGAGCGTTATAATAATTTGGCTTTAGATAACCAGATTTTATCGCGTATTCAGATATTTCTAGATGTGGATAAGGTACTAGCGTGTTGGCAAGCGCTAAATGCGGCTTGCATCTTATATTTAATTCGATAGTTTCCCGTATGGTAGCATAAGTTTCATGAGGTATACCGATAATGTTACCGATGCGATGTTTAATTCCGTATTTATTCAATAAATCAGCAGTATTCATAATTTGTTCTCTGGACATATTCCTTTTTAAAATCGTATTTCTCAGATAGTCATTCCCCGACTCAATTGACCAAACACAACATATGCAACCGGCTTCTTTCAAGTTCTTTACAACTTCCTCATCGACCAAATTTGCCCTAACGTTACAGGCAAAAGGTTTTTTGACGGCCTTCTTATATCTTTCGCAAAATTCAAAAAGCCATTTCCTGTCAATGATGAAGGTATCGTCCTGCATAACAATCAAGCGGGGATTGTATTTGACGTTGACTCGTTTTATCTCTTCAATAAAATAATTAACGGATTTTTTTCTGACGACTTTACCGCAATTTTTGAACCTTTTATTAAATATATGATTATGGCAATAAGAACATCCATAAGGACACCCTCTGCCGCTTAAAAACATACGATACTTCATTATTTTCAAATATGGTTCTTCATTATATACAATTTCCCTGTCTGGAAAAGGCAGCCGGTCCAGATCTACCAATGGGTTGTATTGCAGAGTGGAAATATTGCCATTAACAATCACATTATTAGCAGATATGCCATCCGTTTGAAGATATTGAATCAAGGCATCCTCGCCTTCGCCTACACAAACTGCATCTATAGTGGTATTTATAAAAAACTCGGGATTAAAGATCGCACCCGGTCCCCCAATTATGGATTTTATTCCAAGAATGTTTTTTTGAAATTTATCGAATTCGATGTATACATTACCGTTGTTGCTAAATGTACTGTAACCCAATAAATCAGGTTTATCAGTCTTTAATCGTTTAATCGCCGCATTAAATCGATTCTCGCTAATAAAGCAGACCTTAAACCCTTTAGATTTTAAATAAGCGGATAAATAATAAAATTGATGCCTATCATAATAATGCCTCTCAAATGAGACGAATGTAATTGTTTTCATTAATTGACTGTCTAAATATTAGAAAACTGATTTCTTATTATAACTTGATATCCTTTTATCAATTCTGCAATTCCTTCTTTAAGAGAGACGTCTGGCTTAAATCCTGTATTCTCGATCTTATCATTGCTTACAACATAGTCCCTTTTATCAGGGTCTTCTCCTATTTGGGATTCCACAAAATAAAAATCGGGGATTTGTTTTTTAATCTCTTCGCAAAGTTGCCTCTTGTTCAAGTTGGCATCGCTTAGGCCAACGTTGTATGCTTCATTTTTCATCTTGGAAAAATTCTCTAAACAATGCATAAATGCCTTGGCAACATCACGAACGTGGATATAGTTCCTTTTAAAGTTAGCTTGAAAAAGAACGAGGTATCGGTCCGTAACAGCCCGATAGGTAAAGTCGTTTACCAAAAGGTCCAGGCGCATACGGGGACTGATACCAAAGACAGTGGCAAGCCTTAAGGTAATACAATTTCCTGATTCTAAAATTATTTTCTCTAACTCTACCTTTAACTTTCCGTAAAGAGATACGGGGCTTAAGGGCGTTTCTTCGTTGCAATAAACTCCTTTCTGACCCATGCCATATCCGCTGTTAGTGGTAGGAAAAATTATTATTTGATTTCTGCTGCGTAAATCCAAAATCATTTTAACTGCATCAAAATTGACTGTTCTTGCGCCAAAGGAATCTTTAGAGCAAAGCGGCGCACCTGTAAGGCAGGCTAAAGGAAAAATCGCATCCGCGCTTTTTAAGTATCTAGAAACCAAGTCTTTGTCGCGGGCATCTCCGCGAATAATGGTCAATCTCTTGTTATAACAACAATCTAACAAAGAAGTCTGGTTATACATAAAATTATCTATAGCGATAACTTCGTAACCTTTCTTTAGCAATTCAGGAATTAGCACTGAACCTATGTAACCCGCCCCTCCGGTAACTAATATTTTCATCTTGTGACTCCTTTATTTCTCAGTGCCAAAAAAATAACTCTCTAAAAACTTCAAAAAGATAGGCACTGCCCCACTGAATAACTTTTAACTTACGTTCTCCGCTTATTCTTGGTGGTTCATCTCCCGGAATATCGGTGCATTTTAACTTTCTTTTTGCGGCCCTGACAGACAATAACGGTTCAACGCCTACTTTAGTACGGAAAAGTTTTTCTTCAGTTACATAACTTACTTCTTTATCCAAATCCAAATTTTTAAAAATTTCTTTCCTCCAGGCACGAAACATTACCAACGCATCGGTATACCTTGAACCATAAAGAAAATTTATCAAACTTGTGAACAACCAATTACCAAAGGCGGTGATAATATCGTCATCGTAGCTTTTGGCGCCTCCAGTGTGACGAGAGACGATCACCATATCATAACCTTCCTTCATCTTTTTCACTAAGGGAGGAATTAGTTCGGGAATAGAGTTACCGTCAGGACTAAAAGTAATCACGATATCTCCTGTTATATAATCTAAGGCCTCAAGATAGGCATTACGTAATCCTTTATTCTTCTGGACTAAAACAAAATAACCGTTTTCCCTGGCATATTCAACCGTCCCGTCCGTAGAATTTCCATCAACAATAATAATCTGATCAACCCATTCTTTTCTTATTCTGGGCATAATCTGCTGCATCCCTTCTATCTCATTAAATGATGGTATAAGCAGTGTCACTTTCATATCTTTACTCCATTTGAATTGTTATTTAGATTAAGAATAAATTTTTCAATAATAAAGGCTACCTTCATGATTAATTCCTCAGCATGTTTTCAGAAACCATATATGCCCCTGCCATAAAGAATCCGCGTGCCTGGCGGGGATGTCTTAACAGATGCCCGAATAACTGGAATAGATAAGCCGGCCTTAGATAAAAAACCTTGTTGGCCAAGTTATATAGCTCATATATTTCTTCGCTGGAAAGCTCATCGTTTCTAAATTTAGTTTTCACATGGGGCCCAACATCATCCCAGCTTTTTACGTCTTTCATCCACCCTTTTCGAAGCGCCTCTTGGTAAAGCTCGGTGCCGGGAAAAGGCGTAGTGATACAAAACTGCGCTATATGAGGGTTTAATTCCCTGGCAAAATTTATCGTCTCCATTACAGTCGTCTTGTTATCGCCGGGAAGGCCGACCATAAAACTGGCCATGACTAAAAAACCTTCTCTCTTGGCATGTCTTATGACCTGCCTTACCTGGTTAAGATCTATGTTCTTTTGCGCCCTTTTAAGGATCTCCTGATTTCCGCTTTCAGCCCCAAAATTAAGACCGTAGCATCCTGCCCGTTTCATTTTTCTGAATAACTCCGGTTCAATCAGGGCATCAAGCCGGCTATAGCACCACCATTTTATCTTTATGCCCTTGGTAATAATGTTATCGCAGAATTCCGAGGCCCTTTGTTTACTGGAAAGAAAATAATCGTCTAAAATTGACAATTGTTTAATATCGTAGCTGGCCACCAAATATTCGATTTCATCAATGATATTTTGGACACTGCGAAATTTAATCTTAGGCCCCCAGAACTGCAGCGATGAACAGTATCTACACCTGCTGGGACATCCTCTTGAGGTAATAATTGGCGCACTCTTTGACTTTGCCCCGATATCAAAAAGCGCACTCGGACGATAATCCTTAAGCGGGAACATGTGCCTTGCAGGATGCGGCAGCGAATCTAAATTTTCAATACGCGGTCTCTCTCCACTTGAGATGATTTGATTATCTTCACCCCGGAAAGAAATGCCTTTTATATCTAAAGAGGCATTAAAATTTTTTCTGGCCAATTCCAAAATAGTTTCCTCCCCCTCGCCTCTTACAATTATATCTACGGCAGCGCATTCTTTTAAGGTCTCTGCGGGAAAGAAGGTCACATGTATGCCTCCTGCAATAATCTTTTTGTTACAGCGCTCTCTAACCCCTAAGGCTATTTTATA
This sequence comes from Candidatus Omnitrophota bacterium, assembly GCA_043808095.1. Classification (GTDB taxonomy): domain Bacteria; phylum Omnitrophota; class Gorgyraeia; order JAZDFF01; family JAZDFF01; genus JAZDFF01. Next base: position 209,792 of record JAZDFF010000042.1, read on the forward strand.
GACTATACCGATGAGGCTCGTAAGCGCTGTAAGGCCCACTATTTCTGCCTCCGATTGACATATTTTCTCTATAGTTTCTTCGATGCTAAGGCCTTCGGCATTTGCGTCCAAAACTTCAACAGGAAATTTTTCTCTTTCTAGAACAGCAGCCAAATAAGCCATTCCAAGCGGCATCTGTATTTGTACGGCCTTTTTGACTCCCCGGTATACACTCTCAAGATAAGGCGGATTTATAAGCAAAATTTTCATAATTTTCTTAAACTATTCTTTATTATATGCCATACCCTCTGGGTACCCCTGCCATCTACCAATTCCTTACCATTTCTGGACATCTTCTGGCGAAGAGTTTCTGATGCAGCCACTCTTTCGAATTCCTTTTTAAGGGTGCTTTTTTTAAATTCACCTAAAGGACCAATCAGTTTGGCTATGCCTAATTCCTCAAATCTCCTGGCAGTCTCCAACTGATGGGCAACCTTATTCATCATTAAACAAGGCAAACCAAGACAGGCTGCCTCATACAGCGTAAATCCCGCCGAAACTATGCCAACATCAGCTTCGAATATCAGCCGTGCGAGATTACGGATATTCCGTTTTATGACAATCTTATTATTCCGACAGCCTTTCGGAACTTTAAAACCCTTGAAAGCAGGCCCGATAATTACGGTAATCTTAAGTCCTTCTCTAAATTTCAGCAGGCTGCTAATTACTCTCGAAATGTTATTGCCTGTCTGCGAACCGCCAAGACTAATCAATACATTTTTGACTTTTTTATTTATTTTCTTTTTTTTAGTATGGTAAAGCCTGAAAGCGCTGTCCAAGATCCAATAATCCGGCCCAAGATATCTGGTATTATATTTATAACCGCCCAAGGGGTGCCATTTTCTGACTATGCTGGGGTTTACTATCGCATCGGCTACGCTTTCATTAAGACCGAAACTATCTAAACAGACAATTTTAAATTTACTTTTATTTTTGACTAAAGTCAGTAAGTACTTCTCTTTTAGTCCAGGTAAATCGGTTATGACCACGACGCCGTCATTTTTTAAAAAACCTGCCATAATGCGGGCATCGGTTATAAAATCTATTTCTTGCGCTAAAGTGTGAAATTTAAAACCTTCCTTTTTAATCCAGTTGATACTCGGCTTAAAATCCCTGGTTACAAAAACTATCTTTACCGAAAATTTAGACCGTATATACTTGGCCAATGAAATACAGCGTGAAATATGGCCCATGCCCATTGAATATCCGCCGTCAACCCGAAAAATTAGCAGCATGATTCCTCTTATGTTTTATAATTTGCGGGCCTAGCCCATTTAGCCTCTACATAAGAGGCAGCCAGTTCTTTTAAACCTTCCTCTAATTTAATCTTGGGGCTAAATCCGAGTATTTTTCTTGCCTTAGTGATATCTGGTATCCTTTTTATTATGTCTCTGGATGCGGTCCTGTCGGAATCTTTCCAGTTAACAAATTTTGGCTCAATTTTTTTTCCGGAAATCTTAATGATTTTATTCGCCAAATCCAGCATGGTGATAGGCTCTTTATCATTGCCAATATTAAATATTTCGCCTTGAGGTAAATCTTTAACCAAGGCCAACCACACGCCCCCAGCCGTATCCTTCACATGGCAAAATGACCTAATCTGTTTGCCATCGCCATAAATCGTAGGAGAATCCCCGGAAATCACGGATTTTATATAACGCGGGATTACAAATTCTGCCACCTGGCCAGGGCCATAGATATTGAAAAATCTTAAGATACTATATGAAAACCCGTACCTTGCGCTGTAGGCCTTAACATATTCCTCTCCTGCCAATTTTGTAACCGCATAAGTAGAGCGGGGATTTAATGGATGGGCCTCGTCTATGGGGACCTTGGAAGGCTCTCCATAAACCTCGGAAGAAGAGGCAAAGATAATTTTTTTGACTCCGTTTTTAACGCAGGCCTCCAACATAGAGAGAGTCCCGTTTATATTTATCTCTAAACAATCCAATTTTTTATTTTCCGTCCTCTCTACCCCTAACATGGCGGCAAGATGTATGAGGCAATCACAACCCCTCATTGCATTAGACAAGGCATTTACATCCATGATACTGCCTTTATATATCTCTGCGTCTTTGGCTGGTAAAGACTGCTCAAACTGACCGGCCAAATCAAATGCCCTCACCTGAATTTTCTTTTCAAGGAGAAATTTAACTACATTGCTGCCTAAAAAACCGCCTCCGCCTGTAATCAGAACTCTCATTTTTTCTTCCTTTGTCTTGAGTTGGTAACCTAAAAATCCTAATATACCTTTAAAATGCCTTGTCTTTCATAAAGGCCTCGCCGATAAGGGCCGCATTAACTCTTTTAGACCTTAAGAATTCCAGATCATCTTTCAAATTAATACCGCTTTCACTGACAATAATCTTACTTTTAGGAATCAAGGGCGCAAGCCTTCGGGTTGTGTTTAAATCTACTTTAAAGGTCTTGAGATCTCGGTTATTTATGCCGATAATTTCCGGGTTAATTTTTAGGGCCTTTTTTAAATCGGCTCTAGAATGGACTTCTATAATAGAATCCATATTCAGCTTCTTAGCCAGTAAGTAGAGTTTTTCCAGTTTCCTAAGAGATAGAATTCTTACTATCAATAAAATGACATCCGCGCCCGCAAGGTATGATTCATATACCTGGTATTCGTCAATGATAAAGTCCTTGCGTAAAATTGGAAGTTTGACTTTCTGCCTGATTTTTCTTAGAATTGAGATATCCCCGCCAAAAAACTTTTTATCGGTTAAAACCGATAGCGCGCTCACGCCGAGTTTCTCAAAATCCCGGGCTAATTTTACCGGCTTGAAATCCCTTATTAAAATACCCGCTGAGGGAGACTTCCTCTTAATCTCGGCAATAATAGAGAGTCGGCCCTTCTTTGAAATCGCCTTTTTGAAATCCCTTCTCTCTCCTTGCGCCTTTAAATCCTTTAAGAGATGTCTAAGCGATATCTTTCTAAACTTTTTAAGTTCTTTCTTCTTCTCTTGAATAATTTTCTTTAAAAAGTCCATTTTCTTTAATATTGATTACAGTGATTTGTAAAATTGATTACGGTGATTAAAAAGAAATCTATCACTGAAATCATCTTTTTAAATATTACTTTTAGAAAATTTCTTAAGTGCCTCTAATTTACCAAGCGCTCTTCCGGAATCGATAGACTCCCTGGCGAGGTCTATACCCTGGCCTAAATCCCTGGCTTTATCTGCTACATATATCGCGCATCCTGAATTTAACAGGACAATATCTTGTTTAGGCCCGGGTACCCCTTTTAAAATTTCTAAGGCTATCTCGGCATTGAAATTGCAATCAGAGCCCTTAAGATCCTGGGGATTTGCCGTTTTAATCCCGAAGTCTTGGGGATTAATGCGAAAAGATTTAAAATTTCCGTCTTTAAATTCGCAGGCAAGGCTTTCTGTAGTTGTAGTCAATTCATCCAGTCCGTCCAGACCATGCGCCACGATGGCATGCCTTGTCCCCAGATTCGCCAAGACATGCGCCAGGGGTTTTACTAATTTTTCATCAAAAACACCCATAAATTGATGGGTCGCAAAGGCAGGATTAGTCAGCGGCCCCAGGATGTTAAAAATAGTGCGCATCTTTAATTTCTTTCTTACCGGCATAGCATACCTCATTGCCGGGTGTAAATTTGGCGCAAATAAAAAGGCAATCCCCACTTTTTCAAGACACCTTTTAAGCGCCTCGGGCCCAAGCTGTATATCTACGCCCAGGGCTTCAAGTAGATCTGCGCTTCCGCAGGCACTGGACACAGAACGATTGCCGTGCTTGGCCACGGTTATGCCGCAGCCCGCCACAACAAATGCGGCAACTGTAGAGATATTGAATGTTCCGGATTTATCTCCGCCGGTGCCGCAGGTATCAAGGACAACATCAGAAGACACGTCTATGCGCCTGACAAACTTACGCATGGCCCTGGCTGCGCCGGTAATCTCTTCAATGGCCTCTCCTTTTTGGCTTAAACAAACCAATAGCTGTTCTATCTCAGGCTCAGTGGTCTTACCGGTCATAATCTCCTCAAAGACAACCTGCATCTCGGCTTCTGAAAGATGGTCTTTGCCTTTTATCTTTTTAATCGCGTCTTTAATCATTGTCTAATGAGCAGACAACTTATGGAGCTACAAGCGACATAAGTTGTAGGACGAAGTCCGTCTGCAAATTAAATCCCCCACCACTTTTTGTGGATGATTCGGATTTAATACTATGTTTAATAACAAATTTACCTTTTAGCTTAACCCCAAGCACTTTTTCAAAAAGTGGTGGGGGATAAATTCAGCCAAATAACTTAGCTTCGCTAATGCTCGCTAAGTTATGGCTTCTTTTAAAAAATTACCCAAAAACTCTTTACCCGCCTTAGTCAGGACTGACTCCGGGTGAAACTGTACGCCAAAGACCTTGTAGGACTTATGCCTTAGCCCCATAATCTCGCCGTCTTTCGTCCAGGCAGTTATTTCTAATACAGCGGGCAACCCTTTTCTTTTGACAATCAGGGAATGATACCTGGTGGCCTCAAAAGGGTTATTCAGGCCTTTAAAAATACCTCTCTTGTTGTGATAAATCATGGAGGTCTTTCCGTGCATAAGCCTGTCTGCCTGGATAATCTTGCCACCAAAACAATAACCGATACACTGATGTCCGAGGCATACCCCGAGGATAGGAATCTTGCCGGAAAACTCCCGGATGACTTTATTGGAAATGCCCGCGTCCTCGGGACGGCCAGGGCCAGGAGAAATAACTATATAGTCTGGTTTTAGTTTTTTAATCTGGGCTATACTAATCTTATCATTACGAAATACCTTCAAATCCTGACCTAATTCGCCCAAATACTGCACGAGGTTGTAGGTAAATGAATCGTAGTTATCAATCATTAAAATCATTTTCTCACCTCAAAATTATCTAAATGATTTCACAGATGAGCGCAGATTGACGCTTAATATAATCGCTTTCTCACCTGCCTGCCGCAGGCAGGGATTAGCACAGATATTCTTAATCTGTGCCCATCTGTTTCTTTTCCCGCCATAGCGGGATCCCGCTAAATATTTTCTATGGTGCGGGATAATCTGTGATAATCTGTGTTTTATTCTTTCTCCCTCCATACCCGCGCGCCTAAGCTAACCAGCTTTTTATCCAGATCTTCGTAACCTCGGTCCAGATGATAAATTCTAAAGACCTCGGTTTTGCCTTTTGCCACAAGCCCGGCGAGTATCAGAGCCGCTGATGCCCTTAAATCCGAGGCCATAACCGGCGCCCCCTGAAGTTGTCTTACCCCTTGCACAATCGCGTGCGGGCCTTCTCTCTGGATATGCGCGCCCATACGGTTGAGTTCGGCAATATGCATAAACCTGTCCGGATAGACTTTTTCGCTGATTACGCTCACCCCCGGGGTAATTGCCATAAGCGACATAAACTGGGCCTGCATATCCGTAGGAAATCCCGGAAACGGCAGGGTGGTTACGTTTACCGGCTTAAGCGTTCTCCTGGATTTTATGGCTGAATAATCCTTGCCGATTTTTAGATTAAGGCCTGCCTCCTGTAATTTATCGATGATACAGGATAAATGATTTCTCACAAAATTCTTGACCACAACCTGGCCCCTGGTAATTGCCGCGGCAATAATAAACGTCCCGGCCTCAATCCGGTCAGGGATTACGAAATATTCTGCGCCTTTTAATTCGCTGACTCCTTCTATCTCAATATGCGGCGTCCCTTCTCCGGTGATTTTGGCGCCCATTTTTTTCAGGAAATTAGCCAGATCCAATACCTCCGGCTCACAGGCGCAGGATTCAAGTACGGTCTTACCTTTTGCAAAGACCGCAGCCATCATTACATTGGCAGTAGCTAAAACCGATGAGCCAAATTGTCCGCCCAGGTAGACATAGCCGGCCTTTAGGTTTTTTTTGACCCTTGCCTTAACATAGCCGGCCTCAATATCCATATCCACGCCCAATGCGCTCAGGCCTTTTAAATGCAGGTCTACCGGCCGCACCCCGATAATACAGCCTCCGGGTAAAGATACCTCTGCCTTTTTTAACCTCGCCAAAAGCGGCCCTAATACGCAAAAAGAGGCGCGCATGGTGCGCACCAACCTATAGGGGGCGATATATTTTCTGTTTGCGCCCGGCTCGACGCTAATGGCATCACCGGAAAAATTAGTCTTCATGCCTAAGGCATTTAAGATTCTTAGCATGGTGAATACATCGGCGAGCCTAGGTACATTTTTTATAATGCATCTCTTATCCGTCAACAAGGTCGCAGCCAAAATCGGCAAGACCGCATTTTTGGCCCCGGAGATTTTTACCTCGCCCTTTAAGGGCACGCCGCCTTCAATCACAAATTTATCCATCTTCCCTCACTTCGTTCGGGAGAAACCAGATTACAGAGCACAGTAACCAGATTAAAATTTTCTGGTTTCTGTACACTGGTTACTGGTTACTCAATTTTAAAACTATGGCTCTCTCAATCCCCGCATAATCCAAAACCACATCAACTATCTCGAATTTATTAGTTTCTCTTGCAATTTCTTTGATTAAGCCAGACTCGCCAAAACCCATTTCCATTAGTAAAAAACCGCCTGTTTTAAGAAAATCTGCTGCCTGAACTAAAATCCGGCGATAGAATCTTAATCCGTCTGGACCTGCGTCTTGTGCGATATGCGGCTCATAACTCAGCTCATTCTGCAGATTCTCGATATCCGCAGTTTTTATATAGGGGGGGTTGGAAATGATTATATCGTAACTCGTCTCTTGTAACTCGATGCTCGAAAATAAGTCGCTAAGCACAAAATTAATCTTATCCGCCACTCCATTTAGTAAGGCATTCTCTTGGGCAATTTCTAAAGCCTCTTTTGAAATATCAGTTGCGGTTATCTCAATATTAGTTAAATATTTTGCCAAAGATACGGCAATACATCCCGACCCTGTACCAATATCTAAGATTTTCAATTTTCTATTCTCAATCTTCGATTTTCGAACTAAATCTATGGCTTTTTCAACAAGTATCTCGGTTTCCGGCCGTGGGATAAAGACACTCCTGCTTACTTTAAACTCCAGGCCCATGAATTCAGTATTGCCCAAGATATATTGCAGCGGTTCCCCCTTTGACCTTCTTTTAATGACCTCTTGTAAATATGCCTTTTGCTCATTACTAAGCGTAAAACCCGATGCATAAAGATCTGCACGGCTGCATTTCAATAAGTCGCAGAGTATTAATTCTTTCTCATGCATTAAGTTCGGTCTCCTTACTGATCAGGGCTGCGGTAAGTTCGTCGAGGTCACCTTCTAAGACAGATTCAAATTTATACAAAGTTAAATTGATACGATGGTCGGTAATTCTTCGGTCGGGAAAATTATAAGTGCGGATTTTCTCGCTCCTGTCACCGCTGCCGATCTGGGCGCGGCGGTTAGAGGCAATCTCGGCAAAGTTTTCTTGTTGCTGTTTCTCCAATAATTTTGCCCTTAAGACCCTCATTGCCTTATTTTTATTTTTTAACTGTGAACGTTCATCCTGACAGGTAATCACCAGACCCGTGGGTAGATGCGTAATCCTCACCGCAGAATCCGTAGTATTTACGCTCTGGCCGCCCGGGCCGGAAGATCTGTATACGTCGATCTTAAGGTCTTTTGGGTCAATCTCTAATTCTACCTCCTTAGGTTCAATCAATACCGCGACTGTTGCCGTTGAGGTATGAATCCTTCCCGAGGTCTCGGTCTGCGGCACGCGCTGAACCCTATGGACCCCGCTTTCAAACTTAAGGTGCTTGTAAGCACCTTTTCCTTTTACGCCAAAGATTACTTCCTTAAATCCACCGAGTTCTGTGGAATGGCTGCTTAAGAGGTCTACCTGCCAATTATTTTTGGCAATGAATTTTGTATACATACGATATAAGTCTGCGGCAAAGATACCCGCCTCAAGGCCGCCGGTTGCTGCCCTTATCTCAACGATAAAATCAGAATCACTGCTTGCGTCTTCTACTAAAAGCGACTCCTCTAGTTCCTTTAATAATTGCGCCTTTTTTCTGTCTAGCTCTTCTATCTCTTTTTGAGCGGACTTCATAAATTCGGGATCCTGGGATTTATCACTGGCAATCTTTGACCAATCCTCTAATTCTCGTAAGACCTCTTTATAAGGGCGGTATTTATTAACCACCTTAGCTAGATCAGCCATCTCCTTGGCGTATTTCTGATAAGCCGCACGATCTCCTATAACCTTGGGGTCGGATAATAGCTGTTCTAACTCTTGGTAGCGGGCCTCTATTGAAGCCATTTTGTCTAAGATATTTTTATTTGCCATCTTAATTTTTTAACAGAGAAACGAAATTTTAATTTCCAAATCCCCCGCCTGCCAGCAGGCGGGCAATTAATGTCCAATTACTCAATTTCCAATTGAAAAATTGGTTAATTGGTCATTGGTTGTAATGCTCCCCGTTAGTCAAGCTAAATTTTAGTAGTAAGCAATATTTGCTCTTTTTCAAATTGACAGGGTGTCCGGTAATTCAGGGATGAGTGGGGATAATCGTTGTTGTAATCTTCAACCCACTTCTTGAATGCCT